>JAGQPY010000137.1 GCA_020426485.1 Planctomycetaceae bacterium
TTGGCAGGTTAAAAACCTGCCAAACAGCTTCGTTGAACGGTATTGGAGTTAAACGAAGGGACTTGAGAGACACGACACCAGCCTGCTGCGGGCGATGAAATGCCCGAAAGAAGATCGATAACGCTGGCGGCTCATCAGTTTTCGTGGAGCAGGATTCGTCTTTGCCCGCGACATGGACGCAAAATGAAGACGACACACTGACGACAGAGTTCACTGCCATCAGTGTGCCGCGTCCCCAACCCGTAAAGTTGTTTCAGTGTCAGGAAACTCGAGGCGTTCCGAACGGGTCAATATGTAGTCCGGGCCGAATGTATCTTGGAGGTGATCCGAGGATCTCCAGTCGTATTTTGTGTTCTGTGGCGAAGATCCCGGTGACGCACATGACCGATCGAATCGGCTGAGTAAATCGATCGTCTCCGTCATTGGAGACGGAATACCATTCACATCGGTCGATGGACGAAAACACGTTTGACAGCTGATTCAGATCCATTCGAAAGCTGACGTGTTCCACTTCACCGTCGCGCGGGCCACCGATGATTTCGGTGGTGCCCAGATACATGCAGACGGTCCATCCGCGTTCATCCAGTTGACAGTCAAACCCGACTCGCCCCACGTTACACAGGGGTTCGAAATGGTCGGCAATCTGTTGAACAAATTCCTGAAGCCATTCCGGCCGACGTTCTTTCTGCTCTCTCCGTGAGCGATAGGCCTCCATCTGCTGCAGCAGCTCTTCTATGGACATTGGGGTACCAACGGTGATGGATGGTGTTTGTTTCAGTCGTAACTTTGCGGCCCCGGAGAGCCTGCGATTCCAATCCGTCGGTGTTGCAGGAGAACAGAATTCCTTTTCGAAGTGAAGGTGTTGTGTTCTCGCAGCGATTTTTATCGGGTGAAGATTCAATGGCGTTCACAGAATTGCAGATCACTTTCGCACATGTTGATGATGGGTGTGAATCCTTCCAGCCAGGCCCCTCCGAAACATCTGATCCTGAAGTACCAGTTGGGAAGCTTATGACCGTTCCACTGCTTTCCGGGTTGTCAAAGCCACCGTGACATCGCCGCACCCGGCACACAGATGTCTCCCGGCCTGAACATCTGTGCCTGACAAAATGATCAGCCATCTGTACGGATGAGTGCGATCGCAGCGGCGAAGGCTGAACAGAACAAAGTTCCTAACCAGTGTTCCCACAGGAACTTATGTAATCCGTTTCGGTGATTCACATTGGGTGCGAATCGTCATCAAATGATTCGGCGTGTTGCTTGCTCTCAACGAGTGATGCCAGCAAACGCATTCAGACCGCCGGCAAAGTCTGAACGGTTGCGGCAGGCGATCACCGATCCGAACCCCAAGCGCAGGGGGGATGGACGGGGCTCAGGGTCGCCCGAAAAACTCATCTCTCTCAAAAAGGTAAAAGTAACATGTTGAAAAACTTCTGGCAGCAGGAGGACGGTGTCATTCTGTCCGCAGAAATCGTCCTGCTCGGTACGATTCTTGTCCTGGGAATGATTGTCGGTCTGGTTGAACTTCAGTGCGCGGTGGTGGCCGAACTAAGTGACCTGGGCGACGCGATCGGAAATCTGGATCAGTCTTACCAAACCCCCGGAATGACGGCGTACAAAACGAACGGAATCAAGTCTCGAACCGCCGGAGCTTTTTACAATGACGCTCCTGACGCCGGCGACTGCAACCTGATCATTACCTGTGATCAGGCAAACAGCGTCGGAGAAAAATCCTACTTCGGTGGCGGTTATGGCGGCGGATACGGTGGGGGAGCAGTTGGCTACGGTGGCGGCGGAGCAGGTTCGGTATCCGGCGCGGCTGGCGCTGGCTATGCTGCCGGAGGCAGCGGAGCGGCCTTCGGGGCCGGTGATGCTGGTGCGATCAGTGGTGCCGATGGTTCCGGATACTCGACGGAAGCAGGCGCTGGCAGTGGAACCATCCTGCGTGAAGGCGCCGTTCAGGAACGCGTCTACGAAGGAGCAGTTCCTCCGGCGGCCAACGGCTCACAGACTGTAACACCCTGCCCTCCGGGAAACCAGATTCCGCAGTAACCGGTTCATTTGCAGAGTTGTGAACCTCACGACACCTGCAATAATCTGAATATCGCGAAACGGCACCGAATCTCAATCGGTGCCGTTTCTTTGTTTTTGAACATCAATTTCGGCAGTGCCACGAACGCCGGTGAACGATTTGCGGAAGTCAGAGGAACGCTGATGTTGTCATGGCAGGCACGAAACAGAACGCTGCAGCGGGGGGAGATTCCGTTGCTGATGGGAATTGTCAACGTCACGCCCGACAGCTTCTCGGACGGCGGGCAATACAACAGTCTGACGTCGGCCGTGGATCACGCCCTGTCGCTGATCGAAGCCGGTGCCGACATCCTGGATATCGGTGGCGAATCGACTCGTCCCGGAGCAACACCGGTTTCCGTTCAGGAGGAACTCGATCGCACCATTCCGGTTGTGGAAGCATTGGCCAAGCGTTCGGACGTTCCGCTTTCGATCGATACCACCAAAGCAGAAGTTGCTCGACAGGCGGTGGCCGCCGGAGCTTCCATCATCAATGACATTTCCGGAATGACTTTCGATGTGCAGATGGTTGATGTGGCTTCCCGGAGTCAGGCAGGAATCTGTCTGATGCACATCAAGGGCACGCCTCAAACGATGCAGCAGGACCCGCACTACGACAACGTTGTTCGGGAAGTGTCTGATTTTCTGGCCGCGCGGATTCAGGTTTGCGTTGCTGCGGGAATTTCCAGGGAACGAATCTGTATTGATCCGGGCATTGGTTTCGGCAAAACGGCAGACCACAATCTGACTCTGATGAAGTCCATCCCGTTTCTCCGACAGACTCATCATTGCCCCGTGCTGATCGGGCATTCCCGCAAGCGGTTTCTGTCAAAGATTCTGGGACGTGCGGTGGAAGAACGAACGGCGGGGACCATCGGCGTGTCGGTGGCTCTGGCCGAAAACGGGGCCGATCTCTTGCGAGTGCATGATGTGAGGGCCACCCGAGACGCTCTGATCGCGTGGAAGGCGGTCAGACTTTGAGGCATCGTCATCCGGTGCAGATTCATAACGACGTTGGCCTGAGGTCTGAGAAACAGTGACGTCGCGTCTTTGCAGGCGACATTTCGGTGGAATGTACTATCCGTGGTCCGTGGAACAATGATTCAATGATGAGTGCCATCGGTTTTCACTTTGGTTTGGAGCAGACAGTCACAGACAGGAATGTCTGGGCCACTGAATGCCTGGATCCCTGTGACGCTGAATCCCGTTGGAATGCCTGTTCACAAACAGCCGTGACGACCGCAAAGGCAATGCTGAAAAATAATGTGTCTGATCGTGTGGCAGCCATTGGCATGCACGGCGTTGCGGTGGCGGAGTTCCTTCGATGACAATACGGTTACTGGTTTCCGTGCGAAGTGCGTCCGAAGCGCTGGTGGCTGTGAATGCAGGGGCAGACATCATTGATGTCAAGGAGCCCAATGCCGGATCGCTCGGCTGCGCCGGGGCCGTGGTGATCAATGACGTGGTGGCGGCCGTAAATCAACGAGTTCCGGTTTCCGCCGCGCTGGGCGAATGTGTCGACTGGATGGCGGACGCCTCTGCCCCGACTGCTGACGTGCATTCAGATTCGACAGAACGAGACCTGATCGGTCCGCTTGGCCACAAACTGCAGTTCGTCAAACTGGGACTGGCCGGCATGACCACCATCGAACGAACGGCAGGCCATGCAGATTGGTGCCGTGAGTGGCAGCGCGTTCGACAACGTTTTCCGAGTGGCGGAACGGACGTTGCTTCGAAGACGCTGCCCGAAGACGAACGCGCGTTGTGGATTGGCGTGGCCTACGCTGACTGGCAGCGAGCTGCAGCGCCGCCCGTGGAACACGTCTTTCAGGCGGCCATTCAAACGGGCTGTGCCGGACTGCTGGTCGACACCTTCACCAAGGATGGGTCGTCAACCTTTGACTGGATGGACAGTGCAACGCTGACTCGGCTGGCCGATGATTGCCGCGAACACGGTCTGACTTTCGCCCTCGCCGGGCAGATCACACAGGACTCCATCCGCAGAATTCTGAGCGTCCGACCCGACATCCTTGCTGTTCGCGGAGCCGTCTGCGAATCAGGACAGCGCCGGAACGCCATCGTGGCCGAACGCGTTCAAAACCTGAAGGGCGTCCTGACTTCAGCAGGCGTTGCCCACTGAGTTCCGCAAGAACACCGAACGGCCACCATGCGACTCCCTGACATCAACATCGATTCAGGGACATCCAATCAGAATGAATCGCAGAAGCGGCCGCCTGCCGTACTCGCGGACTTGATTTCACGTTGAACCGGGTTGGCTGTCAGAAGACGGCGTTGAAGGGTCAGCGGGCTCAGACTTCACTTCTCCCCCGGAGTTTTCTTTCACATCTTCTTCGCTTTCGCCCGGACGACGTCCGAGGATTCGTTTGAGATCCTGGTATTCCAGGTCCTCGTGCTCCAGCAGAGCCTCAGCCAGCGTATCCAGCTTCTCACGGTATTCAGTCAGCATATCGATTGCTGCCTGATTAGCTTCTTTGAGAATACCCTGCACTTCAATATCGATGATGCGAGCGGTTTCGTCGCTGAATTCACGCTGAGCGTGCATTTCCTTACCCAGAAACGGATGCTCTTCCGACTGCTTGAAGGACACCGGTCCCAGTGTTTCGGACATGCCCCAGTGAGCCACCATGCGGCGAGCAATATACGTGGCCTGTTCGATGTCGCCTGCAGCTCCCGCTGAGTATTCGTCGAACTCCAGTTTCTCGGCCGCGCGACCGCCCATGGTCATGATCAGCCGCTTCCGCAACGCGCTGCGGCTGAGTGCGGGGATCTCCTTTTCGGGCATCAGTCGAGTCACACCGCCGGTATTGCCTCGCGGAACGATCGACACTTTGTGAACCGGGTCCATGCCTTCCTGAAACCACGCCAGCACCGCATGCCCCGCTTCGTGCCATGCCGTGAGGCGCTTTTCCGGCTCATCCACAATTTCATCCCGTCGCGCGCCCATGACGATCAGGTCTTCGGCGTAGTAGAAGTCGTCCATGTCCACCACGCGTTTGTTTTCACGAGCGGCTTTCAGGGCGGCTTCGTTGACCAGTTTCTGCAGTTCTGCTCCCGAATAGCCCATGGTTGTTTTGGCCAAGGCTTCCAGATCCACGTCGGCTGCCAGCGGCACTTTGCGGGTGTGCACCTTCAGAATGCCCAGACGTCCTTCGCGAGCCGGCTTGTCGACTGTGACATGACGGTCAAATCGTCCGGGTCTCAGCAATGCCGGGTCCAGAACGTCACTGCGATTGGTGGCCGCCAGAACGATAACCGCTTCCGTTTGTTCGAAGCCGTCCATTTCGCTCAGAATCTGATTCAGCGTTTGTTCGCGTTCGTCATGACCTCCGCCGACACCCGCTCCACGAACACGACCGACAGCGTCAATTTCGTCGATGAAGACGATACATGGTGACGCTTCGCGAGCTGTCCGAAACAGGTCTCGCACGCGCGTGGCACCGACGCCCACGAACATCTGAATGAATTCAGACCCGTTGATGGAGAAAAAGGGAACTCCGGCTTCTCCGGCGGTGGCCCGAGCCAGCAGAGTCTTGCCGGTTCCTGGAGGTCCAACCAGCAGCACGCCTTTGGGAATTCGAGCCCCCAGCTTGGTGAAGCGCTTTGGGTTCTTCAGAAATTCAACGATTTCCTGCAGATCCTGCTTAGCCGTTTTCAGGCCCGCCACGTCGTCGTAGGTGACCGGCGTATCGCTCTTTTCGAATTTTCGAGCAGGGCTGCGGATGAAGCTGCCCATCATACCGCTGCTGAACGGGTCGCCTGACCGCCGCATCATCAGGTACATGAACAACAGGAACAGCATGGGAACAATCATCCACGAGAGCAGTTCCATGCCCTGCCCGATGGACTGACGCTCCGATTCCACGATCAATCCGGCCGTCGACTGGCGTTCCAGTTCCGCTCCCAGCTCGCTGCTGCCCACAAACGGAGACATCAGTACGGTGTTGAACTCCGCTTCCAGCTTGCCGTCCAGTCCTTCCGGCGGCTTTTCGGGAATCGACTTCCATTCCCCGATCAGCACCTCGCCGTGAACGCCGACCGACTTGACGTTTTCCTTCTTCAGCTCATTCCAGAAGAATCCATACGGCACCGTCGTACCATGATTGGCGTCTCCCCGGAAAAACGACACCAACGCAACAATGGCCACGACCGCCAGCACCAGCGGAAGAGGATTGCTGCCTCGACGATCTTCCCCCGGCTTTCGAGGTTCAGGCTTATGATCGGACTTCTGACTGGCGGGCTTGTCGCCCGTAGGCTCTGACATTTTCTTCTATTTCTAACAAGGGCGTCGCCCTTGACCCGATGGGCGTGGAAAGTCGATTGACGTGGAAAATTCCAAGCGCCGAGACGCTCCCGTTGGTCGCTTTGTCGTTAAATCTATCGTGAAACCAGTGTGGGATTTGAGACAAGTCCCACGAGGAAAGTTGTTCGCTGCTTTTCATGTCTGCAGCTGACAAGAACTTCGTCCCTGGCGTGACTCAGCTTGAACGATCCCCTGACGTGGTTCGCCGCTGGCACCAATCCGGTCTCTGGCACCAATCCGACGGATCTTTTGGTCCGGAATGGACCGGCTTTCGGTGTGGTGGTTTCTGAAGGACTGTTGCCAGTCGCTGAAGTTTTCAAATCGATTTCCCGCAGCTATTCCGGAGAACACGATCAGACACCAGCATTCGTCTTTCATTGACGACGTGCCCGCCAAACGTCTGACGATGCCACAGCAGCCACTGTGCCGGAGCCCGTCCGGATATTGGAACACTGAATTTGTCGTGCGTGGCCTGAACTGTGGAAACTCAGGAATCTCCACAGAATCTACGACAGGGATTCCAAAATTCCGGCTCCCGTGCCCATATCCAGATTGTTTTTACCTCGGTTTCCGGCAAATCAGGCGACGGATACCTGAACGATGAAAGCTCAGGTTGATCGGTTTCTCTGAAGCCGGGGGCAGGTTAACCAACCAGAGAAACTCCTGCAATTGCTGGGCGTTGCGTGAGCAACAAGGTTTCCCGTTGACCGGGCTTCCATTTCGATGCCCGCCGGTGATCGACCTCGGATGGCCGAGCAGTTCCAATGAACCTTTGGTCTGCCATCCGTTCCGGGTGAAAAAACGGTCGTCTTTCGACTAGGATTCTTCACATTCGTGCTGCGAATGTCGTTTGGACCTCTCTGAAAACGTCAGGGGCGACCGTTTCCAAACAGTCATGCAGGCCGTTCAATTGAAATCCGGTTTTACAATCAGAAGGTGCCTTCTTCCGATGAAAGTTGATGCGACTCAAGCGAGCTGTTCCTTTACGACACGACGCGCAAGACAGATCGGCACGGGAATAAGCCACAGTGCGGTGTTCGCCGTTCTGCTGACTGTTCAAGGTGCGTTTGCAGCAGAACAGGCTCGCTGGACGTTTGCGGATGGCTTGTCCGGATGGGGCAGCGCTCATCAGGCGGAACTTTCGAATGTCGGCGGGCATCTAAAAATCGTATCGACGGGTAACGACCCGAACCTGTCGGTTGCCGTGAATGCTCCGGCAGGCTGGCATCGGATTTCACTGACGGCGAAATACAAGGGACGGGCCGACGTTCAGGTTTTCTGGTCGACAACGGCTGAACCCGGTACGTCGGAAAAGAATTCCGTCCGCGGCGAATTGCGAAGCACGGCTGAGACGGCCGGAACGATCAATCTGTATTTCTTCACGGACAGTCCTTTGACCGGAATTCGACTGGACCCGTTCAGTCGCAAGGGGCAGATGCATGTGGAATCGATTGTTTTAACGGACGATGCTCCACCCGAACCGCAGGCAACTCCCGTGGCCGACATCAAAGTGCCGGAAGGGTTTCGCGTGGAACTGCTGCATTCGGTGCGAGCCGAAAGTCATGGCTCATGGGTCAGTATGACGAGCGATGACAAAGGGCGACTGATTGTTTCCGACCAGTACGGAAAGCTGCACCGAGTTCTCGTGCCGGCTCTTGGTACTTCAGGCAAGGTCCTGATTGAAACAATTGATGTCGAAGTCGGAATGGCTCAGGGGCTGCTGTACGCCTTCGACAGTCTGTACGTGATGGTGAATGGCACTGACAAAGACAAACAGGGCCTGTACCGAGTGACGGATTCCGACGGTGACGACAAGCTCGACCACGTTGAATGGCTGCGAAAAATCGATGGGGGCGGCGAACACGGTCCGCATTCCATTATTCTCAGCCCGGACGGTCAGTCCCTCTACGTCTGCGCGGGGAACCATACGGACCCGGTGAACTTTGAGCAGTCGCGCGTTCCCCGAATCTGGGCCGAGGATCAGCTGCTGCCTCGCATGTGGGACGCCGGTGGCCACGCCGTAGGCAAGATGGCTCCCGGTGGCTGGGTGGCAAAAGTCAGTCCGGACGGCAAACAGTGGGAACTGGTGGCCAGCGGGTTCCGCAACGAGTTTGATATTGCTTTCAGTCCCGAAGGCGAACTCTTCACTTACGACGCCGACATGGAATGGGATGTTGGTACGCCGTGGTATCGTCCAACGCGAGTCAATCATGTCACCAGCGGTGCGGAATTCGGCTGGCGATCCGGGACCGGAAAATGGCCGACGTGGTACCCGGACAGTCTGCCTTCGGTTTTGGATATCGGTCCGGGGTCGCCGACAGGAATTGTGTTTGGTACCGGAGCCACGTTCCCGGAGAAATATCAGCGAGCACTCTTCATTTCCGACTGGAGCTACGGCGTGATCTACGCCGTACATCTGACACCGGATGGTGCAACATGGAAGGGCGAAGCCGAACCCTTTGCTTCGGCCGCGCCGTTGCCGGTGACTGATCTGGTGGTCAGCAAAGATGGAGCATTGTACTTCACCATCGGAGGCCGGAAGACTCAGTCCGGTCTGTATCGAGTGACCTACACCGGTGCCGAACAGACGGCAGCCTTCGCGTCCCCGAAACGCGAAGGCGAACAACTGCGAACTCTGCGTCGCGAACTGGAATCACTGCACCACGCCGGGGCACAAGATGCCGTTGAGAAGGCGTGGCCGTATCTTGGACATCCGGATCGCTTCATTCGATTCGCAGCTCGAACGGCCATCGAACACCAGCCCGTCAACGACTGGTATGGCCGAGCCATCGCCGAAAACTCCAGCCCTGATGCAAAGATCACCGCACTGTTAGCGCTGGCTCGAACGGGCGATCCGTCGATGCAGGATGGTTTGCTGGGAGCCATGGCCGGACTGGCCGGGCAGCCTCTTTCGGAAGACCAGAATCTGGCGGCTCTGCGAGTTCTGGGGCTGACCTTCATTCGCATGGGTGAACCCAGTCCGGAACTGGCTCAGGAAGTCGCTGCAGCACTGCGGGAATACTTCCCCAGTGAATCCGTGCGAGTGAACCGCGAACTGTGTGCCTTGCTGGTGTATCTGAACGACAGCAGCGTGGCAGAGAAAACAGTGGCTCTGATGAAGTCCGCGTCGACTCAGGAAGAACAGCTGCATTACGCGCTGTGTCTGCGAGTCCTGAAAGCCGGCTGGACTCCGGAACTTCGGACGGCCTACTTCAACTGGTTCCTTGATGCGGCCGGCATGCGGGGTGGTAACTCCTTCAGCGGCTTCCTGAAGAACATCCGCGACGAGGCGGTTGCGGCTTTGCCGGAAGCCGATGCCGCGGCGTTGAAGGATCTGTTGGCGAAAAGTCCTGCCGCGGCCGAGCCAACCATCGAAGCGGCCAGTCGACCGTTGGTGAAGGAATGGACGGTGGCCGATTTGGTCGGCGACGTGCAGGCAGGGCTGGGAGGCCGGGATCTGACCAGCGGTCGTCGCATGTTTACGATGGCCGGATGCTACAAGTGCCATCGCTTCGCAGGCAAAGGCGGCATCGTCGGGCCGGACATCACCGGCGTTGGCCGACGCTTCAATGCTCAAAACCTGCTGGAATCGATCATCGAGCCAAGTAAGGTCATCAGCGATCAGTATGAGTCCACGGTGTTTGTTACGGATTCCGGAAAGCAGATCATCGGTCGCGTCGTCAATCTGAACGGTGATCGGCTGATGGTCAGTGAGAACATGCTGGACCCGGGGCGACTGACGACGGTTCAACGTGATGAGATTGAAGAAATGTTCACGTCAAAGGTGTCCATGATGCCCGCCGGGCTGCTGAACAACCTGACAAAAGACGAGATTCTGGATCTGATTGCATGGCTTCAGTCCGGCGGCAATCCTCAGTAATTCCGTACCCGATGGCGACCGACATTCCCAAAGATAAAGCGACACCAAAAACACGTCGCTTCATCACGACGAGATTCAGATAAAGACCACGTTCAGATTAAACAGCGGCTCAGTCCGCACAACTGAGTTCATACAATTGGGTGCTGAAAATTGCCGAGATCGGTCACACTGAAAATCTGACTGACAGAAACGTCGACATCACTCATCCGGAACATCTTTCGAAAATACATTCGTACTCTGGCCTGCCGAACTGAGCGTTCATTCTGCGGAAGGATCTCCGAAAGGCACTGAGCGAAGCAAACTGTTTGAAGGAAGTCGAAATGAAAGGTCCTGCCTTTCAGCTGGAACTGAAAATCTATCGACTGTGGGATTGTCCCGCCTGTCACCGGACCGTGCGCACGAGGGGATCCGTCACGTCGCGTTTTTGTTCCTGCACGTCGCCGCCAACGACCATGCACCTGCTGGAACCAAATCGCCGAGTGCCATTCGATGCCACTCCTTTCGTCCACTACATGACGGAGGAGTTTACGACACCGACGGCTGAAGAACTGCGTGAAGATCTTCCGGAACGTAAGGTTCGCCCGGTGGATCCGGCCAACCCGGAAAGCGCGATTCCGCCCAAAGATCGGCTGCGCAGAGGCAAGGGATATCTTCGAGCCGAAGCGTCACCTGCCGAAGCTTCGCACACCAATGGAGGCTCTTCACCAACCGCCGAAATCAATCCACCGTCAGAGTCATTCGGAGCCGGAATTGAAGATCCGCCGGAAACACCTGCAGACGAATCGCCGGTGGTTGTGCAAGATGCCGAGGAAACGCCGCTGGGCGATCCGGTCATCTCCCATGCTTCTGAGTCTCGCGATGGCGGAGCGACCAAAGGTCCTGGTCAGTCGTCTTCCGGCGAGCGGAAGAGTCGCAATCGACGGCGACGAGGAAAGAAACGTGATCACGGCGCTGCATCCAGCGCGACCGCTGACAAGCCGAAGCGTACGGAGCCGACGGCGAAAGCGGGAACCACTCAGACTTCCGACACCGCTGGCAATCGCGGTGATTCTCCTCAACGTGGTGAAGAAACCGCCGATGGAAAATCAGGTTCCGGACGTCGTCGACGAAGGCGTCGACGAGGCCGAAAAGGCGGGAGTGCAGAAGGCAGCGCCGGAAACGCTTCGTGATGGCCACATCATCTTTTGAACCGTGATCGTTGGCGGGCCTTCGACCGTTGATCCAACTCCAGCAGTGAATGCCGGTGGTTGAAGGGTTCTCCCTGGGAACATTTAGTCTCAGGCGAACCTGAATTTGTTCTGTAAGCCTGAATTTGTTCTGTAAGAGAGAAAAGAACGTACTTCAAATGCATCCGCTGCTGCAGAACAGTTTTGGAAGTCGCCCCGCAGTGGTGCAGGATGATGTTCATGCGGAGGGCATTGTGTCGATTGCCTATGCCTCCGAAGCTCGAACAATGGTGGTCGCTCTGGGCAATGGACAGTTGTTGCTGCTGGACCGCACAGGTCTGCAACTGCAGCGCGAACGTGGTTATTCAAAGCTGATCAGCATTGTCTGGTCTGACGACGGCATGTTTGGAGCTGCCGCACTGCAGGGAGGCAAGCTGGTCTGTTTCGATCGGTCACTGCGGGCTCGCTGGAAGGTCGATCTGACGGGCGAGATTCTGGGGCTGGCGATTTCTCCGTTCGGCAGCCATATCGCCGTCAGTTCGGAGATGGGACGGACCTACATCGTCACATCGGACAAAAAAGAGATTTGCCGATTCGACACTCCACGACCGCTGAATTATCTCCAGTTCCTTCACGAATCACCACGACTGATCGGCGCGGCGGAATTCGGGCATCTGTGCTGTCACTCGCTGAACGGGCGCGAAGAATGGAATGAACGGACGCTGAACAACGTTGGCAGCCTGAGTGTTTCCGGTTGTGGCAAACAGATTCTGCTGGCCGCCTTCAACCACGGCATTCAGGTTCTGGACGAATACGGAAAACAGCAGGGCTCGTTCATGCCGGATGGAATCCCCAACTATGCCGTCAGCTGTGCCACGCGAAGACGCATCGCCGCGACGACGCTGGAACAACGACTGTACTGGCTGAATGCCGAAGGCAGCGTGCTGTGGGCCGGCGAACTCGCTCGCGAACCAGTCGTCGACATCGCCGTCGATGCCCTGGGCGATCGACTCTACGTGGCCACATCCGCAGGCCGACTGATGCAGCTGTCCTGGTAAATGCCACTCCAACAAGAGTGGCATTCCGAGGACCAAGACAATTTGCCCTCACTGGACAGCGCCAGGTTGTCGTTTGGAGTGCGGCGACTTGTCGCCGCTTTGGCTTTGATTCAACACGTCGAGTTTCCGCGAGCGGCA
>JAGQPY010000138.1 GCA_020426485.1 Planctomycetaceae bacterium
TCGCGGAAACTCGACGTGTTGAATCAAGGCCAAAGCGGCGACAAGTCGCCACACTCCAGGAGACAACCTGGCGCTGTCCCGTGAGGATCTTCCTGAAAATAAGTGGCGGAAGCTGGCAGCTTCCGCCACGAAGTCCCTGCCAGTAATTTTCAGGCCGGTCCTCACTCGTCGAAATTCACAACGTTTTCTGAGATGCGGAATTTTGAACGGCCTTTCTCCGTTTTCCCGAATTCCACTAAACTGCTGCTGTCCTCACGGACGTGGCGGCACGACAGGTCTGATGGACTTGCAACGCTTCAGTGCCGTTCTGAGTACGGGGTTTGTGTCGTCAACAGTGCATGCGGCACGCCAACAATCAATAGAGTCGTCAGGCAGAGGAATGAGCACGACAACGACCAAGTCAAGTTACACAGGAAGCGACATTGAGGTTCTGGAAGGACTGGAACCCGTTCGCAAACGTCCGTCCATGTACATTGGAGGCGTGGATTCGCGAGGACTGCATCATCTGCTGTGGGAAGTCGTCGACAATTCGGTCGACGAGTATCTGGCCGGAGAATGCGATCGCATCATCGTCACGCTGCATAAAGACGGCAGCAGTTGTACGGTGCAGGACAATGGTCGAGGCATTCCCGTTGACAAGCATCCCAAGATGAAGAAGTCGTCACTGGAAGTCATTCTGACAACTCTGCACGCGGGTGGTAAATTCAGCAACAAGAATTACGCTCGCAGCGGCGGCCTTCACGGAGTTGGTTCATCCGTGGTAAATGCTCTGTCGTCGCGCATGATTGCGACCGTTCATCGAGACGGTCACGAGTGGCAGCAGGAATATCGTCGAGGCAAACCGACGGGGCCTGTGAAAAAGGTTCGCCCGTTTCGAGGCCATGGAACCATCATTCACTTTCACCCGGATGACACAATCTTCCGCCGAACTCAGTTCAATGCGGAAACCATTCGACAGCACCTGGAAGACATTTCCTACATTCACGGCGGGCTGACGATTGTCTTCAACGATGAGCAGAAGGGTGAAACCTTCGAACTGTGTCATCCGGAAGGGATCGTGTCCTACATTCAGAAGGTCGTTGGCGAAAGCGGCAAGAAGACGGTCCATGAACAGTTGTTTTCAACCGACCGCGATGACGAAACAGCTCGTGTGGAAGTGGTGCTGCAGTGGACGGAATCGACAGATGAGCATATCCGCAGTTACGTCAACGGCATTCGAACGCACGCCGGCGGGACTCACGAAAACGGCCTGAAATCCGGGCTGACAAAAGCCGTTCGTAATTACATGGACGTCCATAATTTCAAGCCGCGTGGTGTTTCCATCGGCGGTGATGACATTCGGGAAGGTGTCGTGGCCATTATCTCCGTCTTTCACGGAGATCCAATGTTTCAGGGGCAAACCAAGGAACGCCTGAACAACCCCGAGATGACGTCTCACGTGGACGGCCTTGTCCGGCCTGCCATCGAAAACTGGCTGAACAACAACCCGACTCTGGCCGACGCAATTCTGGGACGCATCGTCCTTGCCGCGCGGGCGCGACTGGCCAGTCGCGAGGCCGTTCAGGAAGTTAAGCGCAAGTCCGCGTCTTCACGTAAGACGAATCTGCCGGGCAAGCTGGTCGACTGCCAGAGCCGCAACAATGACGATTCTGAATTGTTCATTGTGGAAGGTGATTCGGCCGGCGGCACCGCTGTCATGGGACGCAAGTCCTCGACACAAGCCGTGCTGCCGCTGCGAGGGAAGATTCTGAACACAGAAGCTCTGTCGCTGTCCAAGATTCTGCAGAATCAGGAAATCAATGACCTGGTGGAAACTCTGGGCACAGGCATCGGCCCCAACTTTGACATTCATCGCCTTCGATATGCACGCATCATTCTGCTGATGGATGCGGACAGCGACGGCTACCACATTTCCACGCTGCTGCTGACATTCTTCTTTCGGCACATGCCGGAACTGATTCGACAAGGCAAACTGTATATCGCTCAGCCGCCACTGTTTCGCATCGAAGTCGGCAAGACCATCCGATATGCTCAGACCGACGCGGAGAAAGAAGAAATCCTGGCGTCCATTCCGTCGAATCAACATCCAACCGTGCTGCGTTTCAAAGGGCTGGGAGAAATGAACGCGTCTCAGCTGCGTGATACCACGCTGAACCCTGCGGCTCGGGTTCTGCTGCGAGTCGATATTGAAAGTCAACTGGAAGCCGATCAGACGTTTCACCAGTTGCTCGGAAAAGAGGCATCTGAACGCTACAAGGTCATCATGGAAGAAGCGACTTTCGCCGACGACATCGACATGTAACCCCGACTCCGCGTGCAGATCATCGTGAACAGCCGCACCGTCAACCGCACTTTTCACCAGCTGAATTTTCAGTCGCGGGTTCGAAGTCCCTCGTATCTGAAAAGGGGCTGACCAACGCCGTGAAGGGATTCTGACCGCTTAACCCGATGCCGCGGGCGAGGTTGATCGCAGCCAGGACGAGCCTCGCCTGGGGCTCGGGTTAAACAGATCAGTTTTCCTGCCTGAAAAAACTGAAACCACAGCACGATCTGTTTCGAACCTCAGCGTTTTTCCAGCTCAAGTCTCTTCACGGCGTTGGGGTCTGCCCCCGTGAGATCGACAGTTTCCTCACTCGGAAACGAACTGATCGGCAGCCACGACAACTTCGCCCAGATTCAGTTCTCCGGCAGGAATCTCCAGCGTTCGTGTGCCGCGAGTCAATTCCAGAGTCCCTTCGGCGGTATCCATCGACTTCAGGTAACCACACGTTTCGTGCCAGAAGCGAAAGTCCCACCGGCCCAGAGGAATCCCGGGGATCTCGAACGAACCGTCTTTCCTGGTGACGGCGGCATACGGATGTTCCGTGATCAGAACATGAGCCCTCATCCACGCATGAATGGAGCAGTCGACGCGAATCGGCTGCAGTTCCTCACGAGGAAAGCTTCGTTCCAGCGGCTTGTCCTGAGGAACAACGATACTGAACGGCTGATTGCGTCGAGCGTACACGGCCACATTATGAGCCACCGGGTCTGAATTCAGACAGCGCAGAGTCTGATTTGTTCTGAGCAATGCGATCCGTGGCACGAAGCGACAGTCTTTATTGTCCAGTTCCACAAAGTCAGCAGCCTTCTGACGGTCCGGATGAACAGGCACCTGTTCCTTCGACGACAGCCAGATCACGACATTCGCCAGGCCGCGACTCTTTTCATCGACCACCAACGTTTCATCAACCAGACCAAAGGCACCGCACACGTCTTCATCACGCGTAATTTCCAGCTTTGTCCGCGCTGGAGCAGCACCGGAATAGACGATCCGACCTTTCAGCGTTCCCCAATCGGCGGCTGATGCCTTGCAGAATGCTGAAACCCAAAGCAGCATCAACAGAAGAAAACCTGACGGACTGCAGGGCAGCAGGCGGTGATTTGTATCTTCGTGAACCATGGGATCTCTCAGCTTCAACAGAATAACCGTCAACGGAAAGTCGCCAGTATAACCGGGACCGCCGACAGAGGCAGTCTGTTTCCGATGGCTGTCGGTGATTTCCGAACGACCGTTGCGATCCGCAAATCCCTCCTGAATCTCGCAGCCATTCCAGCAAACGCAGTCGCTGAACTTCGCTGCGGTTTTCGGCACGTTTAACGCCGCTGCTCCGCTGTGGAAACCATCCGTCAAAGAAAAGCCGAAGAACTGTACTGCGGGAAAAGCAATCGGATGCCATGAGTTCCATACCTCACAACTCGCTGCGGGAACGTGAAAACGATGACATGCGTCATCTGTTCACGGGGCTGATATGTGTGTTGATTGGTGTTGGAATTCAGATGGTTCACAGTTCCAGCCTGACGTCGATGCCCGGGCAGCGTGAGACGGTCTTTTTGAGTAAACATCTGACTTACCTGATGTTTGCCGTCTGCTGTGGCTTTGCTGCTTCACGGGTTTCTGCGGAACTTCTGAAGACCAATGCGTGGCGCTTCTTCTGGATTCTTGTAGTGCTGCTGGTGGCCGTGCTGATTCCCGGCATCGGAACCCGCATCAATGGAGCTCAACGCTGGCTGCGCATCGGAAGTCTGTCACTTCAGCCTTCGGAACTGGGACGTCTGGTGCTGCCGCTGGTGGCCGCCAGAATTGTGACCGAGCTGAAGTTTGGCCAGGGATTTCGACTGAAGTCTGTTCCATGGACGCTGTTGCCTCTGGCTCTGACGCTGCCTTTGGTCGCCAAAGAACCCGACCTGGGAGCCACCGTGTTTCTGGCCGCCGGATTCCTGATCGCTCTGTTCATCGGCGGCTGGCCGTTGCGTTACTTCGTTGGTTCCGCCATGCTGATTGCTCCGGCGGCGCTGTCGCTGCTGGCTCTCAAGTCGTATCAGATGAAACGCATTACCGGCTTCATGGAAGCCTGGCAGGATATCTCACGGGCTCCATGGCAGATCCGACAGTCCTTGCTGTCTTTGGGAGCCGGTGGCCTGGAAGGCGCGGGGATCGGGGGCGGCTGGCAGAAGCTCAGCTATCTTCCCGAAGCCAACACGGACTTTGTGTTCGCCGTGATTGGTGAAGAGCTGGGGCTGGCCGGAACTCTGGCCGTTGTGGTCATCTGGATGGGCGTGTTTCTGACCGGCCGCGCGGCGCTGCGAAATCTTCGGCGAGATTCCTTTGAATGGATTTACGGTTCAACGCTGGTGATTCAGATGGTCCTGCAGGCGCTGGCCAATGTCGCTGTGGTCACGGCCATGGTTCCGCCCAAGGGAGTGCCTCACCCGTTTATCAGCTACGGCGGAACCAACCTGCTGGTCAACATAACGGCCGTCGGACTCATCACAGGGCTGTCTCGTCATGGCGCGGCTGACGGAAAAACGAAGACATCCACAATCAGCGATGACGACGTCCACCCGGAGGACGCAATTCATACGGATGATGAACCTGCCGTACGAGAAACACCGTCATCTTCAACGGATGATGCTGCTGTCACAGGAACAATGCAGCGCCAATGCCCATGAGCAGCGTGACAACAAGGATCAGCACAAAGATCCAGACGATAATGGACGTGCGATATCGAACGTGCGGCGTCTGATCGATGATCGTGCGGTATTCCGGCGAAAAAATGTACTTCCCTTTCTTACCCAACAGCAGATACAGGAAGTACAGATTGATCAGCGTTCCAATCGGGATCCACAACATTCCCAGTCCACAGAAGAAGGCTCCCACGATGCGAGCCCACGGTTTCAGTCGCGACAGTCCAACCGCAACGATGCACTGAACCAGCCCCAAAGTGCCCAGTGCAACGAGCAGAATCAGATCTGCCGCAGGACGTGCACTTGCGAAAACTGCCGCACCGATCCCCAGCACCATCATCAGGCCGCCCAGCAGAAACAGACTGCCGATTGACTTCACCGATGCTTCGTGCGACAGGTACTGGCGACGAATGCGTTCGGCTTCCGTCTCACCCGCTTCCGCCGGTTCGCCCATTGAATCCGGCGCGCGGTAGGGGTTGAAGTCGTCCGGCGGTCCAAAACTGGTACTCATCACATTCCTTCTCTTCGCCCCGCACACAACCGCATCAAACACTCAACGTCGTCGTCCGGAACCCCTTAAACCTATGCTTTTCCCGGGATGCGCCGTTGTGACGGCGACCCTGGACTGTATTTTGAAAGCCCGTTCCGGCATCGCTGTGAAGCAAATTCTCTCGTAGCCGAATTCGTCAGAATTCGGAAGCCGGGCCATGCCCTCAGAAGTCTCACGACTTCTGCGACGATCCATTCCCTGCGGAAGCTGGTGACAAAAAACCTTCGCGGCGTGTGGCGAAGCCCTTGTCAGTTTCTTACGAAGTCGGGCGTGTTTAATCCAGCGACCAACGGGAGCGTATCGGCGATTGAAGTCTGCCACGTCAACCGGCTCCCCGCGCTTTCGGGTCGAGGGCGAAGCCCTTGTCAGGGGAAGAAGGGGAAGAGTTTTCGGATGTCGGCTTCGGAAGGTTGACGGCCGTATTCGCAGATTTCGAACGCTTCAGCGAACTGGATCTGGTTTCCTTTTTCTTCGCCGTACCATTTGATTAACGCAGCTCGGTACTGTTTCGCTTCGCCACTCTGTCGTCGCTCCCAGCGCTCCTTCAACCATGCTCGACGAAGTTCCGGTTGTGAAGCCGGTGGAGCGGCCGCCATCGTTTCCGCTGAGCCCAGGGCACCGCCTTCAAACGTCTGCGATTCCAGGGCCATCAGTGCGTCGACTTTCTGTTCGAACACGTCATCCAGTGATACCGCGATGTCCGCTTCGAAGGGGTAAGGCTTCTGGAATCGATCGCTGGAATACAAAAACACCGGATTCTTTTTCAGAGGTGGAACGTCGGGGCAGAAGAACGGTACGGTGACCATGAAGGCAGCATCCTGCACCAGCACGCCCACATATCGATGATCCGGATGATAATCCCAGGGGCGATGAGCAATCACGATGTCGGCGTTCCATTCACGAATGACGCGAGTGATCAGGCGGCGGTTTTCCAGAGTCGGCAGAAGTTCGCCGTCGTGAATATCAAGAACCTGTGATGTGACTCCCAGTCGCTTCGCGACCTCGCCGGATTCAGCCGTGCGGCGTTTTGCCAGCGGGCCACCGGCCATGTCCCAGTGGCCAATGTCGCCATTGGTGACGGAAACCAGTTTGACGTGATGTCCCTGCTTCGCCCACAACGCAGCGGTGCCGCCGGACTTGTATTCCGCATCATCCGGGTGAGCACCGAAGCAGATAATTCGCAGCTTTCCGTCGTCCTCCTGAGCCGGTACCGACGTTGCTGACACAGACAGCAGCAACATGACGGCAATCAAACGTTCAGTCAGTCGTCGAGGGTTGTAGTGTGAGGTCTGGAGTCGTATGAACATGGGCGGGGTTCCGGTTTGTGGTATGAAAAAGGAGAAGTGGTTTCACAGAAGTGAGGCAGAAGGTACGGCAGGTTTGTACCCCGCCAAAGATTCGGAGACAGGATGGAAACCTGCCCTGCAGACCGGAGGGAATCGGCGTGAACGTGCCGCCAAACGGTGTTGGCCGGTTTTGTGAATCATAAAAAACGGGGACATCATCAGTCGCGCGATCCGGGAGTGATTTTGAGGGAAACTTCCTTGCCCTGTCGCAGCACGACGATTTCCACTTCCTGACCAATCTTCAGAGCCTCGATGGCGTAGGTATAGTCATAGATGTTTTCGATGGGCTTTTCCGCCACCTTCACGATGATGTCGCCGCCCTTGACTCCCGCCACATCCGCCGGCGCGCCTTTGGCGACGCCGGACAGCAGAACGCCTTTGGTGTCGGTTTCGGCATAGTCGGGAATCGTGCCCAGGTAAGCTCGCAGGTTGGCTCGTCGCTGTCCGTCTTTCGGACGAGTCTGCATGACGTATTCCGGCATGCGATCTCGCGTTACCAGATTTCGACAGACCAGCGACATCAGGTGAGCAATGCTGGAGATGCCTTCGTAATTCAGCTTTTCCGGAGTGTCTCGCGGCGTGTGATATTCACCATGATTGCCCGTGAAGGCGGACAGAATAGGAACACCGTGCATAAAAAACACGCTGGCATCGGTGGGAATGTAGCTGTCGTCCTGCAGCGTAATCGGAAGTCCCAGCGGAACATTGGCACGTTCGATTATCTGCTGCCAGTCGCCGGAAGATCCCACACCCTGCAGTACCAGTTTTTCCTGCATTCGTCCGACCATATCCATGTTCAGACAGGCAGCAATGTAAAGATGCAGTCCGCCGGTATTGGGGCCGGATTCGGTCTCTTCGGACTTGTCGTTCGGCAGATCAGAATCAGGATCGGATTCGTTTTCCGAGGCTGCAACTTCGCCGTTCTTTTGATTCTGGGCCTCCGGCCGGTTGGGTTTATTGTCATCGTCTTTGGAGGTGGAAGGCTTTTCGTTTGATCCGTCCTTCTCCGGCTGCTCAACGGCGTCGAATGCGGCGGCATGTTGAGCAAACATAGTCTCCAGCGATTTGACATAATGACTGGACCCCAGCAGGCCGAGTTCTTCCCCGGACCACGCTGCAAAAATGACGTCTCGTCGGCCGTTCAGTGTTCCCGCATCCCGCCCGCGAGCCATCGATTCGGCGATCTGCAGCATGGCGGCGACGCCGGACGCATTGTCATCGGCACCGTAGTGAATGGCTGACGCTTCATCTTCACGAGCCAGCGAATTGCCGCTGCTGCCGGCTCCCAGATGATCGATGTGAGCCCCAACAACGACGATTTCATGTGACGGCGAAGTTCCCGTTGTCAGACGTCCCAGAACGTTGCGGCCGGTCTTCTTTTCCTGACGAATGTCGACCGTCGCGGAAACTCGCACAGACTTCAGAGGAAAACCCATGGCGGGTTCTCCGGTATCCAGCTTCTTCTGCAGAGCTGCCAGATCTTTTCCATCGCGCTTCAACCAGTCAGCGACGATGTCGTCCGTCACACTCAGCACAGCCAGGCTGGTCCCCGACAGCGAACCATCAAACTGCAGAGGCACGAGTTGATGCTTTGCACCGGACGTTGGTCCACTGACAACAATCAGCCCTCGCGCCCCCAGATCGCGAGCCTTCATGGCCTTGAATCGCAGGCTGCTGAAGTTGTTCAGATGCTGCCGCTGAGCAGCCGGGATATCTTCCGGCATGAAGCGAAAACAAATGACCCATTTATCTTTGACGTCCAGATGAACGTACGAATCGTATTCATCGAAACCTTCCGCCGCTGGAGCCTGAATGCCGTATCCGGCGAAGACAACGTCGGCTTCCATGAATTCGCCCGTCTTCGAAAACACAACCGGACGCCAGTCGCGGTCCATCTCCAGAACGGTATCGCCGACCTTCAGCGAGTTTCCGTCTCCGGCGGAAACTCCGGACGTGAATTCGAAAGACTGGAACCAGGTTCCGTCGTCACCGGCGGGTTCCAGCCCCAAGGTTTCCATGGTCAGCGCGACGTAACTGGTGGCCAGTTTTTCGCCGCGAGTTCCTGTCAGGCGGCCTTCCAGCTGAGGACGACACAGGTACTCCACATGCCGCACAGCGTCCGCAGGAGAGAAGTCGCCGCGAGCTTCCGGAGCACGCCCCTGAGCAACGCGGCCTGGCATGGACTTTGGAGAATCAGAAGACGGCTGCGATTCCAGCCCCAGCAACTCCAGCGCGGCGGAATGATTCCAGTCGGCAAGGAAAATCTGCGACTGCCCCGTGGCCGTGCGTCCGGATGTCCACGAAATCTGATCACCGGCCGGAGTAAATACGGGCAGGCCGTCGAAGCCTGCCGTGTACGTGACTCGAACGGGTTCCTTCTGCCCGGCAGCGTCCACCAGATAGAGTTCAAAGTTGGCAAATCCGTGACGGTTGGTGGTGAAGATCAGATACTTGCCGGAAGGATGGTAATAAGGAGCCCAGGACATGGCTTGCAGGTGAGTCAGCTGTTGCTGGTCACTGCCATCAATGTTCATGGTCATGACCTCGGCGGTGGCTCCGTTTTCGGCAAAGCGTCGCCAGCAGATGCGACGGCCATCCGGCGAGAAAAACGGCCCACCATCATATCCCGGCGTCGTTGTCAGGCGGCGAACGTCTGACCCATCGGCGTTCATGATGTAGATCTCGTTCGCCCACGCCGGGTCGCGTTCGAAAACGGCTTTCTGCTCGTCAGACAACCGTTCTTCGTAAGCAGACCGATTCGATGCAAATGCAATCAGCTTCCCATCCGGCGACCACGAACCTTCGGCGTCATAACCTTTGGCACTTGTCAGACGTTTCATTTCGCCCGATGCGAGTTGGTATTCGTAGATGTCGTAGAACTCGTCGTAGTCCCACGAATAACGCCGTTCCTTTCCGGACGCACGCAGATCCAGTTCTTCCTGCTGTTCCTTTGCTGCGTCCGGGTCTTCGTGGGTGGACGCAAACAGGATTTTTTCCTGCGAAGGATGAATCCAGGCGCACGTTGTCTTGCCGATGCCGGGAGAAATCTGCCGAGTGTCGCCCGAAAAGAGATCCATCAGATAGATCTGAAAGAAGGGGTTGCCGGGCGAACGTTCGCTCTGGAACACCAGCTGCGAGCCGTCGTGGCTGAAGTAGCCCTCACCAGCCCGGCGGCCTTCGAAAGTCAGCTGCCGAGGTCGTTGCATCAGCCGCTGTTCCAGACGAGCAGCCGCCGACGGGTCAGTGGCCGTGATATCGTCATCACCCTGTTGGGCAAGAGCCGAAGGGGCAACATTCAGATTCCAAAAACACACCAACAGGCAGATCGCATTGAAACGGTGGCACAGCAACACGAATTCACTCCAATCCAGGAAATCAACAATGGTCCGGCGACGATCAAGTGCACGCCGTTCCGTTATTTTGATTGCAGCGGCACGAATGTCGAGCGAAGTCGAAAGTTTGCTGAAAAGGCCGCCGGTGTTGACATTCGTCATCATGGGAGCGATGAAAAGTCAGAATCATGAACATCTCGCCATGAAGCATTTGTACAGGTCTTCGACACGAGTGTTTCCAAAGCACAACCTGCCGTCACGGTTGTTAAAGATCGTTTCTGAAGGTTCGTCAGGAAAATCGCTGATCGCAGAGCAGAGTGCTGAAAGACAACACCAGGATTCTTCACTGAACGGCGCGGGGTATGCCATATGAAAAAGGCACGAGCAGACAATGGTCTGCAAAATATCCCCAAAGTCCCCTCAAATGAAAAAGGGCAAAAGAGATGAAGAACCTGTGGAACGACGAGAACGGTGTTATTCTTTCAGCGGAACTGGTGCTGATCGGCACCATCCTGGTCCTCGGCATGATCGTTGGACTGGTTGAACTGCAGTGTGCAGTTGTTGGCGAACTGAGCGACCTCGGTGACGCAATCGGAAACCTGGACCAGAGCTACTGCGTTCCTGGCATGACTTCTTTCAAGTCAACCGGAATCAAAGCTCAGACTTCAGGTGCTAAGTACAACGACAGCCCAGACGAAGGCGACTGCAACCTGATCGTTGTTTGCGACCAGGCTGTTGCTCAGGGCGAAAAGAGCTTCCAGTAAGCTGACATTCCGCCACTTCGGACACATCCAACGGATAACGTCTGAAGGAAATGGCTGAATCGACTCTGAAGACCTGTCGGAACATGTTTCCGACAGGTCTTTCCTTTTGCGCGGTTGAAAAAGATGGAATGCCTGTCCGCAGCAGCCTCTGCCCAATGCCGTGAAAATATCTGATCATTTAACCCGATGCCGCAGTAGGTTAATCGCAGCCAGGACGAGCCTCGCCTGCGGCATTGGGTTAAACAAATTGTTTTCACTGCTTGAAAAAACTGAAACAACAGCACGCTGATCTGTTTCGAACGTCAGCAGTTTTCGGCTCAAATGTCTTCACGGCGTTGGCCTCTGCCCACGGCAGAATTCGGGCAGGTCAGGCACGGCTGACTCTGCCATCACAAAGATGTCATTCACCTTCGAGGTGCCCGGAGCCCTCATTTGCGGATTTCGATGCCTGCGGATTGACCACTCGAACCTGTCCCTTGACGGTTTCCGTCTGATCATCACTCCGATCGGAACGTGGGCCGAATCCGGACCAGACGTGAGTCTCAAAGGTTGAGCGAGTCTTTCGGAGAAACCAAATCTTCAGCCACCGTGCCACGTGCGTTCGGACGGCCGGAATCAGTAACAAAAAACCAAGGGTGTCTGTGAGAACTCCAGGCGTGATCAAAAAAATGCCTGCGATCAGAATCAGCACGCCACGCGTGATCGATTCGGAGGGCGCTTTACCGTTCGATAACTGTCGATGAATTTCCTGCCATGCCTGCAGGCCCTGATATCTGGCAAGCTGGATTCCGACCACTCCGGTCATGAGTACCACAGCGAATGTTGTCACGAACCCCGTATGAATCAGCAACTGATACAGAAACGTCAGTTCCAGCAGCGGGATCAGAACAACAATAAACAGGATTCGGCCAAACATCACAAAATGAATCTCTACTCCAACGAGTCACCAGAAATCTGCCGCGATGCAGGGTTCTGCTGACTCAGACGAAAAACTCTCATTCGGCAACGTCCTCACCCACGGAGCTGCGAGGATCAAAGCGAGTCCTTTCCGGGCGTCAATCGAAAGCACTGGTGGAAGGTCCGGGACTCATTGGAAGTTGCAACAGACTGCCGGCAACTCTCAGGCAAAAGGTGAACACCCAGTCCGAGAAACCCAATTCGGTCGGAACTCATCCAAATCTTAGATGGACAGCGCGACATTGAAGTGCTGCGACTTGTCGCCGCTTTGGATTTTTATGAAAGATGACCGCCGAATCGCGCCTCTGATTTTCAGAAGTATTGAAGACAGCTCAGGAGGCACTGATTCTTCGCTGAATCAGGCGATCGGCAGAAGCGAAGGTCCCCGGGGCCTGCCGCGGAATTGATTAGAATTCCGAGCAATTCAGAATTGGTTACCGATTCTGCTGCCAGTCAATTCTCTTCTGCCGTTCGCGGAAACTCAACGTTTTCAATCAGTGCCAAAGCGGCGACAAGTCCCCGAACTCCGGAAGACAGCCGGGCGCTGTCCAGTGAGCAGTCCAACGGAAAACATGAGTTGGGCAAT
>JAGQPY010000139.1 GCA_020426485.1 Planctomycetaceae bacterium
AGAATCTCTTCACGGTGTGGGCTCAGCCCTTGTTAGGCAGAATCCTCGGCGAAACACCCATTGGAAGGCCGCCTGCCTCCGTCTTGTGGCAGCGGTTTCAATTCACTCAGAATGCCGAAAGCCATTCAGCGAGTTCAGATTCCGACTGAATCACCGAAAGGATGCTGTGGTGGTGATCGCTGAGGAAATGCTGCTGGACCATATTGCGCATCAGGCTTCTCATGCCGTCGTAGTAGCCATTGACGTTCCACACCGCGACCGGTCGTGAGTGAAATTCAAGCTGAGCCCAGCAAAGCGCTTCGAAGAGTTCTTCCATCGTCCCGTAACCACCGGGCAGAGCCAGGTAGCCGTCACTGATCTGATGCATCATCGCTTTGCGAGCATGCATGTCGGGAACGATTCGCATGTCGGCGACACCATCGTGCATCAATTCCACGTTGGCCAGAGCCCGTGGAATGACGCCGACAACCTGACCACCGGCCTGCAGCACACTGTCGGCCAGAGTTCCCATCAACCCGACACTTCCGCCACCGTACACCAGTGTGTGTCCACGACGAGCAAGTTCAGCGCCCAGATGAGCGGCCGCAACGCCGAACTCGGGCTGTTCGCCACTGCGAGAACCACAGAAGACACAAATGGCCGCCATACTTCAGTAACATCCTGTTCAAGTCCGTCGATGTGTTCCCGGTCCAGCGCTACCGCATCGATGATATGGATGATTTCGTGCAGCGTGCATAACTGCCGCGTCTGCATTTATTCGCTGGAACAGCCATTGTCTGATTTTTTATCGACGAAGTGTCCATCGTCAGTTCCCCGGCGCATGGAACTGACGATGCCAGGCCACAATCCACACCAACGGGCCAAAGGCTCAGCCATCGTCAGGAGTTTTGGTGTCGTTCCTTGAACCAGACGGCTGTCCGGGCCAGACCTTCTTTGATGGAAACGACCGGCCCGAGGAGTTCCTGCAGGCGATCCGCATCCAGCAGCGACCGTTCCACGTCACCGGCGCGCATGGGGGCGGGTTTCATTTCGACTGTGTTGCCGATTTCCTGTTGCAGAACTTCGGCCAGTTGCTGAGTCGTGGTTTCCAGGCCTGTGCCGACGTTCAGAATCGGATCGGGAATCTGTCCGGACAGAGCCGCGATGTTGGCTCGAACGACATCTTCCACAAATACGTAGTCGCGAACACAGCCCTCATCGCCCGGTTGTTTGCGAGCATTAATCTGAATGCCTTCGCCGGCCAGAATTCGATTGCAGAAGATGGCAACAACTCCCGCTTCTCCGTGCGGATCCTGGCGAGGCCCATAAACATTCGCATACCGCAGAACGGTATAGGCCAGTCCACTTTGCTGACGGAAACATTCCAGATATTTTTCCACCGCAAATTTGCTGCAGGCATACGGACTGATGGGGACGGGCGAATAGCTGACGCTGGCTCGAATACCGTCCGGCACTTCGCCGTAAATCGCTCCCCCCGTACTGGCAAACACAACGCGTTCAACGGCGTGAGCAACACTGGCGGTCAGAATATTCAGTGAACCCAGAATGTTGACGGTCGCGTCCATCTGTGGTTCGCGAACACTGACAGCGACACTGGCCTGAGCCGCCTGATGACTGACCGCCGTTGGGCGAAATTCCTGGAAGGCTTTCTCCACAGCCGCTCGATCACAGATGTCGATTTCGTAAAACGCGGCGTCGGCGGGAACGTTTTCCTTTCGGCCGGAGACCAGGTTATCCACCACGGCCACCTGCCAGCCGTTACTCAGCGCGGCATCGGCGATGTGGCTTCCGATAAATCCTGCTCCACCAGTGATCAACAGTCGCATGTTGCGTGCTTCCTCTACCCAGTCTGTATCTGCAGCTCTGACAAAACATTGAACCGGCCCTGAGTACTAACCATTCCCACTCCCGGCTCTCTGTTTCGGCAAAAATGTCCGACGGAGTCACAAAAGACGGTGTCGGGATTTCACCAATCGCCAAATATGTCGCAGCAAGCGGAGGGAGTCAAAGCTTGACGATTACCTGATCCGGATAATCCTGGTCGGCGCGAACAAACGTGCGGGTTTTAATCGCGGCGGCGAGCGATGAACACTGATCGGCGGACTTGTTCAGGCCGGTTCAGACACCTTCTACCGGCTGAAAGTGGCCTTCAGGCGTGGGAACGGTTTCCCGATTCTTCAATGGAGGCAGCGCTTCTTCCAGAACACCCCGGACGCGCGGCAACAGAATGATGCATTCAATAATCATCCAGACCTGCAACGCCAGAATGATGGCTCCGACGGTGCCCAGAAGATATTTCTGCTGGCTGAAGAATCCCGGATTGTTGCCGAACAACTGCATGATCAGTCCGTAAGTAGGAACGATCAGCATGAAGATGGCCGGGATCATTGCGAACCACAGCGGTTTGCCTCGACGAACCAGATAGAACACGATCACCATAAACGCCAGCCCCGCCAGCATCTGGTTGGTGGCTCCGAACAACGGCCACAGCAGCAGTCCACCGGTTCCGTAGCCGCTGGGGCCCGGCAGCATGGCGATCAATAATCCCAGCGACACAGCCAGCCCTGTTGCCGCATATTTGTTCTGCAGAGGCACGACGTGGAACGTGGTCGCCAGTTCCTGAATCACGTAGCGTTGCAGACGAGTGGCGGAATCCAGGGTCGTGGCGGCGAAGCAGGCGACCAGCACCGCGACGATTCCCACGCCAAGTTTCAGCGGCACGCCGATCGCCGTCAGAAAGTTCGCACTGCCTTCCACGAAGGCACCGACGGTCTGAGGAAGTCGAAACTTGTCCCAGTCGCCCTGAGCATCATAGGTTTGTCGCCATGCGGCTCGCCCGGTGAGCTGTTCACCCGCCGCGCTGACCATGGGAGTCCACGTTCCGTCGTCCGCCTTCTGATAGCGCCCCATGCCCAGCCCGGCACAGCAGGCCAGAATCACCAGCACCGCCAGAGCACCTTCCATCAGCATGGAACCGTAGGCGACGAACTGCGAATCCGATTCGCAGGCCAGCTGCTTGCTGCTGGTGCCGCTGCTGACCAGGCAGTGAAATCCACTGCAGGCCCCACAGGCGACCGTGATAAACAGAAAGGGCCAGATCGGTGGAGTGTTGGCGGGCAGCTCATCCGCCGCGACAATGGCCGGAGCACTTCCGGCCAGATCGGCTCGATTGGTGATTCCCGCCACGGCGACTCCGCCAATCAGCAGTGCCAGAGCCACCACAAGTTGATGACTGTTGATGTAGTCGCGCGGCTGCAGCAACAGCCAGACCGGCATCACTGACGCCGCAAAACAATAGGCCATCAGAATGAAGGTCCAGACAATCGTCTGAGTATTCGCGGAACCTGGAAGTGAGATGGGCAGGTGGTAGACGCCCAGCCAGACGCATCCATACAGAATGACCAGAGCCAACAGCGACGGAATCAACAGAGTTCCGTTACGACGGTAAACGTGATAACCGATCGCAATGGCAACAGGCATCGCCACCCACACCGACAGGACAGATTCCGGATACATGCGAAACACTCCGGCAATCACCAGACCAAAAATTGCCAGAACAACGGTCAGAGCAAAAAACAGAATCAGCAGAAACAGAATTCTGGCTCGACGGCTGATCAGTCGACCGGCCACTTCTCCCAAAGTCTGTCCTCGATTTCGCATCGAAACCACCAGTGCTCCGAAGTCATGCACGGCTCCCACAAAGATGGAACCCAGGACGACCCAGATCAGTGCCGGCAACCAGCCCCAGAACACGGCAATCGCCGGTCCCACAATGGGTCCGGTGCCGGCAATGCTGGTGAAGTGATGTCCGAACAGGACGCTTTTTCGAGTCGGAACGTAGTCGACGTCGTCACGCAGCTGCTGACTGGGCATTTCTGCGGAATCATCCAGCCCAAACACCTTCGTCGACAGCCAGCAGCCATACGTGTTGTAGGCAATGATAAACGCGGCAAAAGAAACAATGGTCACGGCGAGAGTCAGCATGAAGGTCCTCAGGCAACGACGTTAAAAATCAGCACGACAACGTTGTGAAGTTCGTGGACAGACCGCAGACAGTACTCGGACGGCATTCAAAAAACCATGCCACCGCAAACAGTTCGCCGACGACCAACGAAGGACGGTCGCGGGACGGTCACGATAGACTTCCCCGCTTCCGAACGTCGAACCACTCCGGTTTCAGTCGACAAACATGAATTCGTTGGTCAGAAACAGTGTCTGAGCCAGCTGCTGGACTGGTTTCAGTCGAGTCCGTGCGGCTCCACCGGAAAAATCCTTATCGGAGATCCACTGGCGAATGACCTGACCGTCCACTTCCTGCCGAATGGAAATCTTCCAGCGGAAACTGTCGTGACTTTCATTGGCGCCACTTTCCGCAACGAAGTCCACGCTTTCTCCGGCAGACACCGGAATGGCGGCGACCGAAAGTGGTCGTTCTGCGTGATGAGCATGAACAGATCCCAGTGACTGACCTCGACAAATGATGTGGCCGTGAACACCATCTCCCTGATCGGTGCCATGATGCAGCGACGATGTGATGGTAATCGTGGAATCGCGATCCGCGATCCAGCGGCGAATGGCACAGAACTTCAGCCCGTGTCCGGTGTGGCCACCATCTCGGTTCAGCATGCACCAGCCAAGCTTCGCGTCGGGCAGCTTCTCTCCGCCGCTCCAGCGATCCTGGGCAAACACAGGAAACCGCTGAAAGCCCGCCACCGCAGTCTTGTCCGCCGACAATTCTCCCCAGCCGTACTGCCACCCGAGTCCCTCGACGTCCGGTGGAGCCATGGAACGAGACGCTTCCAGAAAGCTGAGTGAAGCTGCCAGTTCATCGGCATCCGGTTCGCGCTGCAGAATTCCGCTGTACAGGCCTCGAACAACAGCTTCCGGAGAGTCACCGCTGGTGGACAGCGTTCGTCCCGCAATCGATTCCGCTCGTTGCATCATGAATGGATGATTCATCTGAAACAGCGCCTGTTGAGGCACAGTGGTTTCGAAACGTTTAGGCGAATGGCTGTCGGGACTCGCAAAGTCGAACGTGCGAAAGACGCCCGGAAGATTCTGGCGGTCAATGCGAGCGTAAACGGTGCGTCGACCGGTGTAGGGCTCTGCGGTGATGTCCACCGACGTTCCACCGATGCTGGTCAGGTCAAGATCACCGCTGGCCGCCAGTACAGAATCACGAAACGCTTCGAAGTCCAACCGACGACGCGGCATTCGACACAGCAGGCGATTTTCCGGATCCTGTTCAAACACATCTTCACGTGGAGCACTGGACTGCAGCCAGGTTTCGGACAACACCATGTATCGAATCAACTGCTTGCGCGACCAGTTGTGCTGCATAAAGTAGCTGGACAAATGATCCAGCAGTTCCGGGTGAGACGGCGGTGCCGTGCGAACTCCAAAGTCACTGGGCGAATCCACCAGTCCGTTGCCGAACAGTCGCAGCCAGATGCGATTCACGGCGACTCGCGCGGTCAGCGGATTATCTTTGCTGGTGATTTTTCGAGCCAGCTCCAGACGACCGCTGCCATCGGTGAACGCTTCGGGTTCTCCCGGAGGCGACAGCGCCGTCAGAAAGTGACGCGTGATTCGATCGCCTCGACTGGCCGGGTTGCCGCGCAGAAAAATCACCGGTTCCCGAGGCTTTTCCAGATCGACCAGCCGCAGCGTTGACGGTTCGTTTTTGGGTTCGTCCGAAGAATTGAAGATTCCGTAAAGAGAATAATAGTCGGCCATCGGAATCGGATCGTACTTGTGATCATGACAGCGAGAACATCCCACGGTCAGTGCCTGAGTTCCGCGACACAGTACGTCAATTCGATCGTCAATGATGTCATGAACGTTGTTCAGAAAGCGGCGACCCAGAGTCAGAAAGCCCATCGCGGCCAGCTGTTTGGGGTCACTGGAATCCGGAAAACGATCCCCGGCAATCTGGCGACTGAGAAATTCGTCATACGGCATATCGCTGTTGTAAGCATTGATGACCCATTCACGATACTGCCACGCATCTTTGTATTCACGGTCTTCCTGAAACACGTAGCCCTTCGTGTCAGCATAGCGCGAAATGTCCAGCCAGTAGCGAGCCCAGCGTTCGCCAAACTGCGGAGAACTGAGCAGGCGGTCCGCATAACCGGTCAACCACTGCAACAGCGGATCGCCTTCAAGAGCTGCCGCGGCCTCCAGGTCTTCCCGAGCCGGAGGCAGTCCGGTCAGAGCAACCGCCAGACGTCGCACCAACACCCGACCTTCCGCGCGAGGCGACGGTGAAATGCTCAACTGCTGCAGCTTACTGCGAACGAAGGCATCAATGGGATGATGCTTTGCATCGCCGGCCAGCTGCGGCGGTGCAGGATCGGTAACGGGCTGAAATGCCCAGTGTTGTCGCCAGGCGTTGGGATCAAAGGCATTGGCTTTGCCAAAGTCACCATGTTCCGGCCAAACGGCACCGGCCTGAATCCAATGACGAATGGCGTCAATTTGTGGTTGTTCCAGTTTGGCCTTGGGAGGCATCTGGACGTCATCTTCGGAATACAGAATCACCTGCAACAGGCGGCTTTCGTCCGGATGGCCAGGCTTCACCAGTGCTCCCACGGTTTCGTTCCCGTGAAATACCTGCTGTCGTGAATCCAGACGCAGTTCACCTTCCTGTTTGTCGGGACCATGACAACTGACACAGCGTTCGACCAGCACCGGTCGAACATTGGTTTCAAAGAAATCGGCCGCATCGTCGGCGGTCGTCTGAGAAACAGGCCACAACGACAGCAGCACCACGCCAACGTGCAGACAGCGCTGAACTTGGGTTGAGAAACTTGGAATCATCATGTGCTTGGGAATCGGATTCAGGTGGGCAAAGTTGGAAGGTATGATCGTTGGAATTGGCGATGAGCCATCGCCGGAATGATCTCAGGTGGGAACGCCACTGCGGCAGCGACGCCAACTGCATCATATCGCAGCGGTGTTCACAGCGTCGACAAATTCCTGTGTCCGCAAAGAATCTTCCGCCCGCGGGAATGGATTCCTCACAATCCGACCGATCCGTGAAACGATTCATCTAAAATTGCTGTTGACAGTAAATGTCAAATCCCTATCCTTCGCAGCGCAATGAGACGCTGGTCAGAGGGTTGTCTGAAAAAGAAGCTGTGCGAAAAGCGGGCTGCTTTTTTCAGATTGTGTTGAGGCCTTCGGCTGCGGCAAACCTTTGCACGTTGAGTCGGCTGACAGGCCGGAAGCTGACCGGACGGAAGCTCACGGTGGCTGAGGCAGAGCCTTGGACAATCGACGTTCTGATTTTGGTGGGTTGCTTTCCAAAAGACATCCGGCATACTCATCTGCCAGACGTTTGTTCCATTTTGATCGCGATCGGTGTTTTGAAGCAGGGTCACAGCAAGGAGCAGAAGATGACCACCGTTGGACAGCGAATTCGTGAAATCCGCAAACTGCGGAATCTGACTCAGCGAGAACTCGCGGAACGAGTCGGCATCAACTTCACGTATCTCAGCCGAGTCGAAAACGACCGACTGGATGCCGATCAGACGCCTCGCGAAGAGACGCTGCAGAAGATCGCCAAGGCGTTGAATACAGATGCAGATGAACTGCTCCTGCTGGCTCGCCGCATTCCCGATTCCTTCCGCGATCGTATTCTGTCCAAGCCGGGCATCTTCCGCCGCATCCTGAAACTTTCCGACAGCGCTCTGGAAGATATGCTCAGCGGTCTGGAATCAGAATCCGCAGAACAACCGGCGACGGATTCCCGAACCAATCGTCGCAAAGCCCGTTAGTGTCGTGTCTCTCAAGTCCCTTCGTTTAACCCGTGGCCGAGAGGCCAAGTGTTCTCTGTTTCTGGCCGGTTGGCCACGGGGTAAACAAGACAGAACACTGCGGTCAATACGATCCCATCTGAGTGAGACACGACATTAGCTACACATATTGCAGAAAACTTGTCTCCGTAGAGTCAGGATTTCACAGCGACCAACGGGAGCGTTTCCGAGCGGTCGCTCGAATTGGTCCGAGGCCCGGCCTCGTGAGAGTGTTGGAAACTTTGTTATCAGTGTCGTCGGCAAGGCAAAACATCATCTGATTTTCAGGTAGCCGGATCCGTCAGAATTCAGATCCGTCAGGCAGTCAGAATTCTGACGAATTCTGCTACCCGTGTTGGCAAGAATACAAAACTGAATTGCGGTGGAACTCGTTGTCGTTCAAAACGTCGACGCGAATTTCTCCGAGGGATTATTGATAGACGTCGGATGGCAGGGAGCCGAAGCGGTATGAGACGTTTTGATCTGTCAAATCTCAGGACATCCGTGATTGACGAAGTCACGGCGATGCGCATTCGACAGTACGAAGATCTGTCCGGGACCACTGTGACCTTTCCTGTTCCGGTGGAAAAGATTGTCGAACAGATTCTGAAGCTGGACTTCGACTGGGTTGATATCGAAGAACGTGAAGGCGAACAGATTCTGGCCGGACTGGTTCCCGAACAGCGCCGAATTGTGCTGAATACTCGACACCTTGATCTGTTCGCCGCCAAACCAGGTCTGGAACGCAGCACCATCGGTCACGAGGCCGGTCACTGGGATATCGATATCGATCGCACCAGCCTCCATCATCCTCGTCTGCCAGGCTTCGACATGCAGGACAGTGTCGTCTGTCGACAGGCCGCCGATCGCAACGTTCTGGTCGAAGTCCTGAACCGGGCTGCTTATGACGATCGGTATTTTGAACTTTATCGAGCACTCACGGCCGGACTGGATTCCCCCGAAGTCAAAAGCGCGGTGGATCGGTATCAGTCATCACTGCTGATGCCGGCGTGGCTGATTCGTGATGCCGTCGATGACATCGACGTCACGAACTGGTCTTCGTTATACGATCTGGCAGAAACAGCTCAGGTCACAATTTCCAATCTGGTCGTTCGACTTCATCGACTTGACTTGATCTATATCCCGGAAGGGACATCCGAAATCTATCCCGGCAAAGACGCCTTTCTGGGCCAGATGCACCTGTTCCCCTGACAAGGGCTTCGCCCTTGACCCGATGGCGTGGCGAAGTGGTTTGAGGCTGGCAGGGTTCAACCACCGAGACGCTCCCGTTGGTCGCTTTGTCGATTGGGGACCCAATAGGTCAGCTCGGTAGGTCATGGTCCTGCCTGCCAGATGTAGGTCCGGCTGTGCCGGACGAAATACTCATCAGCCGCTGGTTTTACATCAGCCGCTGGTTTTATAAGTGCGGCGGAATATTCAACACCCTATTCGGGTGTTTTCTTTTCGACCACAAGTTGTGGTTTACTGTCAACAGCAATTTAAGGAGATGCAGGATGTTGATTCTTTCTCGCAAACTACGTGAACAGATTCTGATTCCGGGCCTGGGGATCAAAGTGACGGTGTTGAGTGTCGGGACAAACCGAGTTCAGTTGGGCATTGAAGCTCCACGGTCGGTGGAGATCACGCGACCAGAGGCCATACGCCGACCGACGGAGTCTTTTTCTGCGGAGATCAGTGTTGATGAAGAATCGTTTGCGGTGGTTTGAATGGGCAAAGTGCGTGGGGAAACGCGTCCGTAATGCGGCAGCGATTCGGGGCTGCCAACAATGTCACCGTCGTCTGAAAGTTTTAACCGAATGCACACACGACGTTGCCGTTCAAATACAGTATGCTCAGAATCTCTGCTGACAAGGGCTGTGTTCACGCTCCAATTTGAGCCTCCGCTTGGTGGCGGTTCTGCCTTTCCGTTGTTCGTCCCCCCAAAAAAACATGCTTGATTTGAGTCAGCTGCTGACTCATCCCCCGACATCCTACCACCCTCGGAGTTTCTGAAGATGGCCCGACCGATCACGTCCCTCATTCTTTGTGCGCTGCTGATGAACAGCGATGCGATCGTCTTTGGGCAGGTTGCTCGGCTGTCGGAATCAAACTGGGATCAACTGGTGCCGGCCGGAAAGGAAGTGGACGCCATTTATGAAGACTTCGCACTGAAGTCTGCTGCGGTAAAAGCCATCGTTGCGTTTCCGGCAGTCACTCGAAATTCCAACATGACCGTGCGCGGAGTTGGTGGTTGTCTGATTGATCTGACGGCCACAGCCTTCGAAAGTGATCAGCTCAGCTGTTTCTATCCGGGACGACGAAAATTTCCGTTCAGCTCCGGCACAATCGAAGGCAATGCTGTTGTGATGACGTCTGAAGGGACGGCGGAACGTCCATCGTGTGAGGTTCGCTACGAACTGTCAGCAAATGAACCGGTGATCAATGTCACGTCCACCTGGACCAACACCACCAGTCGAGACTGGACTCTGTCGCTGGAAGACGATTTGCGAGCCGACGGCGGCAAAGAGGATATGGTGAAGTCTCCCAACGGAACTCATGATCTGTATTACGTTCACGACATCTTCTGGCAGCAGGCTTACGGTTTTCGAGCCGCCGGTTATTCGATTCGAAGCAACAGTAATTCCCGGGAAGGAATTCTGACGTGGGAACCGAAAGATGGTCAGCCGATCATCATGAAGCCCGGAAAGTCATTTTCCTTCACCCGTCAGATTATCGTTGCCAAAGATCTGCCTGGAGTGCTGGCAGTTGCTGACCGAGTTTTCGGGGATATCAAAGTATCTCCGGTGACGATTTCTGTGACTGATGCCAATGGAAAGCCGGTCGTCGGAGCACGACTGGCGATCAGTTCGGCGGCGGGAAGCAGCCGAGGCACCACGGTGACGGATTCCGACGGCAAAATTCGAACGGCGCTGCCGGCCGGTGAATTCACTTTGAACGGTACGACAGCAGGCATCTCTTTGTTTTCCAGGGATTCAGTTCGAGTGTCCGTGGCGGCCGGCAGCAACGACTTTGCACTGGTCAGCCAAACCTACAAACCCGGCATTGCTGACGTCGTCGTCACCGACGACCAGGGGAACGCCATCCCGGCCAAAGTGGAATTCATCGGCAGCAATGAGACACCCACTCCGGATTGGGCGCCCGAGACAAGTGAACACTTCGTGAAGAATCTGGCCTACACCGAAAACGGAAAGGTTCAGGTTCCTCTGCAGTCCGGTGACTACGACGTGATTGTCAGCCACGGAGCCGAACACGATGCCGAGTTCACCAGGCTGCACATTGAAGCCGGACAGACGACTGATCTGAAAGTGTCACTGAAGCATTCGGTGCAGACTCCCGGGTGGATCAGTGCTGATTTTCACAGCCACAGTTCTCCGTCCGGCGATAACACCGGCAGCCAGCGAGGTCGAGTTCTGAATCTGGCGGCGGAAAACATCGAATTTGCACCGTGTACAGAACATAACCGGATCAGCACTTATGACGAACACATTGCGGCTTTGGGACTGAAGCCGTTTCTGGCGACGGTTTCCGGCATGGAACTGACCGGACAGCCTCTGCCGTTGAACCACCAGAACACGTTTCCTCTGATTCGCAAACCTCGAACTCAGGACGGCGGCGGCCCGGTCACCGATGACAGCCCGGAAACTCAAATGGAGCGGATTGCTCTGTGGGATGATCGCAGCGAGAAGCTGATTCAACAGAATCATCCCGACATTGGGTGGCTGTTTTATGACAAAAACGGCGACGGAAAACCGGATGAAGGACATTCACGCTCTTTTACCATCATGGACGTCATGGAAATTCATCCCATCGACAGAATTCTGACGCGTGAACGATATGACGTGCGAGGTGACAAGCCCTTTGGCAATAATCGCATCCTGAACTGGCTGCAGCTGCTGAATCAGGGCTTTCGAATCTACGGTGTTGTGAACACGGACGCTCACTACAACTACCACGGCAGTGGCTGGCTGCGTAACTGGATTCAAAGCAGCACCGATCAGCCCGCTGAAATTGACCCCATGGAAATGGTTCATGCTTCAGAACAGGGGCGACTGATCATGTCCAACGGCCCGTATCTGGAAGCGACATTCAGCGAAGCAGGCTCAAACTCAACCGTCGTCAGTGGCCAGGACCTGGTGGCAAAGTCCGGTAAGGTGAACATTCACGTGCGAGTTCAGTGTCCGAACTGGCTGAACGTCGACACCGTGTTCGTACTGATCAACGGCAAGCCATCCGAAGAGTTGACTTTCACCGCCGACGCAGACCCGGATGCCTTTGGTAAAGGCAGCGTGAAATTCGATCGCACGTTGAACATCTCGCTGAAGGAAGACGCTCATCTGGTGGTGGTCACTGGTCATCGCTCAGAACGACTGGGCGATGTGATGGGCCCTTCCGGTGGTGATCAGCATCCGGCGGCCTTGACCAATCCCGTGTTTGTGGACGTTGACGGAAATGGATTCACGCCCAACAAAGATACGCTGGGATATCCATTGCCCGTCAAGTTCATCGAAGCGAAGTAGGGAAAACCTTCTGGTGCTGTGTGAGCCATTTTTTGATGAGTAGGACGGCCTTTCCAGGCCGTCAGCTCATTAGCTGGACAGCGCCAGGTTGTCGTTTGGAGTGCGGCGACATGTCGCCGCTTTGGTTTTGATTCACCACGTCGAGTTTC
>JAGQPY010000013.1:0-17376 GCA_020426485.1 Planctomycetaceae bacterium
TTGGAGATTTATTCTTCCAAGCTGGCTGAAGTGCGAAGCCTTGCCGTGTTGCCCGAAATGCAGGGGCGCGGGTATGGAAAACGCCTGGTTCAGGAATGTGTCGAACTCGCACGCAGCCGCAACATTCTTGAAGTGATGGCGATTACTTCGGCCGATGGTTTCTTTCAGTCGTGTGGTTTCGACTTCACTTTGCCAGGGGAAAAGAAAGCCCTGTTCATTCAGACTCGCGAAGAATACTGATCGTTCTGTGCATCATGGCGCGCTGAGGCCACGGTGCTGCGGCACGCCGGTTTTGTAACCACACGGACGTCACGAGTTCAGACATTCCAGAACAGTGCCGGAATCGATGCCTGTGACCGTTTCCACGTGTCCCAGCTTGTCAGGCAGAATGAATCGCAGGTTGCCGGCTTCGGTTTTCTTATCCAGCATCATGCAGTTCAGGATTTCATCCTTCCGGCTTTTTAACGTTTCCGGCACGGCAATGGGCAGCCCGACGGCCTGCAAAAGTTTCGCCTGTCGTTCCGTCAGGTGCGACGAAATCCTGCCCAGTCGGTTTGCCAGCCGGCTCGCACAGATCATTCCGATCGAGACGGCTTCCCCGTGAAGCAGAGTCCCGTAGCCGGCCAGAGCTTCAAATGCATGTGCATAGGTGTGGCCGTAATTCAGAATGGCACGAAGGCCTGTTGTTTCAAACTCATCTTCTTTCACGACCAGCGCTTTGAGTTCGCAGCTGCGAGCAACGACGTGCTGCAGAACAGCCTCGTCTCGGTTGTTCAGGCCGTCGATACTGCATTCCAGCCAGTCGAAGAAATCGGCATCCAGAATGACACCATACTTGATGACTTCAGCCAGGCCGGATGTGTATTCACGTTGCGGCAGAGTCTTGAAGACCTCCGTGTCTGCCAGAACACCGGATGGCTGATGGAACGCGCCAATCAGGTTCTTTCCTTTGGGATGATTGACCCCTGTTTTTCCGCCCACAGAACTGTCGACCATGGCCAGCAGGGTTGTCGGGACCTGCACAAACGGAATTCCTCTGGCATACGTTGCGGCGACGAAGCCCGCCAGATCACCAATAACGCCACCCCCCACAGCCACAACGACCGTCTTTCGATCGGCTTTCATCTCGACAAGTGCGTCATAAAGCTCCGACGCTTCCTGCAGCGATTTTGAAGCTTCACCGGGATTCACACAGACGACAGATGATGTTGCACCCTCCCGCTGCAGCGAATCACGAACCGCATTGGCGTGCGGCTGAAGAACATTGCTGTCAGTGACGATCAGGCATTTGAGGCTCTGGCCTGGATCTCGCCTGAGCCAGCGGCGAATTGTCGTTCCGGCGGTTGTCAGACAGCCGGCAGATATCTGAATTTCGTAACTGCGAGGTCCTAGTTCGACAGTGACGGCAACGTCATTTGAGTTCATGGTAACGGGAACGCCTGTTCTTGAGTCGGACGATCGGAAAGTTCGCACTCTATCCAATCTCCGAGACAAAGCGACGAACTGAGTGACCGGAATTCGAAAGTGATCTGATCGCTCTTAGTGGCTGCGGTTTTTTCGAATTTCCCGGGGAGAATTCACTATCTGCAGTCTGAGATTCAACGTCGATATCAGGTGAGTTTATCAGACGACGTGTTTACTTGCTTCGGAAGATCGTTATCGTGCGAATGTCCTGCCCGCGGTGGAGGAAAAGCGTGCCCTGTCTTCCAGTTCGCATCTTTGATGACCGCGATGTTATGTTCGGCCGGGGTTGGACGAATTCAGTCTGTATTTCCAGAGCCAGATTATGCTTGCCAAACGAATCATTCCATGCCTTGATGTCCATGCAGGACGTGTTGTAAAGGGCGTGAATTTTGTCAATCTGCAGGACGCCGGTGACCCCGTTGAGATTGCTCGTCGATACGAACAGCAGGGCGCTGATGAGCTTGTGTTCCTGGACATCACCGCAAGCCACGAAGAGCGTGATATCATTCTGGATGTCGTGGAACGGACATCGGAGGTGATCTTCATGCCGTTGACGGTCGGTGGTGGCATTCGCACTCTGGACGATATCCGTCGCCTGTTAAGTGCCGGTTGTGACAAGGTCTCGATCAACTCTTCTGCGGTGAAAGATCCGGCCTTTGTCCAGGAAGCTGCTCTGCGATTTGGCAGTCAATGCATTGTTGTGAACATCGATCCCAAGCGGGTTCAGAAAGACGGATCGGAATTCTGGGACGTTCATATCAATGGTGGGCGCACTCCGACCGGACTGGAAGCCGTTGCGTGGGCAAAGCGTGTGGAAGAGCTTGGTGCAGGCGAAATCGTGCTGACCTGCATGGACGCGGACGGCACCAAAGACGGCTACGATCTGGAAATCACGCGAGCGGTTGCGGATGCCGTTTGCATTCCTGTTGTTGCCAGCGGCGGCGCTGGAGCACCTGAGCATTTGTTTCAGGCGGTGACCACAGGCGGAGCAAGTGCTGCTCTGGCGGCCAGCATTTTTCATTATGGCGAATACACGATCGAAGAAACGAAACGTTACATGGCAGACCGAGGGGTCGCGGTGAGGCTGTGACAGGTCAGACGGTTGGGCCCAAAGACAGACCGGCTGTTCTGTTGGCTTCAGGAGAAATCACTCCGGGGGTCAGCATTCGCCTGTGGTTTGCTCCACCATTCCGGCTGTGCGAACACATCCGAAACCCGGATGGAAAAGCCGGGCAGCACCTGTGAATCAATCAAGGTCTGCCACGGGCCCAGAGATATGGTATGCCCTTTCTTTGGAACGATCTGGATTTCCTTCTTCACGGGATCCGGAACCCACACGGACCTGACTCCCAGTGACAGATAACCCAGCGTTCTGCGTCGCATGTCGCTGCGCCGATCGTTGGCCGAGGCAACATCAATGATCAGCAGCGGGACAGTTTCTGCAAGGATGTTGTCGGCTTCGGCAAACGGAAGTCCGGTGTCGAAGACTGAGATCGCAGGGAAATAGACGGTATCGGGATTGCGAGAGACCTTCAGACCGATTTGAGGGCAGGCGTAGACAGCGTGTTGTTTCTGCGAATGCTGCTGAAACCACGGTGCCAGCGCTCGTGTAAGATTCAGGACTGTGGTGCCATGCAGGTCGTCCGGCGGCTGCATCAGAATCGGCTGACCTTCGTGCAGTTCATGCCAGCGTCCAGCCTCCGGAAGCTCGTGTCGGCATTCAGCAAATTCTTCAGCGGTCATGTGGCGGTTTGTCAGCATGCGAATTCCGCTCTCGCAATGGAGGAGTCGTCAGACAACGATCGCGATTCTCTGGTCATTTCCAGGCACGGTCACCAGTGTATTGTGAGACCATCTGCGGGTTGTGGGAAGTGTTCGGGGCGATTTGAGTTTCAGAAGAATGCCTGACTTCAGAAAACGAAAGCAGCTCAGGCAATCTACCTGAGCTGCTTATTTTAAGTCTTTGAGTTTGTCGAAATCTTAGCGAGCCGGACTGGCCGGATCCTTGTTCGCTTCGGAGAGTGCGTAACCAAGAGCACCGGCGGCCGCTGCTCCCAGCAGAGCTCCCAAACCACCGCCGCCACCGACGCCGGCACCACCACCTCCAAGTCCGCCACCTGACATGCCTCCCGGGCCAAATCCGCCGGGACCGAAACCTCCCGGACCAAATCCACCGGGGAAGCCGCCCATGCCGGCAATCGCTCCCGGACCGCCAGCCCCACCCGTTCCGCCTGCGGGGTCGAATGCGCCGTCGGTCAACAGTGCTGCATTGCTTCGATTGAAGTTCAGCGGTGACAGCGGCGCCACAACCAGGTTCAACCCGGCGGCAACGCTGGTCAGTTTATACTTGTTAGTTACTTCATTTGCGGCGAGTGATCCAAGCACATCAACACCCAGAGCCAGAACGCCGTCGTCGCCTGCTCCCACAAAGCTGTAGAATCCCGGGGTCAGACCCGTCACGACAAACCGGCCGTCCTGCTCGACGCGACTGCTGGAAACCAGTTCACCATCTCGAATGAAGTGTACCGTCATGTCCATCAGCTCACGGTTTCGGCCGGTGCGAGGGTCCAGAAGATTCACTTCGCCGACAAGTGTTCCGTCAGGCTGCAGCTGAACCTGATGGCCTCCGATGGAAGTTGAAGTCTCGCCTTTCCCGAACGGATAGTCGCCCTGTTCCTTAGGGTTAGCGGCTGTTGAGAAGCGGAGATCTCGATCGATCAGTTCAGACAGAATGATTTCCCTGGCAACGGCAACATCGGCCCCCGTAACAATCGCAGACTGCAGGCTGACCTGATTTGCCGCAGCACCTTCTGTGGAAACTGGGATGTTTCCGTCATGGGCCAAACCAGTCAGTCGCAGCGAATACATTACGAATCCGGTTTCACCGTATCCGATGAGGCCGTAAACACCTTCGGTCAGTCCATCAAAACGAAACTCTCCGGTCTCCCCCGACACAGTGTTGGCAGCCAACGCGCCGTCTCGAATCAGCCGAACATTCATATATGGAGCAGGAGTTGCCTGATCTCCACGCAGAATCTGCAACTGCCCGGAAAAACCTCCCTGGGCATCAAGTTGAACTTCGTGCTGTCGATCGTGCAGAACAGCCTGAGGTTCTAAGACCTCGTCATCCAGTGGAGCCGGATCAGCAGCAACGGCGCTGGCAACAGGCACCAATTCAACATCGGGGGCTGGAGGGACGGGGACGGACGGACCAGCTGAATTTGCTGCGGCGTCCGATGTTACGTTGCCTGCTGCATCAGACTGTTGCTGAGCTGCCTGAACTGTGGCAAAGATCGAACTGACCGTGACTCCGAGTGCGATGAGAAATGCCAGTTCAGACCTGAGTGAGTATGAGATTCTCATGTGACAAAGTGCCTTTCGATCGGGCATCAACCCGATGACAGAAGGACGTCGGGTGACAGTTCGTTGCTTTGAATTGTTCCTGCGCAGGAACAAGCTTTCGGCAAGACCGGCGGAGGCACTATGATTATGGTTCACTCCACAAGGCCAACGCAAACATCCGGCTGTAAATTCGTTGAAACCCCGATAAATTCCCCAAACCTCCTAAACCGAGACCGCTGTCGTGAGAGTGACCACCTGGAATGTGAATGGATTGCGTGCGGCAATTCGCAAGGGATTTGGAGATTTTCTGTCTGAAATCGCCCCGGATGTTCTGCTGTTGCAGGAAACCCGCGTTTTACCCGATCAGCTGCCTTCTGAGTGGCGGGAACCGGAGGGGTGGCACGTCGTGTGGCATTCGGCTCGCCGAAAGGGCTATTCGGGAACCGCGATCTGGTCACGGCTTCCGTTCGACGTGATCGACACTGGCACAAGCGAGGAAGATGACGACGACGAAGGTCGATTGATTTTCGTTTCGGTCGCGGGGCTTCAGGTCGCAAGCATCTATCTGCCGTCAGGCTCGTCTGCTCCTGCGCGACAACAGGTTAAAGATGCATGGATGGAAAAGTTTCGCCCATGGGCGGACCGCTGCCTTTCGTCAGGCCCAACGATCTTCGGAGGTGACCTGAACATTGCTCATACAGAAAAAGACATTTTCTATGCGAAGTCGAATGAGAAAACGTCCGGCTTTCTTCCTCATGAGCGTGACTGGTTCGGACAGCTTTTAGATTCCGGCTGGCACGATCTTGTGCGAGAACACTTTGGAGACGTTGACGGGCCGTATTCGTGGTGGTCAAACCGAGGTCGGGCTCGGGAACTCAACCGAGGATGGCGAATCGACTACCTGCTGGCAAATCCTTCGCTGCGGAGTCGGTTTCTGACGGCATCCATTCATCGAGAGGCCGGGCTTGCCGTGAGTGATCACGCGCCGGTTAGCGTTGACCTGAGCTGAATCTCCGGCAATGAACATTCGCTGGTGGACGGGCGACGGGCCATTCCGGAGTTCACTGATCGCGGAGGATGTAGTTCAGATATTCGCCGTATTCGTTCGGAAAATCTTTTGCCAGGTCGCGTAATCGGTCTGCCGAGATGAAACCCTTGCGGAACGCGATTTCTTCGGGACACGAGATCTTGAGCCCCATTCGTTTTTCGATGGCCGCGACAAAATTGCCGGCTTCCAGCAGTGAATCGTGTGTTCCCGTATCCAGCCATGCGAAACCCCGAGACAACAGTTCCACGCGCAGCATTCCTCGTCGCAGGTATTCGCGGTTGACATCGGTGATTTCCAGTTCGCCTCGGGGAGACGGCTTCAGGTGGCGAGCAATCTCCACCACTTCGTTGTCGTAGAAGTAAAGTCCGGGAACGGCAAAGTTGGATTTTGGTCGGGAAGGCTTTTCTTCCAGAGACAGCACTTTCCCATCCGAGCTGAATTCGACAACACCATAACGCTGCGGGTCACGAACTTCATACCCGAATATCGTCGCTCCGTTTTCGAGTGACGAAGCACTGGCCAGCAGGGTCTGAAAGCCGCGACCAAAAAAGATGTTGTCGCCCAAAACCAGTGCGACATGGTCATTGCCGATGAAGTCAGCGCCAAGAATGAAGGCCTGCGCCAGCCCCTCGGGACGTTCCTGCACCTGATACTGAAACGACATTCCCCACCGGCTGCCGTCGCCCAGCAGCTTTTCAAAGCCTCCGAGATCCCGGGGTGAGGAAATGATCAGTACGTTTCGAATCCCCGCCAGCATCAGAGTTGAAAGCGGGTAATAGATCATGGGCTTGTCGTATACCGGGGCCATCTGCTTGCTGATGCCCAGTGTCAGCGGAAACAGCCGTGAACCTGTTCCGCCGGCCAGAATGATACCTTTGTCGAAGTGATTCATATGGTTTAAGTCTTTTGGCTGGGACAAAACAAATCGGGGCGTGGTCTTCAGGTGGAGGTGTTCAATCCCAGTCGTTCGCGGCGATACGCACCACTGTTGACTCGATCAACCCACGCTCGATTGTTCAGGTACCATCGAACGGTCAACTCGATTCCGTCGTCGAATGCCTGTTGCGGCTGCCAACCCAGTTCGTTCCGAATTTTTGAGGCATCGATTGCATAACGACGATCATGCCCCGGGCGGTCTGTGACATAGGTTATGAGTGATTCGCACGGTGAATGCGGCAGGTCCGGGCAGAGGCGATCGACCGTTCGACAAATGGTTTTAACGATGTCGATGTTCGTTCGCTCGTTGTTGCCGCCGATGTTGTAGCATTCACCGATGCGGCCGGATTTCAGGACCGTTTCAATGGCCGCACAGTGATCTTCAACGTACAACCAGTCGCGAACGTTCAGGCCGTCTCCGTAGACCGGCAGCGGTTTCCCTTCCAGGGCATTGAAAATCATCAGCGGGATCAGCTTTTCGGGAAACTGACAGGGGCCATAGTTGTTGCTGCAGTTTGTAATCAGCGTCGGAAGTCCGTACGTATGCAGCCATGCATTGACGAAATGATCGGAGGCAGCTTTCGATGCGGAGTACGGACTGTTGGGCGAATACGGTGTGGTTTCAGTAAACAGCCCTGTGTCGCCCAGTGAACCATAAACTTCGTCCGTGGAGACATGAAGAAACCGGAAGGCTCGCTGGTCTTCGATCGGCAGGGAAGAGAAATAATGGCGGGCTTCATCCAGCAAACGGCAGGTTCCAACCACGTTCGTCTGAACAAAGTCCATCGGCCCATCGATCGAACGATCCACATGTGACTCAGCCGCGAAATTGACAATGGCGGTCGGCCGATATTCGTTAAGCAGCGAACGGACCAGTTCTGCGTCGCCGATATCCCCCTGAATCAGGCGATGGTGTTTGTTCGATTCATCAGGAAGTGAATCCGGATTGCCTGCATATGTCAGTTTGTCAAGGTTGATGATCCGGCGATCTTCCCGCTGGATGGCTCTGCGTATAAAGCAACTGCCAATAAAGCCAGCGCCGCCGGTGACCAGAATGGTTTTCATCGAAATGGTTTTCCTGAATTCACAACATCAAGTTAAATGAGGGCAGCGTGCGAGATGAGCGAGGGTGATGCCGAGAGCGGGGCTATGAAGACGAGTCGCATTCCGGCCGCTCCCGGGGAAGGAAGATCTGAGCGGCCTGGAGCCGCAGCATGTTGAGCACTTTTACGCGGCGCGGTGCGGTTGTGTTGTCAGAATCCCCGACAAATTCTGTGAGATCCGCCGATCGGTTTTGTCAGTGGTTCCGAGAACGACTTAAACAACCGGGAGCGGCTCCCGAAAGGTGCCAGTCCCGGTTGTGCGACAGTTTGCGGCCGGGAGCTGTCAAAATCAATGATTTTGCTGATCATCTGTCGCCGGTTTCCGACAAGGCTACCTTGGAAGATCGGCAGAAAATGGATTTTTCCAGAGGATGGCGGTGCCGTCGTCGCTGGCTGTGGCAATTCTTCCGCTGGATGAAACGGAGACTGCGTTGATCGGTGCCGGGTGAGCCACTCGTTGTCCATCTGCCAGCAACGTGTAGACTTCATAGGCAAGCAACTTCCCCGATTCACTCGGTTCTTCGTCACGATGCCAGTTCCACAGGATTGCGGCACCATCCGCACCGCCGGTCACAACGTGGGATGTACCGGGGAGAAAGTCGATTGCCTGAATGCCTCCCGCATCGTGCCCCTGAATGTCACAGTGGACGGTCAATGGGGTTGCCGCCGGGGCTTTCAGAATCCAGCCGACACTTTGTCCGGTTTCCTTAATCTGACCGCCGACAGCCAGATACTGTCCGTCATCAGAGACCGCGGCACACTGAAGGATCACAGATTCTTTTTGTTCGGATCTGATCGAGAACTGAATCGGTGGTGAATTCGTGTCGACCGTCGACATCAACTGAATGGTGCCGTCGACGCTGACGATGACCAGATCATTCCGGCGCCAGACTGCGTTTACGATGGGTTCGCCTTTTTGCAGCAGCCAACGGTCCAGTGAGACTTCTTTTGATACGCCGTTCCAGTTCCAGATGGCGGCCGAACCATCAGCACCAGCACTGACGAACTTCGACTCAGTGGGGTGAAAGTTCAATGCAGTTACGATCCCCCGATGGGGGTCCGTGATCTTTGAAAGAGGCTCGGAGAACTGTGGCGAGTTTTCGTCTGCGTCGAAGATACGAATTGCTCTGTCACCTGTCAGAAGAATCGGCTGTTTCAGGGCCGACGACAGTGCTGTGGACTGGACGGAAAACAATGGCCGAAAGTCAGCGAGGTGGCGTCCGGACTGCAGGTCCCACAGATGTGCAGCCGTTCCGTCGAATGTGGCGATGATGTCGGCCGCTGGTCCGGCATCCAGTGCTGTTGAATCCGTTGGTGCGATGGAAAAAACGGCGTCGGTAATACCCAGCCCCGGCGCGCTGACGACTTTGGTGATAGTCCATGAAATTGTGTCAAAGATCTGCAGGTTTCCGTCGACAACAGCAGCCATTCGCCTTCCGTCAGGCGACCAGTCAATGGCTCCGATGTGACTGGGCTGCGCGTCCGTGTTCTTTGGGGTGTCTGATTCTGACTTCCGGCGATTGTTTTTGATCGTGGCCGGGAGAATCTGACGGAGCGGGCTTTCTGCATCGGTATTCCACAGCTGCATTTCGTACTGTGTTTGCTTCGTCCTGCGGTCCGTTCGCACGGTCACGGAGACAAAATGCTTTCGATCCGGTGACATCGTGATCTGTTCGACAGGGATGCGCTCATGTTCGAATCTCTGTCGCACCTCGATCTTCTGCGAGGACCGATCTGCTGTGAGGCGCAGCAATGATCCGTCGAATCCGGCGGAAAGAATTGTTCCATCGGGGAGCCATTGCAGATGACTGACAATGGTGTTTTTCACGTGGATCTGGTCGCGTGCCTGGAGCCGGCCATCGATCGACCAAACGGCAACTCGCCCGTCTCTGGCTCCGGTAACAATGCTTGTGGAGTCGTCGCTGAAGGCAATGGCGGAGACTTCACCGCGGTGAGCACCTTCCAGCGTGATGACCGGGCTGGTGCTGGTCCCGTTAAGCAGTTCCGATGTCTTCCAGACTGCGGCCGCCCCCCGCTGGCTTTCCGCCTCGGCTTCCACAGAAGCGACCAGCCATTGACCATCTGATGAAACGGCCAGTGCGTTGACGAGTCCCATACCGGGCAGTCGCAGTTCCTGAGCTCCGGCTCCGGATCGTTGCAGGTTGGCGTTCCACAGACACAGATTCCCGTCAAATCCCGTTGTCAGCAGCACATTTCCGGTCGGCGGCAGGAACATCAGCCGTGAAACGTTGAAATCATGGCCTTCATCAAATGTCGGAACTGATTCCGTATCGGGCTCAACCGTGTGTTCGCGAAATGCAAAGCGAGGAAAGTGGTGAACCGTTGTCTGAGCGGCCGACTCACCACGAGCTTTTTTCTGAATAGTGGCTTCGACGGGCTGACCCGTTGACGTATCCCAGATGACGGCCGTTCCATCGGCGGCTCCGGTAACAAGACGCGTTCCGTCCGGACTCAGGTTGACTGCTTTGACAGCCCCACGCTGAACGGCCGAATCCGCATTGATCACAACATGGTCGACTCCCGTTTCTGAGCCGACCGCCGTGTTTCGCAGGAGGGGCTTTCGCGAGGAACTGCGAGTCCCCGTCAGGATGAACCGCGGACGCATCCCGGAGTCGGACGCTGTTTTCTGTTCGTGAATGTTGAAATCATAGAGTGAAACATCGAATGCTTCCTGAATCTGTCGACGTTCCTTTTGATAGGTGCTCAGATCCCAGACTCGGCTGAAGCGATCCGCGCTGGTGGAAAGAATCCGTGTCCCTTCAGAGTCGAGAAATCCGGCCGCATTGACTTTCGCACCGTGTCCTTCCAATCGCTGTTCAAACGTCAGGCTGCCATCGCTCCTGATCTGCCAGACTCCAACGGACCGATCTTCAGATGCAGTCACCAGCCGATGTCCGTCAGCGGAGAACACAATATCATTGACCGGGCGCTGGTGTCGTTCATGAGCCCAGTTCGCAGCACCACGATCGGCGAGATCTCGAGGGTGTTCGAAAGGGAATTCCGTTTTATCTTCCGTTGTTCTGCGCCGAGGCAGCGCCAGGAGTTCACCATTGCGACTGTTGCTCAGCAGCAACAGATTTCCGTCCGGTGAAATGACCATGCGGTTGGGAGGCTGGATGCGATTGCGAGGAAACTGCATTTGTCCAATGCGCCGCGGGCGCTGGTCAGACGAACGTGCGGCCGGAAATTCGTATGCCATGATGTCAGACGATTCACCACCACGTGAACCGGCATATAAAAAAACGGGCTCGTCCGGCAGTACGGCCAGATCACGGATTTCCGTGGCCGTTTTCAATGTCCACGTGGACTGCAATGTCTGACTGTCCCAGAAATGAATCACTCCTCCGGCATCACCCGAGAGTATCCCATCCCTGCAGACAGCAAGGCTGGTAATCGGGTGACCACTGTGTTCTCGAACGGTGGATGTCTGTTCGGCGGGATTCCAGAGGAACAGTTTGTTTCCGGATGCCGAGATGATCGTTTGTTCGTCGTCGCTGATCTGCAGCGACGTCACGGCCGCATCCAGCTGAAACTGAGCCGTCGCCGATGCTTCCGGCTGACCGTTGATCAGCGTTCTGATTTCGAGTCGTCCTGTGCTGTCTCCCCAGACGACGAAACGGCCTGAGGGGGCGATCATCTGAGTCTGAACGGGAACCTCTGACTGTCTGGCTCGATTCAGCAGCTGTGCTCTTCTGGCCTGCAGTTCGGCAATCCGTTCGCTGCGTTCGGATGCCGGAAGCTCCTGCAACGTATTTTGGTCGCTGAGGTCATTCAACAGTTCATCCACTCTCTGCAGCGCGGCGGCATAGTCAGCGCTTCGAATCAGGCTGGAGATGGCTGCATTCTGAAGATCCACCTGCGCTCGAACCTTCTGTTCACCCAGTGCCGTGATTTCTTTGGCAATGACCTGTTTTTCCTGTTCAACGCGGGCGATTTCCTGTTCCAGTTTGCCTTTGTCTGCTTCCAGCGTTTGCTTTTGGGTGAGCAGACTGTCCTTTTCACCGGTGAGTTTTTCCTTCTGTTGTTCCAGTATTTCTTTTTCTGACTCCAGCGTCAGCTTGGTGGATTCCAGGTCTGTTTTTTCTGCCAGCAGTGTTGTTTTCTGCTGTTCCAGCTCATTGCGATCGCTGATCAGGGAGTGTTTCTCCGATTCGAGCGACTGTTTGTCGCCGTAAAGCTGTGTGATTTCCTGATTCTGCTGACGAATGCGATATCCCTGAACCATCGCGGACAGCCCGAGAATCACGACCGCCGCGACAGCCGTGGTGGCGGCGGATTTCAGACGACTTCGACGTCGGCGAGCTGTCTCCAGTCGGCGGGTCAGCTCGACAAATTCCGGATGCGTCTCCTGCGATGCAATCTGCAGCCCCAGATCGTAGTCGCCCTTTTCCCACGCCAGCTCGGCATAAGACTGTCGCGTTTGACGCAGACCTTCGCGGGCGTCGGAATTTTCCGGCCACTCAACAAATGCTTCCTCAAACAGAGCGGCCGCTGTCTGAAAATGCTGATAGCCACCGTTGGATGAGCGGGACAGACCTTCATTCAGCGTGTCTTCTGCTCGACGCGTCAGTCGACGACTTTCTTCGTGTTTCTGAAACCTCTTGACTGCGTCACGGAATTCCAGCACGGTCTGATAGCGTTCTTTGGGCCGCGTCGCCATCGCCTTCATGGCAATGTCCATCAGTTCTCCGCTGATGGTGGTTTGACGAATCACGTTTTGACGTACGACTTTGTCAATCAGCATCCACAATCCGGAGTTTCCTGCGGAAGAATCCGGTTCCGGAAACTGATGTGGTGCCTTGCCGGTAATGACTTCGAAAAGGATGCCACCCAGAAGATAGATGTCGCTCCAGGGGCCGATCATGTCGGCTGGTCCGGCCCAGAGTTCCGGTGACATGTAGGCCGGCGTTCCGGCTCCGAACGATGCCGACGGCGAAGCAAATCGCTTCTTATCTGCATCGGAAGCCGGCACCGCCAGTCCCCAGTCCAGCACCAGCACTTCGCCGAATTCACCCAGCATGATGTTTTCGGGTTTCAGGTCGCGATTCACAACGCCGTTATGATGAGCGTAGGCAACGGCATCACAGACCTTGTAAAGAACTTCGAGGTTGTCTTCCAGTGACATCTTCCCGATGGATTCACTCCACGGTGTTCCGTGGACGCGCTTCATCGCATAGAACGGCGCGCCGTCATTTGTCTGGCACAGGTCATGAATCGGAATAATGTGCGGATGAACCAGATTTGCCGTCACCAGCGCTTCAGAAAGAAACATCTCCCGGCGCTGACGATTCACCTGACTGATGCGTCCCTGAGTCTCGTAGGCCTTCTGGTCTCGATCAGTGAGCGGCTTCAGTGTTTTGATCGCGATTTCACGATCCAGTGACGTCTGACGGGCGATATAAATAGCGCCCATGCCGCCTTCTGCCAGCTTTTCCACGATTTCGTAGTCCGGCTTTTCCTCCGTGAACTTGTCTTCGAAAACGTCTTCACCGGCGACCGGACGGCTGCGAATGGTCAGAGTGAAATCAAGCCCGGCCCCGGTTTGTTTGCTCCAGATTTGAGTGCGACGGCTTCCGGAATCGCTGGTCGAACCGATGTTTGGGCCGTCCGGATTTGTGTCGTGCGCGAGTTTTTCATCGACTTCCTTCTGCCACTCATCATATTCGTCTTCGGTCAGGCCACGCATACCGATCGATTTCTCGAAGACTGCTGTCTTGTCGGTATCGATGATCTGGTCCGTGACGACGGTGTCATGTCCAACGTTGTCGTCATGGTCGGCCGTGACATTTCCGCCGCCCAGAATGACGGTCCCTGATCCGATCGGATCAACAGAAGCTGACGGCGGCGGAACCACCGTCGGCGACTTATGGGGGACGAACGTCTTTTTCGGATCATGTTCGTCTTCTGATGCAGATTCCGTTTTCTCCTGCCTCGCTCGTTCGGCGGCGGCTTCGAAACTGAAGTCGTGGTGCGTCGGGTGGCTTTTGGGAACGAATGTCTTAAACGGATCTGTTTGTTCTTCCGAGGGCGAATCATCCGCGGTGCGACTGTCCGGAGAGCCCGATGCCGCTGGTCTGTTTTTCTCCGCCGACGACGCAGGATCAGCCGAATTTCCGAACAGAACGACAGTGCCATCCAAATTCACGGACGGCGGCTCCGGTTGTTGACTTGCAGGATCCGGGTCGTTTTCGGTGCCCTTCGACGAAAAGCCCGGCGGCAGGACGACGGTTTTGTCCGCACTGAAGCCATCGATCGGATGTTGAGCAGACTCGCGATCAGCGGAACCTGCTTCCTGCACAACATCGTCTTCCGCGCGCGCGGCTGCTTCTGACGATCGCATCTCGTTTGGATTCGTTGGGCCATCGGGCGACAGGCCTTTGTCGGTGGCTCGCCGTCGAGGTGTTTCGTCCGATGGTTGTTTGTCCTGACCGGTGTTACTGGTCATTTGATTCACCGTTCTGCAATGTCGATCGGTCGGATTTGGGGGCTGTTGTCGAAGTCTGCATCCTGCGAATCGTTCGGGCTGTCATCGAATGTGTTGTGGCCTGGTGCTGCCGTTTCCAGCGTGCTGCTCGGGAGAAACTGATGGCTGGAATCAGCAACACAGCGGCGTCTTCGGCAACATGCGAATCGACGTCGATTCGGTCAGACTCCACCGAAGATTGGTGGCCGATGCCCGGGTCCGGTAATGGAACACGCTGACTCTGTGATGAATCACGGTTTGCGTTCTGGTGTGCCTGGGCTGGCGGATTGGAAATTGCGGTACGTGCAGTTGAGACGATGTTTTCGCCGGAGTCGTTCAGGAGACTCACGTCTGCTTCGTCATCGTTCCGGATTTCGTTGACGTCCGAGTTGTCCGATGGTTCGCCGGCGGGATCTTGCTGCGGCTGTTCGAACGGAACTTCTTTCAACTGATAGGGTTCGAACGTATCCGGAAGTTCTTCACTGGCCGGTCCGGGGCGTCCCGCTGTGATTTCGAACTGAACGATGGGGCGTTCCACTCTTTGGCCGCTCGTTTCTGTGACAAGCCAGACTTCGTAACCAGCTCCGTCCTGCAGTTCGGAGTGTTCGCGAACAAATGCTTCAAACTCTTCGCGGCTGGAAATAAAGGTGCTGTCCTGAATTCGACTGATGACGACTTCGGCCGGCGAATCCAGTTCGTACTGACGTCGAATCTGCAGATAGACTTCCGTCCCGATGGCGGCATCCGAAACGGCTCCACTGCTAAAGCTGACGTCTCCCGTGATCTCGGAAACGATGGGTGTCGTGACGGGAACTTCAACCGGCGGAATGTCAATTTCCGGAACGTCCTGTGGCTCTGAAGGAACGATTCCCGGTGACGGACCAGCGATGAATTCCCATTCGGCCAGACCTTCCGGGATACCAGTGGGCGTCACGGTGATGTTGGAAAGTGGCAGAGACGCGGCCTGCTGCGTTAACGCTCGCAGGTTATTTGTGTCGGTGGAACTCAACAGACCCAGCGTCGTTGCTGCCGGGTTAATCGTCTGTCCGGCGGCATCGGTCACGAGATCGGATGTGCCCTGAAAATCTGTTACGGGCAATCCTGACACCGTGCCGGCATCCGTTGGCGTTCGCCCCCAGATCTGAATGGATTCGTGCTGAGCAACCGAGAATCGAACGCCGATGATTCCGGGATTGAACTGCCGACCGTTGCGATCGTTGGGAGTTGTGACCAGATCATAAATGCCGTAGATGTGCGGAATTTCGTACTGCTGGCCACCCGCATCAATGTAGAAAACTGTCTTGTCAGCATCCGCCAGAGAGAACTCGAACGCTCCGGGAACACCCGTAACCGGACTCGCGTCGCCCGCCGGTCCTGAAGCCGTCAGGTCGGTCAGCGAGACGACGCCCCAGTCGACGACGACTTCCAGGTTTTCTTCTCCGTCGATTCCAAAAACCAGTTCCAGTAATCCAAGAAATCCGCCATCCTGAAAAGTCAGGCTGGATCGCATGGTGGCCGCGTCGCTGAGTGTGACAAAGGCCGTTTGTGCTCCGACTGTGGGCGTCGCGGCAAATGCCGTCGGCCGTGGAGCGATCTGTCTGGCGACGCCACCATCGGTGCGGATTTCGATACCCTGACCTCCAGGAACGCCCAGCGTCACGGTGCCGCCTCCGTTCGAAGACCCCGCGATGATTGTCAGCTGATCTCCGGTGACGTCATCAAAAACTCCGGGAGCCGGATTTTCATCAGAAGTAATGGTGACCGAGTTTGCCGCGTCGTCCAGCACTATGTCGCCATTGCGGCTGATCAGAGTGATTGATTCATCAGTGCCGGCTGTGGAGGAATCATCAGTGGCGTCGATATTCTGTTGAATCGTCAACGTGCCATCCGACGTGATATTGATGCTCCCGGCATTGGAATCGACACCCGTGGTCTCAGCAAACGTGATGTTGCCCGTCGTCTGCGAGTCGACTCGGCCAATCAGTAACTCATCGACATCAAAGAATGCAATTTCATCGCCCTGTGCAACATTGTTGACGGCCAGAACATCAGCGTCATTCGCAGCAGTTCCCAGTTGCACAGAACCCGACGAAGCACTTTGCTGACGAATGCCAAGGTGTGTCGCCGTAATAATCCCGACTGCCGACTGAGCCACGGTTCCGTCAGCTCCGCTCGTGCCGCTGACCAGCCGAACATCGGCCGTGCCGGCATTCAGTGGCTGGTCGATCTGCAATGACGAACCAGTTTCGATCAGGATGTTTCCATCACTTGACTGAACTCCGTTCGTGGTGGTGAACATCACATTGCCGATTGTCTGGCCGGCAATCGATGTGATGGTCAGATTGTCAGAATCTTTGAGAACAACAGACTGGCCCGAAGCCGCGTTGAGCACTGCGATATTGTCAACATCGTTTGCGTCATCCAGTTGAACGGTTCCGAATGTACTGTTCTGCTGGCGAATGCCAAGGCTGGCCGCCGTGATCGGACCGGCCGTGTCCTGCTCAAGGTTGCCGTGAACGACCAGCCGAACGGAATTGCCGGGAGTACTGATTGGCCCCGTCACCGAAAGACTTCCTGCGGTGGTAACGTCGCCCGCCTGAATCAGCACATCGCCTTCTGTGCTGGACACATTCAGGATCAGCAGATCGTCTGTCTCCTTCAGCGAGATGTCACCCGTACCGGACACAGCGCTGAGACTATTAATTGTCGATTCCAGAGTGATCGACGTCCCCGCGGACGCGATCAGAGTCTGAGCTGTAACATTGACGTCGGTATCGCTGCCATCTGCATCCCGAAGAAAGCCCGATCCTGCGCTCAGTATGACGTCGGCCAATGTGGCCGTGATTTCACCCACAATGATGTTAGTGCCGGCGCTCGCTTCAATATTGCCTAATACCGTCTGCAACATGGCGTTCGGAGCCATCTGCAGCTTGCCAGCTGTGGCGTTGATGTCAATCTTTCCGGTTCCGGTCGTTGCCAGTTCAACAGAGTCACCCAGC
>JAGQPY010000013.1:17475-32773 GCA_020426485.1 Planctomycetaceae bacterium
GATACGTCGGCTGCAGCGTCGATCAGAATGTCACCGCCACCTGTTGTTGCAGCGTTGGCGTCGTTGCCGAAAGAAACACTGCTTCCCGACAGCAGCGAGATGTTGCCGTCCGTGTCTGTGGACAAATCAACAGCGTCACCCAGCGATACGTCAGCTGCAGCGTCGACCAGAATGTCACCGCCGGCACCGGTGGTAATGTCGGCATCCGTGGACACCATGACATCCTGAGCTGCGATGATTGTGATGTCGCCCGAATCAGTCCGGATGTCGGCGTGCGATGTGACACTGCTGCCGGTTCCCTGAGCCAGCAACGTCACGTTGCCGGATCCATCAGCCACGACCGACTCACCCGAGCCGGGTGATGTCCCATCGTGCAGAGTGATAGTTCCGGCCAGTGTCGTCAGCCGGATGTCGCCGTTGCCGCCAGTGGTTCGCAGATCGCTCTGCACCGTGTCAACAACCGGATTCGTACCGGAATCGAAGGCCACTCGAACAGTGCTGACGGCCACATCATTCACTTCGATACCGTCGGTTTCGACTACATGAATGCCACCACTGGTTGCTCGTCCGCTGACTGTGCCTATCTTGGTTTCCAGGGCATTGGCGAACGTGCCGATTCTAATCTGAGCATTTAACCGGAGTCCGTGTGCTGTGACATCGACCGTTGTGTTGTCCGAGTCAGCGTCCAGAATGGACTGCGAAACAGACGTGATTGCAACGTTGCCGGTGGTCGATGCGATTCGGCCAACCTCGACGTCACCATCCGCCTGAAGATGAATGTCGCCGTCTGTTGTCGCGAAGACTGCCGAGGTGGCCATCATAAGCCCGCCAGTCACAGCATCCGCGACGATGGTCCCGCTTCCTGCTGTTCTGATCTCGACATCAGAATCGATCGACAAGCTTGTCTGCGCCTGCAGAGTGACGTGACCAGTGCCACTTTCAACGTTTGCATTCAGGACAATTGCCCCGTTGAGTGCATCCAGCAGAATATGACCCATTGACGCAGCAGACACGCCAGTGTGGTCGGCATCTCCTTCGTTAACGATGATGTCACCTGATGTATTGACGACCTTGACGGGTCCCGCATCCGTTGTGGTGAGATCTGATTGCGAATCGGTGACGGCGGTCACAGCCGCGTTCGCGCCGACCTGCTGAACGGTCACGGAGACTTCGTCGATGGTGAGTTCACCGCCGCTGTTCTGCAGATAGATTCCGTCAGCGGCGCTGGCCGCCAGCGTGGAGACTTCCGTGTCAACGGCGTTGATATTCGTGCTGTTCCCCACAGCTCCGTCCGGGCCACCGATGATGCCTTGCTGGTCATGGTTGCTGTCTGCAACCAGAATCAAATCTGCAGCGGTGACGTTATTCGCGGCCGCATTTCCATCCCGAATACTGCCTTCCGCGAAGACGCTGACGTTGCCGGACGTGAGGACCTGCTGCAACACAACGTCGGACTCATGACCAGCCCGAAGCATAATGTCGCTGTCTGCTGAAACGACAGATCCAGCCTGCATCCGGAGCCCATCATTCGAACCACCATCCGTCTGATTGTTACCCGCGCTGAGCAGAATTGTACCTGTGCCCTGAGTCGCAACGGCTGCGTTGGTTTCTATGTCGTCGTCGGCGTGAACCGTGACGTGCCCACCGCCACTGGTGACCTCAGCATTGACCGCCACATCGCTGCCCTGGCCACCCGCCGACAACAGGATGTGGCCTGTGCCGCTGGCCGTCACTGCTGCCCCATCTGTTCCTCCGGAGCCGAATGCCCCGTCATTCAGAGTGATACTGCCTGCCTGGATTGTCAGCACGATCGATCCGCTGCCTGTTGTCGCGAGATCGCTGATCGGTGCGTCGGTGACGCTGGTCGTTGTTCCGTCGTCACTGACCTTATTGGTGCTGGCACCGACGCTGTTCACTGTCACGGCATTGGCTTCGCTGACAAACAGACCGCCATCGGAGGCTCGGCCGGCAATTGTCAAAACCGCGGTTTCCAGATGGTTTGCATTCGAACCGACTCCGACAGCCGCTTTCAGCTGAAGCCCACTGGCAACAATGTCAACAGTCGTGTCGCCGAGCGGATCTGCGTCGACAATCGAAGCGGTATGACTGATCAACGCAACGTTGCCGCCCGTGGAGATTCGCCCCACAGTGATGTCGTCATCTGCATCCACATGGATATCACCGCTGCCTGTCGACAGCAGAGCGCCCGCGGCCATTGTAAACGCTCCGCCGATTCCGGCAGCTGCTGCGGCATTCACATGAATCGTGCCCTGGCCGGAAGTCGTGACCGCGACACCGGAATTCAGGGCGATGGCATTTTGAGCCATCAACGTCACATGTCCGCCGTTGCTGGAGACGGAGTTGTTGACTGTGATGTTGCCGGCCGTGTCATCGGCACTCAGCAGAACGTTTCCATCGCCGCTGTTCGCGATCATTTCGTGAACGACTATTGTGCCGTTCGACAGAAGCGTTAAATGATCACCAGCACTTCCGGCGGTGATACTCAGTCCGGCAATGCCGCCTGCATTGCTGACTGTGACGCCGTCCGCCGTATCCTGCAGGCGGATGTCGCCCGATGTCGTGGTCGCAGCCAGATCGTCGGCATCCAGCTCCAGCTGTTCCGTCGTTCCGATTCCGTTGACGGCCGAAATGGAAATCACTTCTGCCAAAAGATCAGCAGCGGCATCCGAAAACAAGCCGATTTCATCAACCGTGCCCACTGATGTGACACGGATCGAATCGCCTGCCGCCGTTACACTGTCGACCAGAACATCACCGCTGGAAGTGGTCGTCAGTTCAACATCACCGTCGCCGGCGGAAGCTGTTCCTGCAGTAACTGTCCGGGCGGTAATCGTGCCACCGTCGGCAGCGATGGAGATGCGACCGCTTCCGGTGACGACGGATGTGGCGTCGACACCGCCGGATGTTGCGGTGATGTCGATTGTGCCGGCATCCGTTGTTACAGACGTCGCAGTGACAGATCCTGCGGCGTTGTTGAGTCGGACGCTGCCCGATGTCGTGGCATGAACGGCTGAGAAGGTGATGTCACCACCGCCTGACTGATCAAATGAGATGTCGCCGGAATCTGTTGATACCGAGCTGACAGTGACAGCAGTCGATAAACTGTTGTTAACGTCAATCGCGTTTGAGGTGCTGTCTGCGGAAATCGCCGATGCGGAAAGATTGATTTCAACTGAATCACCAATGCCGGATGCAGCCATCAGACTTACCGAATTAGCCGTAATCAGCCCGCCGCCATTGATTGAGCCCGCACTGTTGACTATCACCGAATCACCGTCAGCCGTCGTCAGTCCGTTCAACACAACACTGCCACTGGTTGTCGTTTCAATCAGAATGCTGCTGGTGCCGTTCGCCGACACGCCATCGTCATTCACGATTGCCCCTGTGTTGCTGGTCAGAACGATCGCGCCGTCGGACGTCGTTGCCCCAGCGCTGCCGCTGAAGCAGCTGCCGGCGGCGATGGAGCCGATCGTGTAGCCTCCATTGTCCGCGAATTCAATGACTCCGATTGAGCCGGAAACGGCCGAAAAGATGCCATCCACGTTATTGCCGCCCGCTGCTTCGTTGAGATCGATATCCCCCGCTGCCAGAACGCCCAGATTCGCGGAATTGATGGTTCCGTTTGCCGTCTGAATGACGCTGCCGGTGATGGCTTCCAGTCGAACCGTGCCACCAACATTCAACGCGGACGTGATCGATATGTTCCCGGTGCTGACGCAGCTTTCAAAATCAGCGGCCGTTGTGAGCCCCGTGACCGTCGAAGCGAAACACCCGTCAGCGGTAACTTCGTCGATCGCGTATCCATCGCCGTCAACCAGAACGATGCTGCCGGAACCGCCGTTTGCCGCGAATTCGTCAACATCATTGCCGGCAGAAGTCAGGCTGATTCCTGCGGAGGAACGAACACCCAGTTCACGAGCAGTCACGGAGCCACTGGTCTGGGTGACGCTGCCCGCTGTCGCGGACAGCCGCAGAGTTCCCGAGCCAATAGCAACGCCTGTCGCCAGAGTAATCGTGGTGGCACACAGCGTGACGTTGTCGTTGGTTGTGGCGATCCCGGAAAGCGATGAACCATCAACTGTCACACGGCCGACTTCCAGAGCCGACCGGTCTCGGTACTCCGTTGCGGCGTCATTGACCGCGGAGATCGCAGCGAAGTCGTTGTCGGAATGGTCAAACACGGTGGTTCCGTCGACATCCAGCAGCAGACTGGTCCCCACAATGGCTGCAACCTGATCCGCACTGCCCCCAACATCCAGCAACAGCCCCGCCCCACCGACGTCGACGGTGTTCTCGATCGACAGGTCGCCACCGACCGTCAGTCTGACGTCCGAATCCGCAGTAGTGACGCCCGAGACCGCGTTTGCATCCACAGTCAGGCTGCTGACGCTGAGATCATTGACTGTCGTGACACGCGTAGCGCCACCATTATTGGCAGCAAGCTGAGTAATATCGTTGCCGGAATTCGTCAGTGTCGTTGTGCCGTCAACGACCAAAGCCAGACCTGCTGCCGTAATGTCGTCGTTGATCTGCTGAGTCACATTGCCGGCCACGTCCAGCAACAGATTCCCTCCGACCAGATTGACATCATCATCAATCACCAGATCCGTTCCTGTCGTCAGACGGACGTCATCACTCGTGGTTGTGATTCCGGCGAACGTCATACTGTCGACGGTGACCGTTCCAATGGTCAGGCCCGTTGCGTCTGTGAACAAAGTCTCTCCGCCATTGGCAGCCGCCAGTACGGAGACATCGTTGCCGGAATCCTGCAGAACGGTCGTACCATCAACCATCAGTGCCAGACCGGCAGCGGTGAGATGGTCGCCGCTGTTCTGGGAAACATTTCCGGAGACAGCCAACAAAATGTTTCCGGATCCCGCTGTCAGCGATTGGTCCAGAACGAAATGACCGTTGACAACCAGTTTGACGTCCGCGTTGGTATTTGCGGAAGTGCCAACACCATTGACATTGGACAGTGTCAAATCGCCCGTGTTGCTAAGATGCACCAGCCCGCTGACAGAGTTATCAAAGGCCGCGTTGCTGACGACCGTCTCAATCGCTCCCGCAGTGCCGCTGCCGCCAATACCGGTCGCCGCCTGCAGGACAGCACTGGTTGCTGTGATGTCGGTCCCCGTTCCACTGTCGGCATCAAGGATTAATCCGCTGGTCGAATCAACTCGAACTTCACCGCCTGTCGACGTGATCTCACTGATCGTGATGTTCTCCGTCGCGGAGATGTCAATCAGGCTGCCGGTGACGGCTCGAATGGCCGTTCCGTCTTCCAGCAGCACGCTGCCGGTTCCGTCGATGTCAATGGTTGCCGCACCAGTGCTGGTGATCGTGCTGGCTGTGTTCAGTGAAACAGCGTCAGCCGTGCCTGCAGTACCATTGATCGAAATTGACGCATCGACCGACGACACGGAACCACTGGAAACACCACTTTCGCCGATGCGAACGCCGTCCTGGGCTCCGTTGGCGATGCCCGTTAATGTCAGCGTTGCAGAAGAGGCTGCACCGGTTGATGAAACGCTGCCGTTGTCGAAAATGTTGATTCCCGCCGTGCCTCCGGTTCCGGCGGTCCCCGAAACGTTGATACTACCCGTGCCGGAAGTAATGCTGCCGCCGGCAGTCACCTGAATGCCGGCATGACTGGTGGACGTTCCTTCCACATCGATTGCCGCGGAGACCGATGTGATTGTTGATCCGCTGCCAAGGATCACCACGCCGGTGCCTGTCTGTCCGGCTGTACCGTCGCCGTCAACATCAATGGTACCGAGACCGGCGGAAGAGATTTCGCCGCCCTGAGAAACCAGCACTCCAAAGTTTGAGTCGCTACCGATGGCCGCCGATCCTCCGCCCGTCCCCGTCACCGTCAGGTGCCCGTCTTTCGTGCCGATGATTGATTGCTGGCCGATGACAAAGACGCCGAAATTGAAAATTCCTGTACCGGCCGCGACTCCCGTAACCACGACATCAGCCGTGTCCAGTGACAAAATCGCACCATCGTTCGTCACCCAAACTCCGATGGCATTATTCACACCATTCGCACCGCCGGTTCCGGTGACAGTCAGCAGCCCGCTTGTCGACCCAATCCCGGCTCCGTCCACCACAACACCAACATTCACGTCTCCGGAATCACCACCGGTCCCGATGACCGTGACAGAACCGCTTCCGGAGGAAAACGCCACGCTTCCGTTCAGCATGTGCACGCCGTAATTGAAATCACCGTCTGCGCCCCCATCGCCCGTGATCAGCAGACTGCCGTCTTCCACAGCAACACCGCCGCCGTCCTGAATGACCACGCCGTAGCTGTCCTGACCGCTGTCACCGCCGCTGCCGGTCAGAGTCACCGTTCCGCTGCCGGTGGCCTGAACAGTCGTGACGTTGTCAAAATCCATTCCCGAATTTCGGTCCCCGGTCGCTCCCCCGGTTCCCTGCATGATGGTGTCGCCGCCCGTGGAAACGCTGACCGTTTCAAATTCAATTCCCTGGCTGATCCCCCCCGCTCCGCCGTTGCCGATCAGTGTGATGTGACCGCTGTTCGATTGAATCGTTGAAAAGCGAGCAGCGATTCCGTCGTTGTTGCCACCGGTATCCGTTCCACCAGTCCCAGTCAGGTTGATACTTCCCGTTGCCGTTTGAATCCTGGCGTGGTCCAGTCGAATACCGTCCGTGTCCACGGTGGCCGCCGCCACCAAGCCGCCGCCGTTGATCGTCACGGAACCATCTTCCGTGGTAATGACGGCTTTCTGCAAAACATTGGCGTTGAATTCCACAGACCGACCTGCGTTCACGGTGATCGATCCGCTGCCGCTGGTAGAAATGTGCAGATCTCCGACAGCCGGTAAGGCCGAAACGATGGAAACCTCCGCGTCCAGATCGATATCGCCTCCGTCCGTTGAAACGTCTCTGGAAATGGTCATCGAGCCGCTGATCGCTTCCAGTGTGATCGCACCGCTTCCGGGAGTCGTCACGCCCGTCGTGGCAGCGAAACAGCTTCCGGCAGTTACCGAACCAACCTGAAAGCCATTCGCTTCGTGAAACAAAACGTCACCGCTGGTCGTCGCCGCGGCGAACGTCGTCACGTTGTTGGATGCCTGTCCAAGAGATATTCCCGTGGCGGCCCGCACACCCAGATTTGTCGCGGATACACTTCCTCCGGTTTGAGTGACCAACCCCATGTCGGCCTGCAGACGCACGTCGTTGGCTGTCATGGCATTGGTCAGTTCGATGTCGCCGACGGCCAGACAGATTTCAGCATTCGTCCCGGAGACTACTCCAAAGCCGACACTTCCGCCGCCTGACTGACTGAAAGTAATCGTGCCGCCGCCCGTCGTCAGGCTGCCGACAGTGACATCCGTCGCCGAATCATTGTTCAGGCTGACATTGCCCGTTGTGGTATCAGCGAAAATGCCGGTCGCCGTGAGATCAACGTCGGCCGTGTTGCCGATGCCGGCGGCGGCATTCAGATCGATGTCTCCGGCCGAAATATCGGTCACAGCATCCGGGTTCGCGGAAAAATCGTTAATGGCACCAGCCGACGTCAAGGCCACATCGTTTTGAGATCCCGCGGTGATCAGTCCGATCAGAATATCACCAGCCACTGTTGTTAGTGAAATGTCATTGGAATCGTCATCGGCAGTCGACGTATCCACATTGGTCGCTGTGAGAGTACCTCCGGCAGACACGGTGACAGCGCCGTCTGCAGTCGTGATACTTGTCAGCGTGACCGCATTCGTTTCGTGAATCAACACGTCACCGGCAGCACTGGTGGAAACATCCATGGAATCGACGTCTGTCTGCAGCGTGATCGCACCGCCGGCCGCTGCATCCAGATTGCTGCCTGTGACCTTTGTAGCCGCATTGTTGTCGTCGATAATGGCCGCAGCCGACTTGATTATCACGTCCTGAGCATTCCCGGCCGTGATGGTGCCAACAGTCAGGCTCCCGCTGGTTGTCTCAAGGTCAATGCCTCCGCTGGTGGTCGAAGCTGTTGTGAACGTTGCCGCGGCGGCATTATCCACGGTGATCGTGCCGATACCGGTGGTCAGCGACCCGAATGTGGCAGCAACGGCGTTGTTGATATCAATGTCGCCCGCTGCGCTGTCGGCCGATATGGAACTGCCGGAGAGCTCCAGCGCTGTGTTATTGCCGATTCCTGTTCCCGAATTCAGATCGATGTTGATCGCTGTCAGCCGACCTGATCCGTTGATGGCGTCGCTGCTGTTGACGGTGATGGAATTGTTCTGAACCGTGACGACGTTGTTCAGCAGGACGTCACCGTCCAGCGTTGTCAGGATCACGTTGGACGGACCAAAAGCCAGAATGGCTTCCGCCACCGTCAGGTCTCCCGTCACCACCGTTGATTCAAAGGTGCCGTTGACGGAACTGACTCCGGTGACTGTAACACCATCGGCAGTCACTTCGCCGATCGTCAGAGTATCAGCGTCGCGATATGTGGTGGTTCCTTCATTGTCGACCGCCAGAGTTCCCACATCGTTTCCGGCATCGTTCAGCGTTGTATTTCCAATGACCAGCAAACCCAGACCGTGGGCGGAGATCGTCGCTCCCGCCAGCTGTATCAGATTTCCGCTGACATCCAGCAACAGACTGCCGTCGGAAAGCACCACATCTTCTGTCAGTTGCAGACTGCCATGAGAAATGATTTTGACGTCACCCAGATTGCTGGTGACGCCGGTGGCTCCGGCGAAGCAGTCGACCGCCGCCACGGTTCCCACGTCAAAACCAGTGCCGTCACCGTTACTGAATCGAATGACGCCTGCCGATGTCGAAGCGGCGGCGAATGTGGTCGAAACTTTGTTGACGGTGGCCGCCAGGTCGATATCCCCGGACGCTCGTACCCCCAGCAAAGCCGAAGTGATTTCAGCACTGCCCGATGTCTGAGCCACCCTTCCGGCTGTGGCCTGAAGGCGAATCGTATTGCCGACCGCCGAGAGTGGCGAATTCAGCAAGAGATTTCCGCTGGTTACACACAACGTGATATTTCCGCCCGCGTTTGCGGAGGCCGTCAGCCCACCGATGACTGCAATCGTCATCGTCTGGCTGTTGACCAGCTGCACGTTTCCGGAAATCGTATTGTGAAACGCCAGACTGCCGAGCGTTGTTTCCAGAACATCTCCGTCGCCGATCCCCGTCACGGCCCGTAGCACTGCCGAACCCGCAGAAATATTCACGGCCACACCGTTGTGGTCAGCAATCTCCCCCGTTTCAGACGTCAGTGTGACCGTACTTCCCGTGATCGCATTCAGCAGCATCGAAGAATCTTCACTGATCGACATCGCGTTAGTCGACGTCACCGTGAGATTGCCAAAGTCTGTCGAATCAGTCGCATTGTCGCCCAGCGAAATGGAGGCAACATGAAAGGTGGCGTTGCCGACGACCGCGATATCAGCCCCCGCCACATCAGTCACCGCGCCTCCGGATGTAACCTGCAAGGTTGCGGCAGAAATGGTATTCAACGATACACTATTGATATCCACGATGGTGATATTGCTGCCACTGGCCGAAACCTGTCCCACAAAATCATTGGAAACGTCGTCCAGTGTGATGTCACTGTTTCCGGCATCCAGCACTGTCGTGCCACCTGCGGTCACCGATCCCGTGGAATCGGTAATAGCTCCACCCGTCCCGTAGACGGTTGTATCCACGTTCAGACTTCCGCCGACTGATGCTGCGGCAGAAAAGTCAACTGCAGAGCCGGTGTGGACAGTGAGATTGGTTTGAACAGTGATATCGGCAAACGTGATCGAGTTCGCATCGTGGATCTCGGCAGAGCCGGCGTCGACGATCGTCACGTCACCCGAAAAATCATGGCTTCCGTTGTCCAGAAGAATCGTTCCGGAAGCACCAGCGTCCAGCGTTGTGGCTCCGCTGACTGCCAGGGCCGCGGACGTTGCTGTGATCGTCTCCGCTGCAATGTTCAGACCGGATAGTGACTGATTCGCGTTCTGGAACGTGACGGAATCCGTGCCACCACCCAGATCAATTCCCACAGATTTGCCGGACAGTCCGCCAAGTTCGTCAATGATCAGGACGACATCACCCCCGTTGACATCACCATTGATGTCAACTCCGTTCGTCGGGTCAAAATCATCCGCGAGATCGACAATCGAGACCACATAGTCGGAGGAGTCAAAGTTGATCGTCAGCGAATCAGCAGGACTTGTGAAGTTGGTGGTAGTGAAGGAATCCCCAAAAAATTCAGTCGTTACGGCATCCAGTTGGCCTGCAAAGACGTTCGCATCGCCTCCCGTCAGGTTCAGCGTCAGGTTGTTGATGCCGCTGATGTTCAGACTGTTGTTTTCGATGTCGATGTAATTCAGTGTGAACGCACCATCGATCACCACTGTTCCGGATTCCCGATCCGTCGGACCGACGTAAGTCACATCAAAGTCACTGCCGCCGACTTTGCCGATCAGAAAGACCGTGTCCGCGTCGCCCTGACCATCAAACGTCACCGAACCGCTGCCCGTCGCGCCGATGATGGTCAGTGTGTCGCGACCGTCGCCGCCAAAAATCGCCACGTTGGTTGAAAAGCTGCCCGCTGAATAGTCCAGCGTGATGTCTTCGAAGTTGCCGGTGCCATTGATCGTCAGGTCATTCAGTCCCGTCAGACTGCGAGCCGACTGCAGAACTCCGCCAACGTAGAATTCCAGGACCGTGGGATCTGTGGAACTCACCTGTACCACGACCGCCCCACCGCCGGAAACAAGGTCGAAGACGGCTGACGAACTGGTATCGTCGTCGTTGATTGTGACCGTATGCAGCCTTGTGGCACCGATGGATGCCTGCCCGCCGCTTCCGGTGTCCGTGCCGTCGTTCAGGTTCTGCAGTGAAAGTTCAATCGTTTCCGCGTCATCGTCCAGCAGATCTTCGTGAGCCGCGATCGTGACCGTTTTTGAAAAACTGGTGCCGTTGCCGTCGGCCGAACTAAAAGTCAGTGTTGTATCGGTGTAGCTGAAGTCTGCCTCAGGATCGACTCCACTGCCTGTTCCGCCGGTGTGATTGACGTCAACAGAAATCGTTCGATCCAGTCCCGCCGCACCGGAGTTACCCGTGGCGTTGACCGTCAGAGTGGCCGCCACCGTAGTGGTCGTTTCGTTTTCGCTGATCGAAGAGCCGGCTGCATTGAAGCTGATCGTTGCATTGTCATTGTCGATGACAGTTCCGGCTCCCGTGGCATCGCCGATCGCCGCACGGGACGCATCTGCAGTGCCATTGTAGGTCGCCGCAGAAATCGTCAGCGAATAGGTTTCCGTTCCTTCAACCCGCAGATCGTCGGTGATGGCCACCGTGACGGTCGTGGACGTCGAAGTCTGATCACCGGCGATTGTGGCCGACGTACTGTTCAGAACAACGTCACCAGCAGACGTTGTTCCGTGAGACAGACCGACGGAAACTCCCAGTGCCGATTCGGACGCATTTGTGCTGCTGATGGTAAACGTCGCTGTTCCAGCCGCCTCATTGACCGTGACATCGTTAATCGACAGAGTCGCTTTGTCGTCATTGTTAATCGCGCCACTGGAAACCGCTCCGGTTGTGATGGAGGCATCCTGAACTGAGGACGTGTTTGTCACATCTCCCAACGTCACGTCAAACGTTTCATTGTCTTCAACAATGGTGTCGCCGACGATCGTCACGTCGATGGTGTGTTGCTCCCCGGCGGTTCCGGAAAAACTCAGCAATGCCCCCGCCACACTGACGTCCGTGCTTTCCGCCGAACCTGGATTCAGCGCATAGGCAACGTCGAATCCACCCTGAACGGCCTTGTTCAGTGTTACCGTGGCCTGAAGAGTCTGATTCAGGTTACTTTCCGTCGCGGAAATGTTGGAGATGCTGAGAGTCGCCGTGTCGTCGTTCTGAATGGTTCCCGTGACGGGGCCACCGCTGATTGTGAAATCCGCCGTGTCGACTCCGAACGCCACATTGCCGACGGTGTTCGCCAGTTGTACGCTGAACGTTTCGTGGTTTTCCACGATGTCATCGTTCGTCACACTGACCGTGATTGTCCGGCTTTCGCTGGCAGACCCAGCGAAGTTCAGGGTGCCGTCGTTGTCGGTGTAGTCGCCGTCGGCAAGCGTTGCTGTCCCATCGCTCGTGGTGTATCCAATTGAAAATCCACCCTGCACGGCGTTTGTCAGAGCGACCTGAAATGTAAAGTTCGTCGTACCGCCGCCGTCTGCATTTTCCGTTCGAGTGGCATTCAGGGGGGTCAGCGTGACCGTTGTTGTGTCGTCGTTCGCGATCGTGGCTGTGGACGTGGCAACGGTTGTGCCCGCAGAACCCCCATCGCTGAAATTGCTGAACGATAAACCGAATGTTTCGTCGGCTTCAACCACAGCATCATTGTTAATGGATACGTCAAACGACCGGCTCGTCTCACCAGCGGCAAAATTCACCGTGATGGGGCCGGAAGCAAAGTCAGTCCCTGCCGTTGCTGTGCCGCTGGTCAGAACAATGTCGACCGATGACGCAATGGACGTGTTACCGCTGCGATTGACGACCACCGTCAGTTTGCCACCGGCCACGTCTTCATCAATGCTGTAAGTTGCTGAATCGAAGTCGTACTGGTGGCGAGCACTCGTCAGCGTCACGTCATTTGAATCTGTGCCACCGACATACGACACCACAAAGGCTTCACCACCGGCAACAAAGACCGAACCCTCTGCCAGACCGTTGAACGTGCCCGACACAGCCTCCGTATCGTCGTTGTGAATAATTTCAAAGACATCGTTGGCTGCCGGAGCAAATCCTCCGCCCAGCGAAACATCCAGCGTCCCGGCCAGCGTGACGGATCCCGTGACATTCAGCTGATCGAATTCGGGGGTTCCTGCATTGGTGCCGAACAGTTCGATGCTCAGCGTGGACGCTGCTCCCAGGCTGAAGTTTCCGGTGTTCAGAATCCCGGGACTGTTTCCCGGAGACACCGTTCCGTCCGTCAACACAACGTCGCCAACGGTACCGTTTCCGCCGAGCACCGCATCTGTGCCCAGATCGATGGTTCCGGAAATCGAAGTGGAACCGTCGACGAAAAACGTGCCGGACTCCAACGTAATCGTGCCACTCCCGCTGTTTGCCGAAAGCGTCCCCAATGTCGCGGCGTCCGGCCCCAACGCCGACAGCAGCACGTCTCCGTCGCTGTCGACGTGAATCACATCCGACGTCACATGCGAGCCGACTGAGGTCGTGATTGCACCATCGGCTGACAGGTGAACGATTGCTCCCGAACTGTCTCCCGACAGATCCATGTCATCGGCTTCGTGGAGATCCACATTTCCGGTAGCTACAAAGTGCAGGTTCCCCGCTGTAAAGGAATCGCCGACGGTATCTCCCAGAGTGATACTGTCGCCCTGCAGGTCGGCGAGCCCCAAAATCTGTGTTGTGGAACCACCATCCGTCAGCGCGCCGTTGGTCGACAGGGTCAGGTTCGTCGCGGAATTCGTACCGACGAGTTCGGAGTGCGAATCTTCGGTGATATCAACATCGCCTGTTGCGGAGAACGACAATGACCCAAAGTTTGTCACATCGCCGGCGTGGTCTCCCAGAACGATATCTGTTCCGCTGAACTGAGCGTTCCCGGAAACGTTCAGGCTGCTGTTGTCGGCGTCCTTGATCTCACCGGCAGCCGATACGTTCAGAGTCGTCGTCAGGCTGACCTGGTTCAGCTCCAGGTCATCAATGTCGCTGATCGTCAAAGATTCGCCAGTGGCGGAAATCGTATCCAGATCGACGGAACCCGCGTTCAACGTGATCGAACCACCATCGACAACCGACAGATGGGAAACGGCAAAGTCACCGCTGTTGGCGATGGATTGCAGAGCCTGGCCGGAAGCGTTGATGGAAATCCCGGTCACGGTGGGTGACTGATCGTTGCCACCGACGTTGTTGTAAATCGTCAGTGTGTGCAGATCCACAGACAACATCGATCGACCGGACACATCCGGGTTCGTCAGTGCTGTCTGGTCCCAAAAACCGTTCGCCAGCGTGAACTCAAACCCGTGTGACGTGCCATCAGACACCGACTGCAGACTCAACTGATCGCCGCCTGCCATTCCGCCGTTATCAAAGCCGCTCAGGTCCAGAATTCCGGCGACATTGATCCCGAAACTTGCGTCCAGCAGACGCCGTTCTTCCAGCCTCATCACGCGCAGGCGGTTGGGAGCCCGCGGAACTTCCGCGTGGCGTCGCTGCAATCGACTGCGAAGTCGTTTGAGAAACCTTCGTAATGACATAAATGATGGCGATTCATTGTTCACAGCCGCTGCAGTGGTGGGTGCGAGGAAGCTGCAACCCATCACTGCAAGACCGAACCGTGTTTTGACTGCAAAGACTTCCTGATCGAATTGAATTCACTATCCGGAAGTGTCTGTCCTATCGGCAACTGTTTTCAAAAACAGTTAGTCCGCCTAAGCGGCTCCTTCGGGAAACTCCCCACGAACGTGATCCGTGCCTTTGAACCGGATTGACCGTATTCTAAGCGATATGCGGGTTAAACGGATGAAAATGCTCGTTCTAACAAAAATGCACGCACAAACCCGATGACAGGGGAAGATGTGGGGGTGTGCCGCCGGTTTTGTTGAAAGACGGACCATCACACGGGTTCCCGCACGACTTGTAGTCCACGGAGGGCATTTGTGATGAAACGGCAGGGATTCGAATTCCGGCTGGCGTGTTTTCTGATCGCGAGCTGTCAGATTTTTGCCCTCACCCACGCTCAAAGTCTCCCCTCCGAACGTTCCCCGCAATCGCACCCCGAAGTTCCTGCGGCAGCCTCGAACACTGGGCAGTCCTTTGGACAATTGTCCGACGGCATTTCGATCAGCTCGGGAAACGCGATCTTCTCTCAACCACGCGGCAATTCGGAGTGGCTCATCAGCCCCTGTCCGCCGTTGCTTGATCTGGATCTTGTATTCTCCCAGTTGACGCCGTCATCAACGAGAGGGCTTGAAGAATGTTCAGCAGAAGCGACTCCGTCCAAATCATCAGTAGTTCCTGTTTCCCTCTCCGCCACTGAACAGAATCCCTCCGCTCCGACCCCCGGGACTCAGAATCTGACTCGCGAATTGAACAGGCCGCTCAGTCTGATTTCATTGAGCGCCGCATCCGACCGCGTTTCAAGCGGCGGCAACGTCATGAAGCTTCCTGAAGACGCATCGCGCCACGCGCCGTCAGCCTCTCTGACGTATTTCGAACAAACAATTTTCTTCGGAACCCCGCGACGACCCGAACCCCGACATTCAATTTGCTACCAGCCGCT
>JAGQPY010000140.1 GCA_020426485.1 Planctomycetaceae bacterium
GGGAAGAAGGAACGTTGACGAGATCTGTTCAGGCGGAACAGCGACATCAACGAATTGTGGTGGGAAGGTAGGTGGAGGGAGATTGTGGCAACAGAAGCATCCATCACGGTATTGCAGCCTGCGCGAATACGAAATCAATCCGTAATCCGCTGGTCAACCGTTCCGCCTCGCCGTCGTCTGTTGCCCCGTCTGTCGACATGTATAATGTAACTATTCTTCGACGCGCTTCAATGTGCGACTTGATTCTCAGCTGTTTTGCGAGTCTTTTTCCGTACCATACGCGGGAAATGCGGACTTCGGTTGCAGGCCGCGAACGATCAGGCCTTTGCAGATAAGCTCCTCTTTTTTTTGCAGCTCAAGCCACTCCGAATCGATCGTGTCATTGTTTGATCTTGTCGAAACCGACCTGAAGAACTTGCTTCGCGCAGAGCGGAGCGGCATCAGGGACGTTGAGTGCTGCTGCTGCAGTCTGTTGAGATTTCCGGAAGGATGTGTCCACACTCTGTTGTCGAATCCGTTCCATCAGCTCTGACACGGCCTGCGAGCGCCGCTCATCAATGACCGAGCAGGCTCCGGCATTTTGGAAGTATTCCGCATTGCGTTGCTGGTGTTCGTCCCTGGACGTGGCCAGCGGAACCAAAATGGATGCTCGTCCCACGACCGCGATTTCTGCCAGCGTGACCGCGCCGGCTCGGCTGATCACAAAGTCGCAGTCCTGCATCGCGGAACGGACCGACGACAGAAACGGCGTCACGCGAATACGGTGACCGCCCTCCTGCCGCTGGGTGAATCGATGGCCCGCGGCAATCTCATCCGTTGCGGCAGTAGCGACGTTCGGTGTCGACGGATTGTCCGATAAGTAGCCGGTGTCGGAATCACTCCCCAGCGCCTGAATGCGCGTTGATTCCTGATACCGGTCCAGCGTCGTCTGCAGGTCATTGTTTCCGGTCTGGTGCAGAACGTCGAATGTCAGATTCCCGAGCAGACTTTCACTCTGAAACAGTTGCGTCAACGCCGCGGTGACCAGTCGATTCAGATTTGCCGCTCCCTGACTTCCGCCGAGAATCAGAAGTCGCACGTGGTGACCATCGTTGGATGGCCCCCTCGAATGAAGTGTCTGCGCCGACAACTCGTTGACGCCCGATTCGTCGTTGACGCCCCGCCCGTTGACGCCCGGCCCGTTGACGCCCGGCCCGTTGACGCCCGGCCCGTTGACGCCTGGCTCGTTAACACCACGTGGCCCAGCGGGGGACCTCGCGAACCAGTGTTCCGCCAGAGGAACTCCCGTGGTGACAACCGGTGTCGGCCATGAATCCTGAATCTCCGGCAGCCATGGCATACCTGCCAGAGTAACCGTCGCCCAGCGGCGACAGAAAGTATTCGCTCGACCAGGCACAACATTCTGTTCCATCAGCACGATGGGAATTCGCAGCCATGCTGCCGCCAGTAGACCCGGAACAGATGCGAATCCGCCAAGTCCCACGACAACGTCCGGTCGCTTCCGTTTCCATTCCCTGCTGCATTTCCACCACGAACGAAAGAGGGCCGCCATGGTGGCAATTCTGCCGCCTGAAACTCCGGAAACAGGCTGAACAATTCGGCGGACCTGCTGTGGGCATGTCCACCGGAAGGATGACAGAATGCGTTCGTCGATCTCCCGTGAACTGATATAAAACGTGATCTGAGCATCAATCTGCTGTCGCAGAATCGCTTCCGCCACGGCAATGGCCGGCGTCAGATGGCCTCCGGAACCTCCCCCACAAAATGCGATCTGCACAGCATGAATCCTTGTGCGTTGCCGCAGCGCTCAGGTGTCGCAGTATTCGCTGACACCATCGGCCGAAATGACCAGCAGTCGAGTCGTCAGTGGATGGTGCATCGACTGATAATCTTTCCGAACCTGTTCACGCACCTGATTCAGCAGGTGCGCGTGTCGCAGAGAAACGGCCACAAAGAAATCACGATTCGGCGCGCCGACGATCACCTCCGAACCGAGCAACTCTCGAAGTCGGCCGTGCAGATGTCGAGTCAGCAGGCGAGACGTGTTGTAGGCATCCGGCTGCGACGGTACCAGCATCCCCGGATCCTCCGGCTCACCGATGACATTGACTTCCAGCGGATGGGTTTCCGAAAAATCATCAAGGTTCTTCATCGCAGTTTCGAACAGTTCCTGAACGGAGATTTTCCAGTCGTCCAGCATTCGCTGATGAACGAAACGGTAGGAATCCGCTTCATCCAGCACGAAGAGCACTTTCAGTCCTCCGACCCAGTCCTGCTGGACAAATTCCGCCATGGCAGAAGTGGCTTCGTCTTCCGGGTAGAGCATCGGCATCACACGATCACGCGCCGCATCGAAGGGCGGCATCAGTTGCTCGGGACTCCATTCCTGCATGCGAACAACAGTGGCGATGCCGGGCAGGATCAACTGTCGAAACTGATCCGGCTGTCGGATATATGAGCGATAGAAGTTCGCAAGATTCAATTCCGAACCGGCCACGTCGATACTGAAGGCAGCCGCCGGTCGAATGTCCAGCAAAGGAAAGTGCTTTTCGGCCAGGGCCAGCACCGCCTTGCGGAAAACGTCCGGCGGCATGGCCAGAGTGTCAGCGAATGAGATGGTGTTCAGCACTGAAGCACATGCGGAGATCGTACCGGTCGAAAGCTTTCTTCCGACGGCCGACTGCAGACTGGCAACGACGATGATCTGCTGATATTCAATCACCCACAGCTGCCAGTGGTACGTTGCGCTGGTCTTCAGCAGGCGTTTCCACCAGACATCCTTCGGCTGCCGATGAGATGTTCCGCGGGTCGACTGAATCGTTCCCGGCAGTGACAGCGGTACCGAAGGTTCCATACTAACCACGTCGGGAAACAGAATCTCCGGTCCGAACGACGTCGCGCGGGATTCGGGGGCCTCCGGATCGACCCACGCCGAATACAGCGTCATGTTCCAGTCGTGGAACGCGGCCGAAGAACTGCGGCCAAGCTGCAGGACAGACGGGTCACCTTCCGGTGTGCCACTTTCGGCCGGACGGAATTCCAAAAACGTGTCCGTGATCTCAAAGGCCAATGTGTCCGGGCACCGAAGTGTAAACCAGTTGGCAGGACCGTGACAGATCTGGCCGGAATCACTCATCGTTGCTCTCGCTTTCGAGGCCGTCTGAAAAAGGACGCTGACCAACGCCGTGAAGGGATTTGAGCCGGAAAATCGCTGATGTTCAAAAGCAGATCGTGCTGTTGTCTCAGTTTTTTCCAGGCAGGGAAAATGATCGGTTTACTCCGCTGCCGCGGGCGAGACCAGTTCCGGCTGCGGTCAACCTCGCCTGCGGCATCGGGTTAAACGGGAAACACTTCATTGACCGCCGACCAACGGATAACTTCGTCGGTTAAGATTCCAGTGCCGAAACTGACGGCATCCTCAGAACTGATCGAGCGTTCAACCAGACGTCGACACGTCAATTCATCGAACGACTGACAACCGAGCGACAGTCTCGCAAACTATGTAAGGAACAGGTGGCTATGGGTTTGTTCGAAAAACTGCGTCATGAACTGATCGACATTGTCGAATGGGTCGACGATTCGCGTCACACGCTGGTCTGGCGGTTTCCGAGATACCAGAACGAAATCAAAAATGGTGCTCAGCTGATTGTTCGCCCCGGACAGATGGCGATCTTCGTCAATCGAGGCGAAGTGGCGGACATCTTCGAACCTGGCCACTACGAACTGACCACCGATAACCTGCCGATTCTCAGCACGCTGGAAGGCTGGAAGCATGGCTTCAACAGTCCGTTCAAGTCAGAAGTCTACTTCATCAGCACTCGCCAGATCACGGATCTGAAGTGGGGCACGCCGAATCCCATCATGCTTCGCGACCCGGAGTTCGGCCCGATTCGCATTCGTGCCTTCGGAACGTATTCCGTCAAGGCCGCTGACCCCAAAGCGCTGCTGGAAGAACTGGTCGGCACCGACAAAGTGGTCGATGCCGACGAAGTGACCGAACTGCTGCGAGCCATCATCGTCAGCACGTTTACCGACGTGATTGCGTCGTCAAAAGTCGCTGCCCTTGATCTGGCCAGCCGCTATCGTGAATTCGGAGAAGTCCTTCGCAAAGCCGTGCAGGAACGAATCGATGACGAATACGGACTGGACATTCCGCAGTTGTTCATCATCAACATTTCATTCCCGGAAGCCGTGGAGAAAGCACTGGACGCTCGAACCAGCATGGGCGTTCTCGGCGATCTGGATCGATACCAGCAGTACCAGATGGGCAACGCCATGGCCGCTGCGGCAGCGAATCCGGCGGGCGGTGGAGCTTCCGCCGGTCTTGGACTTGGACTGGGGATGGCTATGGCAGGCCGCATGATGCCCGGCGTCGCTCCGACCGGCATGCCGGCACCTCCAGCGCCGCCCGCATGGCATATTGCGGACGGCGGAAACGTCAAGGGACCGTTTTCGCTGCATCAAATCACAACCGGACTGGCGTCCGGACACATCGCACCGGAAACACTGGTGTGGACTCAGGGCATGCAGGGCTGGACACCGGCTTCACAGGTTCCACAGCTGAACGGTGCGATGTTCCCACCTCCACCACCGCCCGCTCCGTAATCCTGTTGTTCAGGTCCGGCCCCATGCACTGCCTGACAGGTTAGACACCTGTCGCGTTACAGCCGCGCACTCCGGGAATCGTCGACACCGTCCACCACAGCTCTGCTGCTCCCCCGTGAAAGGTCATCATCACGTCGGTGAATCGCGTTTCAACTGAATACGAAGACCACACCGTTCTGCCGCCGTTGCCTCCCGATCTGCCGGGAGATCCCGACGGCCCACTCGACCTGCGCTTGCGCGATGCAGGGACGCTGGGTGTTGGGCAGACGTTTGATTCCGGTGAAGGGCGAATTTTTCCGTGTGATGGCTGTGGAGCGGATCTGGAGTTTCGCATCGGCGATCAGCAACTGGCGTGTCCGTACTGCGGTCACGTCAAGGAAATTGCCATCGCCCCTGATGCTCGCGTGGAAGAGCAGGATTTCCACGTCATGCTGGAACGTCTGCAGCAATGGCGCGTGGAAGAAGCTCGCGTTCAGGTCGAATCGGGAGATGAAGAACACGCCGGCGACAGCACCACACGCAATGAACTGCGATGCGATTCCTGCGGCGGCAATGTGGAATTCATCGGAACACTCACCAGTACGCATTGCCCTTACTGCGGTTCGCCGGTTCAGCTGGAGAAAGCTCACAAGTGTCAGGAACGCCGCATTCCGGTCGACGGAGTGCTCCCGTTTCAGATTGAACGCGAGCACGCTCGTAAGAATCTTTCACAGTGGGTGGAAAGTCGCTGGTTTGCTCCGAACGACTTCCGCCGCACTGGTGTGAACGGAAAATTCAACGGCGTCTATCTCTCATACTATACGTTTGATTCGATGACGTTTTCGGCCTACACCGGACAGCGTGGCGAACACTACTGGGTCACCGTCGGCACAGGAAAGAATCGACGTCGCGAAATGAGAACTCGCTGGTATCCGGCCAGTGGCCGATTTCAGCGTTTTTTTGACGACGTTCTTGTGCTGGCGAACACCGGCCTGAACCGAAAGTTCATGCTGGCGCTGGAACCGTGGCCGCTGCTGAAAGTTGTACCGTTCAATCAACAGATGCTGGCCGGCTACCTGGCCAGAACCTACGACGTGGATCTGGATGCCGGATTTACTGAAGCAAAGGGCCGAATCGACAGTGCTCTCTACCACGAAGTCTGTCAGAGAATCGGCGGCGATGTGCAGCGAGTTCACAATGTTGATACTCGTTACGAAGCCATCACCTTCAAGCATTTGCTGCTGCCGGTGTGGTTGCTGGCCTATCCTTATCGTGACCGAACTTACCAGATTTTCATCAATGCGGCGACCGGCGAAGTTCAGGGGGAACGCCCCTACAGCGTCTGGAAAATCCTGTTCGCCGTCCTGATGGGAGCCCTGGCCGTCGGAGCCATCGCGGCCGCCAGCCAGCAGTAACCGACGTTGTCGATTCTGACAGCAAAAAAATCAGCGTCATCTCCCGCATACCGCAACAGACGGTTGCCTGTTGCCGGAACGCCCCAAGACTCAGAACCACCACAGGTTCCGCTGGACGAATTCCACGACATCTCCGAACAGACGGAAGGCCAGAGTGCATTCGCCGCAGTACAGTCGCACGCTGACTTCGGAACCAATCTGGCGGACGGGAAATTCCACCCCGTCTTCCGCAATGCAGATCAGTTCAAACGCGGTTCCGAGTTCCGGATCGATGATCGAACGTGAAGCAACCTGCTGCAGACGACACTTCAGTTTGGCAGCATCCGGCATGCTGACCATGCTGAATTCGCCTTCCAGTTCACCCGTGCCACCGGCAGCGATGTTATCCTGCTGAGCCTTCAGGATATGGCCCATGCGCTTTTCTTCGACCAGCAGTTCCATGTGCCATTCACCCTGATCATTCATCACGTCGAACAGATGATCGCCCTGATGCACGGGTCGTCCCTGCAGAACTTCCATTCGTTTGAAGTCCGGAATCAGTCCATCAGCGGGTGAACGAATGCGCAGCTTTTCTTCTTTGCGGTCCAGCAGCTTCTGAAGGTGGTTTTGAGCAATCTGGAGTTCGCCTTCGATCGCCACCAGTTCGACCTGCAGTCGGTGAGCTTCCTGAGGATTGTCTCGGTTGCCTTCGGCGGCGCGACGAGCCGAATCGGTAATGCGATACACTTCTTTCTTTTCTTCGACTTCACCCCGCGCGGTGCGAATTTCGGCGTCGATTTCATCGTTCTCCAGGTCCATCAGGACCTGATCCTTCGTCACGCGCAGGACGCCTGCGGAATCCGGTTGAACTCGAATTTCCACGATTTCGCCATCCCACAGCGGAAACACGGCATGCTGTTCCACCGGCATCAGCTTGCCTTCCGCATCCACCGGATACGACACCTTAATCAGAGTCAGAGCCGCAACAATGCCGGCCACGGCCATTAACACCAGCGTCGTAATGGCCAGTTTTCGACCATGGAACCACTCCAGAATGCGGCCCATGATCTTGAAGATTGAACGGCCGAAGATGCGTCCGTGAGTTCTCGCATTCCACATCGCCGCGCCGACGTGGTCCGCCAGCAGCTCGGCTCGCTGTTCCAGTTGAGGAGCCGGTTCGGATTCGGCCACCTGTTCCACGACAATGCAGCCGATGGTTTTGGGCCGTTTCTTCTTACGCTTCTGTTCGGCCTCTTCGCCCTGTTCGCGCACCAGTTCGCTGCTTTCGAACATGGGCACCATCATGATCATTCGGGAACCGCTTTCCTGAACAAAGTTCGCCAGCGGTTTTTCGATTTGTGGGGCCAGTCCTTCGATGCGGCCGGTGTAAAGCAGAGTATCGCCGCTGTCCAGAACTCGTTTGGCCAGCTTTGTCATGGCCACAATCAGGTTGGCTCGACCATTCACCGTCGACTGACCACTGACCGCCCGCACTTTCACGCTGCGGCCTTTGCGAGTCACAATGCTGACTCGGTCACAGCCCAGCAGCGGTCGACTGTCACTGGCCGCCGCGTCCGCCACTTCCTGCTCATCCAGCGAACGTTGAATTCGTAAGGTGAACTGTTCGAAGTCTGTCCAGAACTGACTCTTCATGTCGTCAGACATCGCGGCATTGCGGCGTTTGCCTTCAATGTAGCGAGACGCATAGCCGCACATCTGTTCCAGAAACTGCATGTAGCCGGAACGAGCTTTCTCCGGAACGTCAGTTCGCTGAAACAACTGCACCACGCCCACACATTCCTTCTGCTTGTGCAGCGCAGAAAGAACCATGATGTGTTCCGTCGGCAGCTGAACTCCGGCACCATGCACCAGAGTCTTCGCTTCACCGGTCTGCAGCACATCGATCAGCAGCTTCTCATTCATCTGCAGCGCGCCGGGGCGTTCGCGCAGACCGGTTTGATCCAGATTGACTTCCGCCGCCAGGCTCAGCCGACTGCCGCCTTCCAGCAGCCACACCGCCCCCGCGCGAGCCCCCACGGCCGTGACGACTCGCGTCAGGAATTCGGGATAGAAGACGTTGGGCGGAATTTCTTCGCCGGACATCTTTTCAATTTCCCGAGCCAGCTGCATGACTTTTTCACGCACGCGTCGCAGGTTTTCGTCATTCTGTCCGGCTGGTTCTGACATCGTTGTCCCGAAGTTTCTCTTCTGATTTCAAAGTCTCGCCCGACCCGTCGCACGTCCAATCTGTCGACGGAGATCACTGCACCAGCGATGCCGCCACCGGCTCAGCAATCCACATCGTCGGGTCACCGGACAGACGAAAGACAGCCTGTTATCCAACCCCGGAACAGCGTCCGGATCGCCCTCCAATGACTTGCCTTTTGATCGAACGCTGTCCGTCACCTCCGAGTCCACTCGAAACGCAGTCTTCACCACAGCCAATCAATACAGATGAACCGCAGATGGCCACGCACGCCGACAACAGCGACAGCAGACGATCAAACTGCCGGGCGGAAGTTTTACACACCATTGATCTTAGAGCAACATCACCCCTGCCGATCCCTGCGTTTTCTACGCCCGCTGGCGTCGTCCGTCACCGATCGACTGAACAAACCGTGAACATCAGATTCCATCACCGGCGGCGATTGCAGATATTCAACGCAAAGATCCCATTTTAACGTCGATCCGGATGTCGGACGGGATCAGTCGTGGTCGTGTGTCGACCATCGCCGAATCAATCCGTATCAGGTGGCACAGACATTCCTGTCTGTGGAGTTTCAGGAAAACCTGTCTCTTATGACGTGACATCTATGATGTCGCCAAAACACTAATCATCGCTGTTGCCGACCTCTTCCATCTTCAGTTGCTTCATCTTGCGGTACAGATTGGAACGATGCAGGCCCAACAGTCGTGCGGCATCCGTCATGTTGTTGTTGACCTGTTTAATGCAACGACGAATAAAGTCTTTCTGGAATTCTCGCGTGGCCATGTCCAGTCCCAGATCCAGCGCCAGCGGTCGCCCCTGATCGGAATCGGGGCTCAGAATAAAGGCCAGGTCTTCCGAATCGACTCGATCATTCGCGCACAGAAACGCCACACGTTCCATCAGGTTCCGCAGTTCGCGAATATTGCCGGGCCAGGCGTGAGACTGCAGGCGGCGGCGAGCTTCACTGGTGAGCTGCATCGAAGGCCGGCGCGCCTGAGCCGCAAATCGAGCGAGAAAGAATTCGGCCAGCGGCAGAATGTCTTCCGGACGGTCTCGCAGAGGCGGCAGGTCCAGCGTCACGACACTTAACCGATAGTACAGGTCTTCACGGAACCTCTTTTCGCGAACCGCCTCCGCCAGATTACTGTTGGTCGCCGCCACGATGCGAACATTGACGGGAATCGTCTGCGAACCTCCGACTTTCGTGATGACCTTCTGTTCCAGAACGCGCAGCAATTTGGCCTGGCCGCCCAGACTCATGTCACCGATTTCGTCCAGAAACAACGTGCCGCCATCCGCCAGCTCAAATTTGCCCTGGCGAGTATCTCGGGCATCGGTGAACGCTCCCTGCTCGTGACCGAACAGTTCGCTTTCCAGCAGAGATTCCGCAATCGCCGCGCAGTTGACGGCGACAAACGGGCTGTTGGCTCGCGGACCGCCAAAGTGAATGGCATTGGCCACCACTTCCTTGCCCGTGCCACTTTCGCCCAGAACCAGTACCGGAAGGTCCGTGCTGGCCAGTCGCCGAACGGTGTCTCGCAAGGCAGTGATCGCTGAACTGGTGCCGACGATCTGAGCCTGACTGGAAACTTTTTCGGCCAGCTGTTCCCGACTTCTGGCCAGCAGGCTTTTTTCTCGCAGGTTTCGCAAAGCCACAGCAGCCTGAGTTCCCAGTTGCTGCAGACATTCGACATCATCATTTGAAAATGCGTAACCTCCATTGCGATTGATCGCTTCAAACGCGCCGACAATGCTGCCATCGGAATCGCGCAGAGGAACGCAGATCAGGTTGCGAGTTTTGTAGCCGCTGCGACGATCGACGTCCTGATTAAAGCGAGGGTCGTCGTACGCATCGTCAACGACGATTGCCTGACCGGTGCGCAGAGTCTCACCAACAATGCCTTCGCGCGAAGAAATTCGCAGCGAACCACTCTTCACTCCCAGCGCGGGACGGGCTTCGACTTCGTTGCGGTCTTTGTCCCACAGAAAAATGCTGCTGCGATCGCAGTCCAGCAGCCGCGTGGCCTCGCGAGCGATCAGATCCAGCAGCGGCGCGGTTTCTTCGGCGGCAGACAGGCGAGAAGCAATGTCCAGCGTTGATCGCAGGCGTTCCACATTGCGACGAGCTTTCACCTGTTCAGCTGCCAGAGCGATGGCCAGACCAAGTGCTCGGGCGGATAGTAGTCCAGTGGGCAGAAGTTCAGCATCGGGATTGCGAGTGGCACCGACCAACAGATCGCCGTCGGGCGAGCGTCGTTCCAGCGGGAAAACGAACCCAGTCCAGCCTTCAACCACTTCAGCCACGCCGGCGGATTCGCGTTCCAAAGCTTCGTCCCAGAACGCGAACGGCAGTCGTCCCAGCGAATGTCGACCGTGTTCGGCCACGACTTCCCACGCTGGCCCGGGAACTCGCCGCACCACCGCAATCCATTGAGCCGAAAGTTCGGTGGCCAGTCCGGGAAGTTCCGTCACCAGGAATGTTCGAACCGATCCTGCCTGAGAAGCCGCCGCCAACTGTCGCCCGTAAAGCTGAATCAAATTGGTACACGTTCCCGCGCTGGCGCCGGACGGCACATCACTGCATCGAACCCATTTTGGCGAATTCAAAACCGTTTCCTCACAGATGACATCAATCTCACCCGAAATGCGCCATCGAGATGACACAACAGAAGGGTACTGGCGGACCGCAGAAAGTCAATGCGAATCACAACTCGCGATGCCGTGTCTCATATTGATCCCTGTAGTCAGGCAATGTGTATCAGTACCGTTGCCTTGTGACGATGTTTCCGGTGGATCCGGAAGTGACGACATCAGCGAATCCGCAAGCCACTGACAGAGCCTTCGCGCGTTCGGCAGATTCCGCCGAAGCGTGGTCAACTGCGGCAGCCGCAATCGACGATAACTACAGGGAACACACCAGATGACAATTCCCACAGCGATCGTCCAGCGCGGTGGCGCTGAACATCACAAATCACGACTTTAAAACACGGTGGTTTCTTCATGGCTCAAACGACCAGCAGAACTCGCTCCGGTTCCCGGCTTCAGACTCCTCTGGAAACCTATCTTCGTGAAATCAACGAGACGGCTTTGCTGTCCGCCGACGAAGAGAAGATGCTTTCCCGAGCCATCAGTGCAGGAGACGCGGAAGCTCGCGACCGCATGGTGCGAGCCAACCTGAGACTGGTGGTGAACATTGCTCGCGGTTACAGCGGCAAAGGTCTTCCTCTGCAGGACCTGATTGAAGAAGGTAATCTGGGTCTGTTGCGAGCCGTCGAAGGTTTCGACCCCGACATGAACACTCGGTTCAGCACCTATGCCAGCTACTGGATCAAGCAGTCCATCAAGCGAGCACTGGTGAACACGGCCAAGACAATTCGAGTTCCCGCTTACATGGTGGAACTGCTTTCGAAGTGGCGTCGAGCTTCCGCCAAGCTGGCCGAAGAACTCAACCGCGTTCCCACGCCGGAAGATGTAGCTCGCGAACTCGGCATTCCCAAAAAGAAACTGCGAATCGTCAAGAAGGCCATCGCGCTGTACAACGCGGCTCCACAGGCGGAGCAGGAAGAATCGGGCATGACTCTGGGCGAAATCGTTCCGGATGATCGCCTGGTGGGACCCGAAGACGAACTGATCAACAGCGACAACCTGACACACGTCTTCCGCCTGCTGGAAGAAATGGATTCTCGCGAAGCCACCATTCTTCGTATGCGATTCGGCCTGGATGACCACGAACCTCGGACGCTGAAAGAGATCGGTGAGTCCATGGGGCTGACACGCGAACGCGTGCGACAGATCGAATCCGAAGCCCTGCGTAAACTTTATCGCAGCCTGAACGGTGAGTAGCAAACCCAACTCGCTGCAGGAAGATTCTTCTGAACTCAAGAGACGGACGGATTGGTAACACAAATCGACGTCACCCGGCAGCCGCACTTCATTTGAAGTGCGGCTGTTTGCATTCCGGTGCTGTCCTCTGAAGTGCCGACTTCCCGAACAGTCCAAATCGCCCGAGTTGCGCCGTTGTCACGACGCCCCCCGGCAGCGGGTTCAACAAGTTATCTTCCCTGCCTGAAAATCGGACACCTCTGCACGAACTCTTTCGAACATCAGCGTTTTTCCGGCTCAAATCCTTTCACGGCGTTGATCAAT
>JAGQPY010000141.1 GCA_020426485.1 Planctomycetaceae bacterium
TCAAGGGCTCAGCCCTTGTTAGGCTCCTGCCCACTGATGTCATTGACTCACCAGGGAACGACATTGCCTGCACGGCGTTGACTCTACGATTTCTCGGTCGCGATCACCGGTGCCGTCATTCTTTATTGGAAACTCTCCCGTGTTGCTTGGGTTTGACCGTTGAGCGATGGTCATTGAACTTCGCCATCCGGGTTCCGAAACAGGTTTTTCCCGGCGTGATTGCGCTTCCTGTTCCGACCTTTCGGCATCAGGTATCTTTTGTAACCTGATGGAAAGCTCGGTTGGACTCCGTGGCTGGTCATACAGCAAGCTTCCGCCTGCCGTTCATTGACTCACCATGGAACGACAGGCAGGAACCTGCGCGGCACTGACTCTGTGGCCGCCAGGTTGCTCAGGGATTCTGAAAGAGTTCCAATGCCCCAGCAAATCGTTTCCGACGATGGCATTGGAATACGCCTTCGAGAAACTGAAACGATCACTGTCGAAATCTTCGAGCGTATCGTCACAAGCGGACATCCACATAACAACTGCAGGCCGGGAAAGTTCAGAACGATGTGGACGACCATTCGCTGTGCAGTCATCGCGACACTCCTGCTGGGCGAAACGTCGGCGGCAGGCGATCCTCCCTTGGCAGCTTTAAACGCCATTTTGGGTGAGGACATATTCCGTCAAAATCTGGCTGCTTATCGAATTTCAATTCGCGACCTGCCGGACCAGCAGAAATTTGAACGGCTGTGTGCCTGGGTTCTTCCTTCCGCCGGACGTCGTGAATTTCGCCTGGATGGATTCTTTTCCGCAGTGGATCCTGCCCCTGTCCTCACCCCCAACGACCCCAGCGCTGCGATTGTCTCGGCCGCATATGATTTAGTGGATCTGGCACGGGAGACGGGGCGATTGTCGGAACTGCAGGAACGCGTTCAATCGGTGCAGACATTACAGCAAACCGATAAGAAGCAGCAGGCCGCAATGTTGTTTCTGATCGCGATGGCGAAGGAAGACATTGGCGCTGCTGGGGAGGCCATGGAGCGTTTTGCGGAAGCCAGGGAAGCAGGTGATGATCTATCGCACCTGGTGGACTGGCCGGTTCTGTTGGTCCTGAACAGGGCGGCCGGCATTTCGGAACTTGAATTGACATTCGCGGAGCTGATGGGCGCGTACTTTCATGTCCTGTCAAGCTGGAACCCGGACCCTCGCATCGACCTCTTTCTTGATCACCTTCGGTGGCTGGACGGCAAGCGATTGTCCTGTTCGCTGTACGAACAAAGCGGCGCCGATTTTACAAAGGCTCCGGAAATCCCCAACTGGCACTCGGTGGAGTACTTCGACGCAACAACTCGCGCGCTTGGTCGGCCGCGGAGTCACTGGCAGAAGGCTGCCGGGGCCGTTCGAAAACTGGCCGGACATGAGATGGATCATCTGCAGTACCGGATGCCCTTGCGCGGCGATTACGTTATTGAATGGGACCTGTCGGATGGCAACGGCCGGATGGGTTCGCCGATGGTCGCGGGGACACGGTTGGAAGTGATTGAAGCCGGACATGCGGTGAAGATTTCCGGCGCAGGCAAGCGATCCCGGACAGTGCCAATCAATCCACCTCTGTCCGCTCTAGCAGGAACTGGTCGCTATCGCGCGGTTGTGAACGACGGGCAGCTGAAACTGTTTGTGAATGGTCGGCTCGTTCTGACAAAGCCACTTCCTGAGGAGCACGATCCCTGGGTTTCCGTTGAGTCGTGGCGGCGAGCATACACAGACGTGTTTGACGTACAGATCTCCGGTCATCCCGAAGTGCCGAACAGTGTGAACCTGTTACCGGACCACGAGCTGTCCGGCTGGACGCCCTACTACATCGATCGCGTCGAGGCGGGGCAGGATCACTGGAAAGTGCTGTCCGGGACAGACGGTTTCACATTGAAGGCTGATGTGCGCCGAGATCTGGCAGGTTCATGGACGGAAGAGTTGCTTTCTTATCATCGTCCTGTGATCGAAGATGGAGTCATTCAGTATGAATTCTTTTATGAGATTGGCGAAGCCGCTGTCTTCCCGGCGCTGGACCGGTGTTGCTTTTTGTTTGATGCCGAGATGACGGGCATCCACTGGCTGACAGACGGAGCGGGTGAGTTGTCCGATCTGTCGCCCGACAACCGGACTTCGGACAACCTGACGCCCGTTGCCGGAGATTCTGAAAGTGAATCGATTCCGCTTCGAAACGGAGAGTGGAATCGGGTGCGAATGGAACTCTCGGGAAATACGGTATTGCTGTCACTGAATGGGCAGGAAGTTCTGAGACGGCAAATGGAACCCGGGAATCGACGAACGTTTGGCTTGTTCCACTATGCCGATCAGACGCGGGCGGAGGTCAGGAATATCGTTTGGACGGGTGGCTGGTTGAAAAAGGTCCCGCCCGTGGCCGATCAGGAACTGGCAAACCTCGACCCCGGACCGGTTGACATCCGTGCTGATGCTCTGCCAAAGGTCTTCCACCATGACTTTTCCGAAGGAGCACCGTCCCGTCTGTTTGATTTTTCGGGAGATGAAACGTCGATCGTTCAGGAATCCGACGGTGTACGCGTTCATTGTGGGAGGGACTTCGGCCTGCAGTACATGGCGACGTGTTTCCGGCTAAAGGGAGATTTTGATATCGAGGCTCGATTTCGTGACCTGAAGATCCGTACGGAGAACGAGGAGTATGCGGGCATCGGCTTGATGACCTTCTTCGACAATCAGACGTCGGATGATCTGGCCGTGTATCGCCGAACTCAGGATAAGCAGCTTCATCATCGTGCCATGTTTGCCCACAAGCGCAGGATGCCGGACGGGAAGGTGCCGTTTCGAGGGAAACATATTCCGGAAGAATGCACATCAGGGCGTTTGCGTCTGGCTCGACGAGGGACAACGCTGTACGGATTCATTGCGGAAGATGATTCCGAAAATGACCGGCTGATCAACACGTGGTCGCTGGATGAGCCGACTGAGTTTTCATTTCGTCCTCGATTGCCCATGCAGGCCAGTGGAGAATCGTCTGTCGAGGTCGTGTGGCAGTCTCTCACGGTTCACGCCGAAGGGATTCGGAATCAACTTCCCTCACCGGAAGACGAACGCAGAATTGTGGAAGACCTGAACTCCGAAAGACAGTCAAGCATCGAACAGGAGGTTGACTTAAACGATCCGCAAACGCTGCTTCAACGCCGGATCGTGGTGAGTGATACTGTCAGCGAGGAGCCCCGATACGACGACGATGGCCTTCACGTTGTGTCAGTGAGTACGGGACCGGGCAACGCCGTCTACATGTATCCGCTGATTGCCGCTCCAAATGTTTCCGATGTGGAAGTCGATTTGAAGGTCTGCCGGATTGATGCGTCCGACCGTCGAAGTGACTTTTCCGAAGTGGCACTGATGGTGCCCACGACATCAAAACAGATCATTTATGCCGCCGTCATCATTCGACGGAAGAGCAATGATGTGCTGGAAGTGGTCGCTCAGACATACGAACGTGAACCAAACGGACGTGCGGTCTACAGGGCGCATCGTTCACTTCCGGTAAGCGACGTGCGCCGACTTCGTCTGGTTGTTCAGGACAAGTCACTGGTCTACCTGTTTGCAGAAGACACCGACGGACCCTGGCGTTTTCTGGCAGAATCTCCGCTTCGCGAACCAGCGGTCGCAGACCGCGTGATGTTGCGGACCGAGGCCTATGGGAGCGGCCGAATCGTCGATTCCGCCTGGCGCCGTCTGCGAATGTTTTCCTCTGCAGCCCCTCGCTGACTGTGTCGGGCAATGACGGCATCAAGCCCCTGTTTCCCACCAGCCGTTGAAATTCCCTGAGAATTCCGTGTGGGGAAACGCCGCCTTTTTTCCTGCAGCAAACGTCTCCGGCAAAAGAATTTCCTGATTTTGACCAACGAATTCAGGACGCTTCTCGTAACCCGGTTATGCAGCTTCCTGCGCCTGTGCCAGGCTGCTGATTTTGTTCCGCCGGAAGCACTTTTCGCTGTCATTTCGGGATCGCTGAAGAAGACCAGACACATGCAGACTCAGGAAAACGTGATCGAGATCAGGAACCTGTCCAAGGTTTACCGAGACTTCTGGGGACGGAAAAAGGTACAGGCCGTCAAGAGTCTGAGTCTTGATGTGAAGCGAGGCGAAGTATTTGGTTTGCTGGGGCCCAACGGTTCCGGAAAGACCACCACCATCAAAATGCTGCTGGGACTGCTGTTTCCGACCAGTGGTGAAATCACGATTCTGGGCCGAAAAGCGTCCGATGTCGAAAAGAACGAACGGATTGGATACCTGCCGGAAGAATCGTACCTGTATCGATTTCTGAACGCGGATGAAACGCTCGACTTCTACGGGCGTCTGTTCAACATTTCCGCTGCCGAACGTGCTCAGCGAGCAGACGAACTGATCAAAATGGTCGGTCTGGAACATGCTCGTCGCCGCCAGCTGAAAGAGTATTCCAAAGGGATGACTCGCCGCATCGGTCTGGCTCAGGCGCTGATCAACAATCCCGAGCTGGTTCTGCTGGACGAACCAACCAGCGGTCTGGACCCGATCGGGACTCGCGAAATGAAGGACCTGATTCTGAAGCTGAAGGATGAAGGCAAGACAGTTCTGTTGTGCAGTCACCAGCTGGCAGATGTTCAGGACGTGAGCGACCGTATTGCCGTTCTTTACCAGGGCGAACTGAAAGTTCTGGGCGAAGTGGATCAACTGCTGGAACTTCGTGAGTCCACGGAGATTCGGACGGGCAACCTGAGTGATGAAGCGATCGAAGAAGTGAAGCAGGTGCTGGCGAAGCATGGCATGACCGACAGCGTCATTCAGAAGCCGCGAGCCGATCTGGAAGAGCTGTTCCTGCGAACCGTTCGAGAAAGCGGCGAACGGCCGGGACGACGGTTTACGGCTGAGGAAATGGCGGCCAGTCAGCCTTCATCCGGTGACAAGAGCTGACATTTTTCGGACGGTTGCTTCACTTCTTTCATCTGAGTTCATTCGGGATTAGTCATGGATTTCGATCCAACGCCATTTAGTCTTGCTTATGGAGTCGCCAGCTGGATCAAGCTGGTGGGCGGCATCAGCGCGATTGCGATCATACTAAGCGTCATCCTGTCGTTTGCTCGCAACGGCGCCAGCGGTGGTGCGGCCTTCGTGAACGGCTTTGTCAGCTTTTTTAAAGAGCTGATTGCCGTTTCTCCGCGACGAGTCCTGGCACTGGCCAGTCTGACTCTCAAGGAAGCTCTTCGCCGCAAAGCTCTGATGGTCTTCGTGGTCTTTGCGATTCTGCTGATGTTCGGCGGCTGGTTTCTGACGAATACCAATTCGCGAGCGGATCTGCAGGCCAGTGTTCACATCACCTTCATGCTGACCACGATTTCGTGGCTGATTCTGCCCGTGGTGATGTTTCTCAGCTGCTGGGGAATTCCGGAAGACATTCGCATTCGTTCACTGCATACGGTGGTCACCAAGCCTGTGCGACGAGTCGAAGTGGTGATGGGTCGAATGCTGGGTTTCGGTATCATGTCGTCGCTGGTCCTGCTGCTGATGGGCGTTGTCGGATACGTCTGGATTCAGCGACAGATTCCGGAGTCTCTGAAGCAGAGCGACAATAATCCGCTGACCTGCCGTGTTCCGTCCTATGGTCGGCTGTTCTTCCTTGACCGCAGCGGTCTGCCCAAAGCCACCGGCATTAACGTGGGTGACCCGTGGCTGTATCGCAGCTTCGTGGAAGGCAATACTCGAGCCCGTGCTGTCTGGCTGTTCAACAATGTGACACCCTCCCGTCTGGGGGATGAACTTCGGCTGGAATCACGGTTTGAAGCCTTTCGAACGATCAAAGGTTCCGACGATACGATTCGCGGCGGCCTGGAGGCTCAATACACGCTGGTCAACAATCTGCGTGAAGACGCTTTTTCTTCGTTCGGTGTCGGTGCCAGTTTCCGCGAAGCAGCGGATGCCATGCGAGAAGGAAATTTTCAGAATGCGTCTGAACTCCTTCAGGAAGCTTCGTCACGAATGCTGACTTCATCGGCCGACTTTCCTCAGGTCGACTGTCAACAGGTTTCCATTGCCTGCCAGCAGGTCGACTATGTGCTGAACACAATGGACGGTGACTTCAAGGATGTGGCCGAGGCATTCAACGTGTTTGGTGCCGCTGCGGGGAAAGTCAACCCGGAACAGAGTTCAACCTATGAAGACCTGTCGCGGTCCTGTGCGGCTCTGGCCGAAAAACTGAGCGAACGCGGTCCGGATCTGCTGGACGCCATGCCCAGGATTGAAGTTCCGCTGGAACCATTTCGCGTTTCAGAGTATCACGAAGGGGATGACTTCATCACTTATCCTCGCAAGCTGACGTATGCGGCGGACTACGAAGGGACTGCTCGGTTTCTGGCCAGAGTCGTTGCTGCTCTGGACGAACAGAAAAAGCTCGTTGACGGCGATACACTTTCTCCGGATCTTTCCAATGAACTGGCGACGGCTCACGATGTTTCGCCCATCAATGCCGATCTGGTTGTGGATGTTCTGACGGAAGAACTGGAGGCCGGGCGACTTGAGATTGTCGATGGAAAACTGGTTCCGGCGGACAATGAACGCTGGCTGCCGTTTTTCATTCGCCTGGTGCGTGAAGAGAAGCTGGTTTCTCAGGACCCGGCCGGCTGGATGCTGAATGCGGATCTGTTTGATGACCTGACACGCGGCAAAGTTCTTCGAGTTGAAGTTGGATGCCTGAACGACCAGATGTTTCTGGGAATGGCTCGCCCCGACCTGTTCATCCGTCTGAAAGACAACCCCTTCGTTGTTGGCTACAGCAAAGCATTGCTGAATATCGGCCTGATGCTGGCTCTGGTCATGATTCTGGGAGTAACCGCCAGCTGCATCGTGAAGGGACCGGTTTCCTTCTTCTTTACGCTGACGGTGTTTGTCATCGGACAGTTCTTCCATTCGCTGATGCTGCGAATCATCGGTGGTGCAGAAGAAGGTGGAGGCCTGGTGGAATCTGCGATGTTGATCTATCAGCATCGAAACCCAAACGTGGGAATTGATGCCAATGAAGGCACCAAACAGCTGGTGGAAAGTCTGGATTCCGGCGTAATCGGAATCCTGAAGGCGGCCAGCAACATCATCCCGGACTTCAGTGTGTTCAGCGATGCTTCCGCTTATATCGAAAACGGATTCGACGTGCCGTGGAGCAGTTCCGTACTGCCTTCGATCGCGATTTTTGTTGGTTTTCTGATCCCCTGCATTGTGATCGGTGCGGCCTGTCTTAAGTTCCGGGAGCTGGAATCGAAATGAACAATCTTACTTCAAGACAACGTAAACTGGTTTACGCAGGCTGCATTCTGTTGCTGCTGATTCCCATCGTGATTCTGGGCGCGCCTCTGGCGGACGACGTCGAACCCGGAACCAAAGCAGTCGTGTCCGGCGGTACTCTGGCTCAGATGCGAGTGGAATACGATCTGGGGGAGAGCACGCTGGGTGAAATTGACCCGTCAAGCGCCGCCATGAATCTGGTGTTGCTGGGACTTCGCGGTCCGGCGGCCGGCGTTCTGCATCTGCAGGCGCTGGATTACCAGGAAAAGAAGGACTGGGCCAAGCTGAAAACGACCGTCGATTCGATCATCAAGCTGCAGCCCCACTATGTGGAAATCTGGAAGTTTCAGGGCTGGAACCTGGCCTTCAATGTGTCTCGCGAATGGGACAAGGTCGCTGACCGCTTTTACTGGGTGAAGGAAGGCATCAAGTTTCTGCAGCTGGGAACCAATCGTAACCAGACCGCCACAATTCTGTTTCACAACGTCGGTGATTTTATGGGCCGAAAGTTCGGCAACTCCGATGAGAAGAAGTTTTTCCGTCGCTTCTTCAAGAACGATCCCGATACCGACACCTTCGATGGCTCATCTGACCCGGAAATCAACCCACAGGGTAAGGACAACTATCTGGTTGCGAAAGACTGGTTTGAAATTGCGAATGACAAGGACGCGAATGGATATCGCATCAAGGGAATGACTCACGTGTTCGCTCGACAAGGGCCCTCGCGTGCACTTTTCGACTATGCCACAGCGATGCAGGGTGATGGAGTCTTTGACGAAGAAAACCGAAGTGCGTGGGAAGCGGCCTACGATGAGTGGACGAAGCGCTACGGAAACGACATCTTTCTGGGACTGGATGACATCAAGTACAAGCTGAACTGTTCCGCTGACGAACTGGAAGAACTGGCCAAGGAAAATCGCGTCCCTCTGGAGCGACAGCGTCAGATCTGGGAACAGAACGTCAAGATGGTCAACTATCGCTTCTGGCAAAACCTGTCTGAGTGCGAACGTGATCCGCTGACTGTTGAGGCTCACCGCTCCATCTATCAGGGCAAGGTCGCCTATTCCAAAGGCGAAATCTCTGACGCAGAAGACGAAAACGGAAAGCTGCAGCCTTCCAGGGCTGAGCAATTGTTTGCCGATGGACTTGCCAAATTCGAACAGGTTCTGCAGAAGTATCCGACGCTGGCTGATCACGACACCTACATTGACGAGTTCATGCTGGCGATTTACTACTGGGAAAAGGTGCATCAGTACAATGGCAAGCCAATTCCCTCTGAATTCCCTCTGAAGGGGCTTGCTCTTCAGAACATGGGGCGGCAGTCAGACATCGAACGAGAGTTCATTCTGGAAAACCGTCGAGGCTTGTAATCAAATCATGACGGGCGATGTTGCCGTGAACGATGATGTCGCCGAGAAAAAAGAGTTGCCGTGGCTGGACCACTTCAGAGCTTCGGCCACGCCAGCCACGCATCACTTTCTGAGTTCAGACACGCACCCCGGATCACTGGGAATGGTGATCCCGGGGGGCGTGCAGTCATTTCGGTGAATTCCGGTTGTGTGAACTCAGATGTGTGATCTCAGGGTCGTCTGAGCCAGTCCCAATCGTCTTCGTGCAACGCAGTCATCCGGAGCCCTTGCTTTGTTTGCCGGTCCAATATTTGTCAGGGAAGCCCTGACGACACCTCGTCGGTTTCGGCACTACCTCCTGCGTTCCGGATATGTGGCCTGCCTGTTGGTACTGATGTACACCATTCGACAGGCGACCATTGGCTTTCAGGACACCAGATTTGCCGGTGACGTTGCGTCTTATTCAAGCCTGGTGTTCAACGTCTTTGCACTGCTGCAGCTGACGCTGGGTATGTTTTTTGCAACGCTGTTCACGGCTGCCAGCATTGCTCAGGAAAAGGATCGTCGAACACTGATCCTGCTGCTGATGACCGACATGAAAAGTCGTGAGCTGACCTACGGCAAACTGCTGGCCAGTCTGCTGATTGTGGGCGTCCTGCTGGCGGCTTCCATTCCTGTATTCTGCTCGTTGCGAATGCTGGGGGGTGTCACCTGGTCGCAGATTTTCTGGGCGGAGGCCATTGTGTTTGCCGCTTCGCTGGCCAGCGGCACCTGGGGATGCCTGGTGGCTTTCTGGCGCGAAAAAACCTTCCAAACGCTGGCGATCAGTGTTCTGGGCGTGGTGTTGTACGTTGCCGTGGTGGAAGGGCTGTTTGTCGTTCTGGGAGGCGAATCGTCGACGGTCGGCCTGTGGATCGGACGTTTGTCTCCATACCGAGCACTGTTGCAGGTGCTGAACCCGCTTGCTTCCACGGCCTCGGGGATTGCAGAGGTTTCGGCCGTTCATTCTGTCGGTCTGACCGCCGCTTTAGCCGTTGCGCTGAGCCTGTTTACAGTACTGCGGCTGCGTGTGTGGAATCCGTCGCAGCAGCTTCGGCAGAGCGCGCTGATGGAGATGGAAGCTGGTGTTTCCGACACGGATTCTGACGAAACCGCTCGGCCGCAGCAGACTGCCGTTTCGACCATCCGAAAAGTCCACCGAGCCGTCTGGGACAATCCCGTCACGTGGAAGGAGATCGTGACACGCGGCTATGGTCGAAAGGTTGTCTACATCAAGCTGGCGTATGTACTGCTGGCCGCGCTGATCGGGTACACCGTGATGAGTTCAGGCACCGATCCCGGAGTTCTTGTGCTGGGAATGGTTTCGCCCCCCGCAGCTGCATTTCTGGTGATTGGTGTTCTGAGTCTGTTGCTGATCAATGCTCAGGCCGTGACGTCGATTTCCACCGAACGTGACAGCAATACCCTGGACATTCTGCTGGCCACCGACATCAGCGCTCGTGAGTTCATGATCGGAAAGATCCTGGGCGCTTTGTGGAATGCTCGCGAAATGATTGTCGTGCCGGTCCTGCTGCTGGTGTGGTCTCGAACCAGCGGAATGTCGTCGTTGCTGACCGTTGAGAACCTGATCTATCTGACGACGGGGTGGTGCGTTCTGTCTTTGTTCGCCGTGATGCTGGGCCTGCACGCCGGTCTTTCGTACGAAAACTCCCGCGCGGCAATCGGCAACAGTCTGGGAACAATGTTCTTTCTGTTCGTTGGAATTTTTGTCTTTATGCTGCTGCTGGTGGAGGCTCGTTCGTCCTTCGCCATTCAGATGCAAAGCTTCATTGTGTTCATCGGCGTGGGAAGCATTGGCCTGTACAGTTCACTGACTCACAAGAATCCATCGTCTGCTCTGACGATCGCCGCCGTACTGCTGCCATTCCTGACGTTTTATGCCATCACTGACTTTCTGCTGGGCGGCACGCTGGGCGTCTGTTTCTGGATCTGCGTTGCCTACGGATTTGCTGCGATCGCAATGCTTGTTCCGTCGATGAGCGACTTCGATGTCGCCCTCGGCAGAACAACCAATGACCAGGGCTGAATCCAACGAAACAGAGTTCGTCGGCACTCCGCTCCGACGGCTCGAATCCGCCGCAGCCACTGGCCTTCGCAAATCGGCAAACCCGCAGCCCTCGTTGCGTCGGTCATCGGCAGACCAACGGCGGCGACAGCAAAGCGGTTTTGCCCCCTGCTTTCGCAGCGTCTGTCTTTGATTCCCTACGGAATAAGATCCGGCGAAGCCCTGTTCGTTTCACTCAATGCCAGAGGCGAAGAAGGGTACAAACCCGCTACGGCTCAACGTGTTGGCCACGGGCTGAACGAAGAGCACACTTCACCGCGTTGAGCAGTCCCCTTGTCAGGAAGCGGGAGAGTCCGAGTCTTTGCGGTAAAATTTGGTCAGGTCGATGCCGCCCTTTTGCTCCATTTCAACAATCTTCAGACGCTGTTCAAGTCGATTCAGTCTGGCTTCCAGAACGGGTGATAATCGCTCATCGCTGGTTTTGCGAGACAGCGGCACCTGTGGATAATTCAGCTGCCGCTGCAGCGCGGCGAAGAAGTACAGCGGATCACGACCAATGTTGGCTCGTGCGATGCGGCCTTCCGGATCGCCGAACAGCTGAGTCGCCGGAGTCTCCACAGATTCCGCAGCGGCTTCAGCGGCAACGGGTGGGCTAAGTTGTCGGCGGCGATTAACAAAGTGCTCGGAAGCCCGAAACACCATCTCAGCCAGTTCCATCGCTCCCAGTTTTTCGCGAAGACCACGAATCCACTTCCGCCAGGGGTCATCGAAAATCGGATCGCCTGCCATGGCCGGGATGCCGTCGGTGTAACCCAGACGGTTGCGGGCGATACATTCGAACTGGTAAACGAACAACCCCGCCATCGACGCCCCGTTGGCTCGGTATTTTGCTTCGCGTTCCAGAATTTCCAGAGCCGTGATCTGATCGAAGCGGGAGACATCATCTTCGGCTCGCGAAATCACAAACGTCTGAAAGGGAGCGAAGTAGTGGGGCAGTCGAGCCATCGCTTCGCTGATTCTGCCGCTGTGCAGAATTTCTGCTCGCAGAAAGTCAATTGCCATGGGCAGTCGAGTCGTGCTGAGAATCTCCTCATGGACCGTCTTCAGAATTTCCTGAGACGGCATGTTGTCCTGCAGACGTTCGCGGTACACACGAAAGAAGTACTCCTGTTCAATGTACTCTTCTCGAGGCATCGGGGTACTGGCATTCATCGTGGTCTCGGCATCGGTGTGTCAACATTCAGCGCACAAACACAGACTAAAATCGAAGGAAGCTGCATCGACGACTTCAAACGAGGATCGCATCGTCGACCGTCCGCCACTCAGCTCTGAATCAGCTTCAACAGAACTTCACGGACCGACTTGGGATCTGCTCCGGCCACCTGTTTCATCACCATGCCGATCATTGGGCCAATGGCCTGCATCTTACCGCCTCGCACATGTTCGGCCGCTTCGGGCATGGCCGCAATCGCCGCTTTCGCGGCCGCTTCGACGGCTCCCGTATCGCGAACGATTTCCCGCTCCGCCGCCAGTCGATCCACATCTGCAACCGTCCACGGA
>JAGQPY010000142.1 GCA_020426485.1 Planctomycetaceae bacterium
CACCCCAAACAGGTCCTGCATTTCTGGAAGGCAGAATCCGACAAGCCGACTCCCGTGCTGCTCTTCATCCACGGCGGAGGCTGGATGAATGGCGGTCGTTTAAGCGGGCTGAACAACATGTTGATCCCGTTGCTGCAGGAAGGAATTTCCGTGGCGTCCGTCGAGTACCGGTTTATTCCGGAAGCGACCGCCGACGGCGAAGTCCCTCCGGTCAAAGGTCCACTGCATGACGCCGCCCACGCACTGCAGTTTGTCAGGAGCAAAGCGGCCGAATGGAATATTGACAAACAACGCATCGCCGCATCCGGAGGCTCCGCCGGAGCATGCTCCAGCCTGTGGCTGGCCTTCCACGATGATCTGGCAGATCCGGACAATGACGATCCGGTCCGCCGCGAATCGACTCGACTCTATGCCGCCGCTGTCTCCGGAGCCCAAACCACACTGGATCCGAAACAGATGAAGGAATGGACTCCCAACAGCCGCTACGGTGGCCACGCCTTCGGATTCACGGGAGATCCGGCCAATCGGATTTCGCAGTTTGATGAGTTCCTGGCCAAACGAGACACAATCCTGCCGTGGATCGCTGAGTATTCACCATATGCACTGGTTTCATCGGATGACCCGCCCGTCTACCTGTTCTTCAACTCTCCACCAGCACTGGGACAGGAACAACCAGACCCGACTCACACCTCCAACTTTGGCGTCAAACTTCAGGAACACTGCCTGGCAAACAACGTCGCCTGTGAACTGGTCTACCCGGACGCCCCAAGCGTGAAGCACAACACGGTCCTCGACTACCTGATCGCTAAATTGAAAGAATGAACGCGGAGACAAGAGTCCCTGTCACGAAAAGATCGATCCCGGCTTGCCGAAGGAGCGACCTCCCGATGCCGATCATGTCAGTCTGACCCGAAACGAATCAGACCTACTGGCCGCGTTCCCGTGAGAACACGTCGCCACCGGGATGAGCGGGAAGTGAAGTCTGCCAGGCACGTAGTTTTTGTTCTAACTCGGCAACAACTTCCGGACGTGAAGAACTCTGGTCATTTTTCTCCAGCGGATCGTCCTGCAGGTGGTAAAGTTCGGCGTGGCTGCCATCGGAGCTGGTCAGCAGTTTCCAGTGCCCGTCAACGACGACGAATCCGGCCCAGTGGTCAGGCTGTTCGTTTCGAGGTGGCCACGCAGCCTGAATCTTCCAGAACAACGGCTTGGTGCGTTTCGGATACGGCTGGCCCATCAGAGTTGCCACCTGGCTGATTCCGTCGGGTCGGTAATCAGCGGGAAGTTTCATACCTGCAAGTTCGCAGAAAGTGGGCAGCAGATCAACGGCGGAAATCAGCGATTGCGAATCGATCCGGCCCGCCGTGATTTTGCCCGGCCACCGAGCAATAAACGGGACGTTAATGCCGCCTTCAAACAGCGATGACTTATAACCTTTGCGGCCGGCCGTAATCCCTTTCGATCCGCCGATGCCCCAGCCAGCCCCCGTGGCGCTGTCATACATCAATTCCAGCTCCGCAGGTCGAGCACTTCGCGCGGGGCCGTTGTCGGAACTGAAGATGACCAGCGTGTTATCGGTGAGTTTCAGTCGATCGATCGCGTTGAGCACTTCGCCGATGCGATCGTCAGCGTGCGAAAGCACCGATGCATAGATCTGGTCGGGCCGATCCAGATCGCGGAATCGCCATTCATATTTCGGCACCGTGTGAAACGGCGTATGCGGTTCGTGCATCCACAGGTTGATGAAGAACGGTTTGTGGATCTCGACGCACTTCTCCATGAACGCGATTGCGTGCCGAGCGTCTTCGTGAACGGGCATCTGCTCACCGGCGCAGTTGAACGCTCCGTATTCATCGTAGCCGTACTCACTGGGCAGCGGCGAATCAGGAATCATGTCATTCGACAAATGCCACTTGCCAAAGTGCGCTGTTCTGTAGCCAGCCTGCTGCAGCAGGCGCGGCAGCAGAGTGGTCCTCGGACTGAGCCAGTCCGGCATATTGCGTTTCTGATTCTGCGGCACCCACGCAAAGTGAGCATCAATGTTGTACCGAGCCGGAAAATGCCCTGTCATCACCGCCGTGCGGCTCGGCGAACAAACACCACTGGCCACCGTAAACCGTTGAAAATCCGTCCCCTCGCGCGCCAGCCGATCAATGTTCGGCGTTTTCACATAGGGATGCCCATGACAACCGAGATCCCCCCATCCCCAATCGTCCGCAAAGATGAACACGATGTTGGGACGCTCGTCGGCGTGAACAGATTGTGCGAACAACAGGCCTGCAGTCGCGATGGCAAGTCCGGGACAGAATCGGATAGATATTCGGTTCATCTGTGTCTGTTTGCGATGTTGGTTCAGCAGAACTCAGTCGACCAATTCAATCCGTTGCAGGACGGCATGGCCGTCTCGCGCTGTCAGGTCAACTTTCTGACGAGTCGATTCATCAATGATTGTAATCTCAAAGGCAGCAACTTTGGACCACTCCAATGTCTTGCCAGCATCACTTCGAAAGTCGTCGCGGCTGATGATCAGTTCCTGTGGCCCGTCGCCGACAACTCGGGTTGCGTAGGTGAAGTCGCCGAGATTGTCGGGCTGACTGAGGAATTTGCTGTCGATGTTCAGTCGCACGGCCAGTTTTCGTCCTTGAGGATCAATGGACAACGACAGCTTTTTGTCGTTTGACCGATCAAGGCTCGGGTTTTGAAACTTGTACGTCCTGATGGTTCGCCCGTCGCGAGTCGACCAGTCCTGAACGCCGTTCCTGAATTCGTCAATCACACAACCCGTCTTCGGGATTTTCGCCAGTGCAGTCAGATCGACATGCTCAGGCACCAGCGAATGTTCCAGTGAATTCAAAACGAACGTTGACGTCTCACCGCGCTCCAGGGCAATTGTTCGATCCAGCCGATATCGACACATTGCGAACACGTACAGCGGCAGATTCTCGTAGACGGGTAATTCGACAGACCACTGATCACCGGCCTGAGTCGCCCGGGCTCGGTTCCAGAAGCGAGTTCGCGAATTCGGATCATGGCTGAAGTAGATTTCGGTACTTTTGAGTCGATCCTGATCAGCCGGGATGACGGTGAAAGTCGCTTGTTTGCCGGCGACCTGAAACGTCGACGGCGGAGTAACCGGAATTTTCTGATCGACGCCCTTCAGGTATTGATTGAACCAAAGATTCAGCATCACCCACTGTTCGGAACCGGGACCATGATTCTGATGAATGTTGGTGCTGACTCGCCAATGACCATGCGGCAGCAACGCCATTGACTGATAAATTCGTTCAAACGTGGAATGAAAATCGTTGGACGAACTGATGAACATCACCGGACACTTCACCAGCGGCCAGTAGGAACAGGCGTCCATTGTGTTCACGTACAGCCCCAGTTCTTCTCCCTGAAAACTGTGCCGAATGCTGCTGCCGACGATGCCGCCGGGAAAGTCGATGGACTTGAATCCGGTCCCACCGACCAGCGGCACGACGGCTTTCAGTCGCGAATCAATCGCAGTCAGCGCCGTAATCATACCACCCATCGAATAGCCCGAGAAGCCGATGCGATTGGCATCGACTTCCGGTTGTTGTTCGAGAAACGTGATCGCTCGGCGGCCTGCGACCGTCAGCAGAAACCAGTTCGAATTTCGGGGACTGACAACAGGATCCGGCGAAAACTCATCGGGGCGCAAATCGAGTTTCCAGTTCTTTCGCAACGCCTTGGCATAAAACAGAGGCCCCTGCGATGGATCGACGCTTCCCCAGTCGGTATTCACGGCGATATCGTCTTCCATCGGTCGCCCCAGCCAGTTGATATCGACGGTCGCAAAGCCCTGCTTCGCAAAATAAACCCCGCGGCCGCGTTCAGCACGCTGCCCGCCACCATGGCTCCAGACAAAGGCAGCGTTCTTTTGACCATTGTCCGGAAAGGAATAGTACGCCGCGATTCGAGCATCCGATCCCTTGAACGTGCCGACTTTGAACGTCACGTACCGCGTAACCACTCCATCGGTCTTCCATTCCTGAACGACCTCAACATCCAGCTGTTCTTTCGTCGCGTCGTAACCCTTCCACAGATCCGTCACGTTCTGGGGAACATCTTCGGTGCTTTGGTAAGGAGCAAATGTCTCGGCGGCATGAAGACTCAGCGCGAACAGTTGCAGAATCGCGAGCAGGCACAGCTTGATTGTTCTCATTTGTCTTCCAGGCCGAAGTTTAAGGATCGTGGACACTTCTCGCTGACCGCTGCCGACCCTTCATCCGTGAGATCATGATCCGTAGCGTCTCAGCCTCATCATCACCCTGACAAGGCGACTGTTGATTGAAGGAGGATAGACCGCCGACTCACGAAACCGAAGCCAAAAAAGCTGATGTTCTCACTCCGATCTACGTCAGGAAGGGGTCCCACTGCATCGACAGTCCTGCCAACTCGATTCTCGACGTCGGCAGAGTCCGACCCGTGCTCAAACTCCATAATTTAACACATACCGAAACGCAGAGAACGTGCCGGTTTCGTACAGATGCTTTTCAAGATCACGCATTTCACGGCCAGAAATTATAAGCCGCCGAGTATCGTTGGTACCTTCAGTGTGACAACGCGCTGAAGTTTTGTTGAACCCCTTCAGCCAACACTGTTAAGCATTTTCCCCCGGAAATTACAGTTCGCTTAACGCACAGGTCATCGATCTCTTATGAGACGTTGCCCCGGGCTCTGGTGCGAATTTCCATCGGCAAACGAACTTATGAAAACCTGAACGGTATCGCGATGATCCCGAAACGGAAGGGGCGGCTAAGCCCGTTTGAATGACCGACTCGACCTCGGAACCTGGTTCTCAGGCAGAAACATGGTGCGTCGACGCGGCGCTGAGTACCAGCATTAAGTGTTGCCTGACGGAATGATCAGGATTCGGCACCGGTTGCGCCGACGCGGCAGTGTCGCTGAAACGTAGGCTCACGATGCCATTCGTGACGGAAAAAAAACACGTGCAACAGATCATCTAAACTCTTAGATGATCTGTTGACAAAATGAGCCGGGCTCAGCAGAATCATCTAATCAATTAGATGGTCTTCAGTCTGCCGCGGTGCAGTTCCCGGATCAGAACGTTTGTTGCATCCCTCGGGAACAGAAAGGAATCAACATTATGCCACGTTCGGAAAGTGTTTATCCGACGGAGCTCGAACTCGCGATTCTCAGAATACTGTGGGACGAATCACCTTTGCTGGTGCGTGATGTTCGCGCGCGGCTGGAAGAGCAGAGCGGACGTCGTCTGGCTCACAGCACCGTCATCACGATGCTGAACATCATGCACCGAAAGGGATACCTGACTCGTCGAAAGGACGGGAAGTCGTTCTTGTTTCGGCCAAAAGTCCGCCGCGAAGAAATTTCCGAGCAAATGACGGAGGACCTTGTTTCACGGCTTTTTGACGGGTCACCCTCAGCCCTCGTCCTGAACCTGGTGGAAACGGCAGATCTGAATGCAACCGAACTGAACGCCATTCGACAGATAATCACACGCAAGGCAAAGGAGCAGCAGCCATGAATTTCAATACAGAACTGGTGTCCGACTCAACCGCCTGTCTGTCTCTGGCACTGCTGCATTCACTGTGGCTGGTTGCAATGCCGGCGGGTTTCGCGTGGATTTGGGACCGCCGCTTCGGCAACCGATCACCTCAGTCCGCCTACGTCATCCATCTGGCGGCTCTATGTATCAGTCTGTCCGTCGTGCCGGTCACGTATCGATGGATCTCCGCCGCGCATCAGCAACCGGCGAACACGCCGGTTGCTGTTTTTGGGGCGTCACGATCCGTGGCTTCGTCCGGACTGCCACACAAAACTGCTGCCGCAGACATCGCGCTGGAGTCGCCAACAGGAGACGTTGGTCGCACAGGAACACACGCTTGGTCGTTCCTGCAACGGTGTTCTCCTTTTGTCGTCGGGTTTTATTTTTGCGGCGTCATCCTGATGCTGTCGCGACTGATACAGGATGTCTTTCGATTGCACAACACGCGTCAAACAGCACATCTGGTGACGGATTCGGGCATCACCGAGACGCTGGAAATGGTCTGTCGGCAACTGCGGGTGCGTGTTGTCCCGGCACTGCTGACGGTGGAACGTGTGGTTGTGCCTCACGTCACCGGCTTACTGCGTCCGGCGGTTGTGCTGCCGATTTCAGCCGTCAGCGGTCTGACGGCTGAAGAGCTTGAATTGCTGCTGGCCCATGAGGTGGCTCACATTCGTCGTCGCGACCTGTGGGTGCTGCCGCTGCAGCGAATGGCGGAAACACTGCTGTTCTTCAACCCCGCCGTGTGGCTCATCTCTCGTAGACTCAATGTGCTGCGGGAATATTGCTGCGACGATTACGTTTGCCGAACCCCAACAATGAACACCGTCAATACCGGAAAACGTCGATTGCGGTACGCCGGCGCGCTGTTGAAGGTTGCGGAACACAGTACGGCTGCTCTCACACGACGAACAGAACTGGCCGCGATCGCCGCTGTCCCGCAGTCGCCTTCGGAACTTCGTCGGCGGATTGCACGACTGCTCGGAGAACCTCTCACCACCCTCAGCCCGGTGTCATGTTCGTCACTGGTGCTCTTTGTGACTCTGATTGCCCTGCCGACGTTAACCCTGCTGCCGATGTCCGTCAGCAGGGCCGCACAGTCGCCCGAGGAAAAGCAACAGCAAACGTCTGCAGCAGCGGCCGCGGCTGATACCGGCACTCCCGTGAAGGCGAAGCCCGTTGTTCGTATCGTGGCTGTCGGAACGCACGACTCGACACCGCAGCAGTGGTGGGATGCCACAGGGGGAATCCTGGAAGACGTGCCGTTCACGTGGACTCATCAGCAGAACATGTCCGCCGAATCGAAACTGTGGCGACGACTGGTTGTGGCCGTTGACAACGTGCCGGAAGACGCCACTGTCACCTGGAAACTCATCGGCCCGACAGCAGTTTCCGGAGGAACACCGTCAAGTACCGAACCCCTGCCGGCGGGAACACGGCTGATGGCGAAATGGTTTGCCATGCCGGACGACAACAAGACCGTGAGCGCCCGCATTGGTATCGGCACCGCAGACTGGCAAACGGTCGCCAAAAGCGACGCGCGTTCTGCAACAGCAACAGGCTACAACGCGGTAAGCGTCGTATTCTCGAAGGCATTTTCTGACGGCATGGGTACCGGCGTGATTGTTTCTCACAACGTCTTCGATCAGGAGTTTCGGATTCGGGCCGTCGATGATTCCGGAACAATCCATGAATCCCCCTCCCGCGGCGGCGTCAGCGCGGGACAGGTTTATCAGTCACAGGCCGCCTTTCCGAGACTGCCGGGTGAGAAGATCAGGGAAGTGCAGTTCCAGATGCGGCCTTATACGTGGATGGAAGTCCGTGCCGAAAACATTCCGCTGCAGCCGAAGCGGGAACATCGTCGGTGACGTAAGCACCACCGGCTGAAATTCCCTCGCTCCGTCAGGCCTGAAGGCAAACATGTCGCGTCCTGCAAGTTACCGGCGGCCAGGTCTTCTTGCCGGTCGAGTCGAAATGGGGGCTGGTGGTCGCCTCAGCTCAGCTCATCAAGCGGAGCGTGATGGCGACTTTGTGCAGCATGGAGGTGAGTGAAACCAGTGGCTGTTTTCAGGACGAACACGGGCATAGAATGTCTGCAGTACGAGGCTTACCCCGAATGACAGGTGATGCCGTGACGCAGGAGAATCTTTATCTGTCGCCTCAAATGACGCCTGTTTCACCAACTCCCGAAAGCAAGGGATGGCTTCGGGAAGTTCTGGCGGTCATCTTCATCCTTGGCGTTCTGACGGCGTTGCTTCTGCCGGCGGTCCAGTCCTCGCGTGGTTCTGCGCCGCGGACCAACTGCAGAAATAACCTGAAACAACTGGGGCTGGCCTTCTTCAGCTACTACGCCGAGTACGGATCTTTTCCGCCTGCTGTTGTTTGCGATGACGACGGGAGACCGATGCACAGTTGGAGAGTTCTGCTGCTGCCTTATCTGGACCAGCAGACTCTGTACAGCCACTACCGGTTTGATGAGCCCTGGGATGGCCCCAACAATATTTCTCTGCAGGATGCGATGCCCGATCTTTACCGCTGCCCGGGCGACCATCGCGGAGATGAAGCCTCTGAGATCGTCAGACAGCACCTCCATCGGCTCACAAATTACGTCGTGGTGACATCAGAAGACGGTCTGTTCAGCGGCAGCCGAATGTCGGGTGTCACAGACATTCCTGACGGACATCATCACACATTGATGACGGCTGAAGTTCGACAGCATGCTGTTCACTGGATGTCCCCCGACGATGTCACACCCGGCGAATTGCTGACCGACCTGAGACTCAGTGCGAATGACGACGATGACAACTGCAACCACGGTCCCGGAATAAACATCGGACTGGCGGATGGCAGCGTGCGCTGGATTCCCCACGATTTCGCCGAGGAATTCCTGAGGGCACTTGTCACCACCGACCAAGCAGATCCGATCTCGGCCGACTTCTGAGTCTGAGCAACGACAGGAATCAGGCACGGGTGGCTTGGTCCGAAAACCGGCCACAACGGGGGCTTGCGGATTAATTCAATGGCAGGCTGGGAGGTTACGCCACACACCTTTTCACAGTTATTCCCGGAACAGTTGTCATTGCCCCAGCAGCCTGGCCAGCGTTCTTGCCATGCTGCGCAGGGCGTCTTCGCCTGAAAGGCTGATCTTGAGTTGAGGACGGCCCTGTTCATCACGGTCGACGCACTGGCTGAGTTGTTGGGTGAGTTTGTCGACGGTGGTTTCGTCGGCAGGAGTCGAACTGGTCTGGCCGATGAGTTCTCCGGCGAGTGATAGTGCGGCAGAAATCAGTGATCCGCCGGCTTCGGAGATCTTCTCTTTCTTTTCGGCCAGTTGTCGAGCTTCCTCTTCCACTCGCCGCTGCTGGCTTTGATCAACGGATGCTGTTTTCGGTGTCAGAATGACTTCCAGTCGGCGTTTCAGATCTTCCATACCGCCGATCATGGACACTTCGCTGACGTCGCTGTCCATGTTCAGTGAGGCGTCGGCGAGATCCTGCTTTGAGGCCAGAGTATCCAGCAGTCGTTCTTCGATGGTTGGATTATGGACGTCCGGGCCGACCGTCACCAGCTTGTAAACGTGCACCGGATTCTTCTGTCCCATGCGGTGGGCTCGAGCGATGCGTTGTTCCAGCACGGCGGGATTCCACGGCAGGTCTACGTTGATGACGGTGTTGGCCGACTGCAGATTCAGTCCCGTGGATCCGGCATTGGTCATCAGGATGACTCGGCACTGCGGGTCCTTCTGAAACCGCGCCACCAGAGCCGGTCGTTTCTTCTGCGGAACTTCACCGTCCAGACGAACATGGTCCGCCCCAAGCTGATCCAAACGCTGCTCAATGCGATCCAGCATTCGCCGCCATTCGCTGAAGATGACAATCGTCCGCGTGGGATCTTCGATCAGTCCCTCCAGCAGTTCTGCCAGACGTTCCAGCTTGCTGCTGTATTCCGGCGACTCCTGATCCAGCAGCCACGTGCTGTCACAGGCCATCCGCGCATTGGCCAGACAGCTCATCATGACCAGCCGGTCCATTTCGGTCATGAACTTCTTCGCAGCAATCTGTGCGGCCCGAGCGCAGTTGGCATTCTGGATGTCGAGCTGTTCCTGAGTTCCTTCGATGCGGATGACTTCGTCCGTGCGATCGGGAAGCTGATAAGCGATCTCACTGCGCGTGCGGCGGAGCAGAACGTTCGACAGTTTGGCTCGCAGTTCGTCCAGTCGCTGGTAGCCCTGAGTCTTGCCGCGGTCGTCGACGACGTGATGCCGGTTGAAGAACTGATAGGCCGGGCCCAGCAGTTCGTCGTCGACGAATTTGGTGACGGTGTAGAGTTCGCCCAGACGGTTTTCCAGCGGGGTACCCGAGAGCACCAAACGGAACGGGCTGTCGAGCTGGCGGATGACGTTGCTGGTTTTGGATTCCCAGTTCTTGATGCGCTGACCTTCATCCAGAACGATCAGGTCCCACGGCACGCTTTCCACGGCGGTGATGTCGCGGAGAACCTGCTCGTAGTTGCAGATGGTGAAGAACGTGTCACCGTTGTATTGTTCCTGCCGTTCGTTGCCGCCGCCGAAAACAATCTGAGTCGACCGGCCGCTGAACTTCGCGATTTCGCCGCGCCACTGGCTTTTCAGGGACGCCGGACACACAATCAGCACTCGACGAATTTCGGCCAGCTGACTCAGCAGTTCCGCCGTTCCGATGGCCTGAATCGTTTTGCCCAGGCCCATGTCGTCCGCCAGGATGGCTCGCCCGGCACCCGCGGCAAAGGCGATGCCGTCAAGCTGATAGGGCAGCAGTTCCGCGTGCAGCAGATTCTTTCTGAGCGGATGATTCTCCGGATCAACTCGAATTGCGTCACATTCACTGCGAATGCGTTCCTGCACCAGTCGCCGCTGAACGAACTGTTCCGCATCCGGAAACACGGTGACTCGATAACCGGCTTCTTCCAGAGCCTGAATGCGACTGAGCACCTCGCCGGGCGACGTCAGCGCCGTGTGGCCGGCGGTGCCGACGATTTCCAGAACCTTGTCATCGGCTTTGTGAGGCAGATTGAACAGCACACCTCGCTGCGGCCCGTAGTCGACTCGCACAGAAATCCGCCGCCGCCGATAAGGCTTCTTCAACTGCTTCGCACTGAACTTCTTCCCGACACCCGTTTGTACTCGAAGGATGTGTTTGCAGGTTCCCAGATGATTGTTGCGGAAGTCGGGGCAGGTACAGTAAGAATCCCGAGCTTCCATGCTGCGCAACGCGACGCGATAACTGCGACCGGAACTTCGACTGGTGACGATATAATCGGTCCATGGCGTTTCCCGATCCATCGCCCGCACCGTCATCGCTTCGTTCTCGGCGCGGTTGCGGCGTTCCGCGATGGCTCGTTCCAGCAGTTCGGTTTCGGTGAGCTTTTCCAGCGGCACGGATTCATCCGGCGGCATCGCCAGTCCGAGTTCCGACTTGGCGGACAACAGAAAGTCCAACGCGGCGCCCATGTGTTCACAGAACGCCTCGCACTGGTCGCAGTTGGAGTGAATCTGCTTCTTGCGGCCGGAATGCAGTGTCAGCGTGGCGATGGCAACGCCGCTCTTCAGCTCCATGTCTTCCACGCGCACTCGAAACAGGTCGCCGCCGAGAAACACGTCACGGTCTGACTGCACATCAAACTTCGCCGCACCGCCGCGAATCAGCTTCTGACCATCATCACCGAGCATCTCACACGCCTGGTAATACGTCAGCGATCCAAGGCAATCATGAAACCGATTGCGCTTCTGCGATGGCTTCTTGTCACCGGACGATTTTGAGCCGGATGATCTGCCGCCGGACTTTCCGCTTCCGCCCCGCTGCGATTCGGAAACCTGTGTCTCAGTCTTCGCTGTCATTTCTGTTGCCTCCTCTGCTGCGTCGGCTGTCCCCAAACGGACGCCATCGCTATCGAACCAGACGGTTGCCGCATGGGCTGAGTCAGCAGAAGTGTAAACACGTTCGCAGCGACACGGTACTGAGTTGGCTTTATGGTGCCGCGTTGCGGTTGGTGCAGCAGGATTCAGGTCGCCCGGCAATCTGTGCGGCGCGCTGAACGTGTCGCCCGACTTCCGATTCAGGCAGCACCTGTCCGGCGGTCAAGGAACCAATGTCAATCATGATCGCCATCCCTGCCAGCTGCCGGTCCAACGCAGCAAACCCGAAGCTCGCGTTTTTGCAGCTACCTTTCGGCGATGTTCAGCCGCCGACCCCGAGTTGGCTTACTGCATTTTTGGGGCAAGAACTCTCCGCGCCGTTGGAAGAAACTACTTTCAGCCCCAATAAAGTGATGTGCCTCTACCCACGAAAAACCGCTTGCCACAATTAGAAATGGCAAGCGGTATTGCCTCGGAATCGGGATGACAGGATTCGAACCTGCGACCTCTACGTCCCGAACGTAGCGCTCTAGCCAAGCTGAGCTACATCCCGATGGTGCGGCATTTTAATTGGTGGGTTGTAAAGGGCAACCTGAGAGGCGGGAATTCAGGCGTTGATTTGTCCGCACACTGAATGGGACTGATCGTTTCTGACGGGCACGAATAGAGAGAAGTGAGGGGGGCAGATTGTCTCAGGTGGAGTGAAACAGCCAAGGAAGACAAAAGCAAAGATCGTTGCCATCAGAGGAAAAAGGGTGGCTAACCGG
>JAGQPY010000143.1 GCA_020426485.1 Planctomycetaceae bacterium
GCGTGGGCCTGTTCTGAAGATGATCCGGCTTCTGAAGATAGTTTGGCGGCCGGTCCGAAGCGGGCCAGAAGTGCGGGCAGAAAGATCAGGTCGCCGAACAGGGCTGCGGCGATGGTCAGGACGCCCATGGTGGCGAAGATGTGGTGATCGCGCGAGTCGCTGAACATCACCGTGGAAAAGCCCACGACCAGAACGGTGGTGGTCATGATCAGTGCCGTGCCGACTCCCGTGAACGCTCGACGAATGGCGTCTGTCGTCGGGCCTTCCTGCTGACTTTCTTCCCGGTATCGAGTCAGGAAGTGGATCGTGTCGTCGACGGCAATTCCCAGGCACACGGTGAAGTTAAGGACCATGACAATTTCCAGGTTGTAGCCCATCACGGCAAGGTACGCACCTGTCAGGGCCAGCGGGAAGACATTGGGGATGATCGAAATCAGTCCCAGCCGAATGGATCGGTACACGATGGTCAGCACGACAAGAATGATGATGGATGCGGAACCAAGACTTTTGGCCAGATCGACAACAATCTGATAGAGATTTTTCCAGCGCCAGACGGCATCTCCCTTCATCTCAAAATGAAACCGGGGATGCTGTTGCTGAATCCGATTCAGTCCGTCTTCGATGCGTTGAAAGACGGGGCCATAGGCCGCGATCCCCACGTCCTGTACTCGAAACGTCACCTTCGCTTCGCGGGAATCCTGATTGTAGAAGGCTCGCTTGAGCGGTGGGGGAAGCAGCTCCATCATGGACATGCGTTCGTGAGGCGGTCCGCTTCCCGGCTGAGCGTCGATGAGTTCTCGAATCGAAAGCGGGTGTCCGATCAGCGGTTCCGATTTGACCAGGTCGTCGACCTCAATGATCGTCTCCAGGATTTCAGAAGAATCGGCATCAATGGTGTCGTCCCAGCGGACTTCGATCTGAGAAAACTCCAGGCCGCCGAATGCTTCGTCCATGTGTCGCATGGCCTGAGTTGCCTCAGCGCTTTCGGGAAGTCCGTCGCTCAGACGTTGATCCGGCTCCAGCGTCATGCAGACTGCGAACAGCAGCAACGTTGAAACGACAGCCATGACGCAGATTCGATTTTTTCGCTGCAGAACATAGTCAATCAGAACGGACATACGGCTCAGATGGCGATCGATCAGGCTGCGATCCAGCCCAATGTGAATCGTGCGACCCAGCCACGTGGAACATGCCAATGGGATCACCGTCACCACCGAAACAAAGGTCAGAATAACTCCCACAACGCTGCAGACACCGAATTCCTGCACCCAGCGCGAGTCAGCCTGAGTCAGCGAACCGAATCCGATGGCCGTTGTTAACGAAGTCATGAAACACGCCAGCCCCACCTGTCGCAGGCCGATGCGCGCGGAGTCTCGTTCGGACAGCCCGCTGGCTCGCAGTTTTCGGATCTGAACCATCAGATGAACAGCGTCCGTGAGTCCCACCAGACTCACAAGGACGGGCAGAATGACATCGATCAGAGGATTGCGGTTGTATTCAAAAAACTGAATCCAGCCCATCGTCCAAAAGACTCCCGTGGCCGGCGCCGCCGCGACAATCAGGACGGCTCGCAGACCTCGAAACAGAATGATGGTCATCAGCAGAGTCATCCCGTAACCAATCAACTGGTAGCGCACCTGATTGGCTTCGTGCGACGCAATGGCGGCCAGGGTTGCCGGGATTTCACCCGTCACCTGAAACGACATCGAAAGACCCGGGTATGCCTGCAGCGACCGTTCGGCGGTTTCTCGAAGCGCTGTTGTGGCGTCGGCATCGTGAAACAGATATTCGTCACGAAAGGTGATGAGCATCAGCAGAGTTTTTCCGTCACTGCTGAGCATCCGGCCGCCGACCAATGGATGCTTCATCGCTTTGTCTCTGGCGGCCGTGAATCGCGCAGGCGACGCTTCCGACCGAGGAAACAGGGGTTCCGGAAGTCCGAAGATGTTCAGCGGCGGAATTCTGTCCATCCACAGGACGCTTCGCACCTGCTGCAGTTGTTCCAGATCTTTCACCACCGCGCGCAGTGCTGAGGCTCCGGCGGGCGTGAAGAACTGATCCGACTGCACAACCAACACGGCATCGGCCCGTGACAGACTGAACTCCTCAACCGGCGCCCGACCGTTACGTGAACTGCTTCGCGGCGGTCGGCTGCTTTGGCGTTCTGCTGCCGGTGCTGCAACCTCCGGCGTGGGACGAATGACGTTCAGAATGAGGCGTGGATTTCGGTGCCCGACAATTGCGATTCCGGACACCACGAACAGCAGTCCCAGGACCAACAATCGTCGATCGACAATCCAGTTGGCAATTGGGCTTGAGATGTTGTCCATATGTTTGATCAAAGTCGTGTTTGGGCAGGCGGTCGATGGGACAGGGAGTCTCAATCGTGTGATTTATGTTGGTGAGACGGCATGCGTGTTCGGGAGTATAGGGTTCTGATGGTGTGAACGCTCAATGGAGCCGATTCATCTGAAATTTGGTGATTTTCAGACCAACGCACGCCTTACTGGGAAACTTGTGGTTCATTCGGACGCGGCCTGCGGCCGAGTGTTCCAACCACACGTTGCAGTTGCGACTCTTTGGTGATGTGAGAATGTCGGTGATGTGAAAATGTCGACTTGAAGTTGCGACGCCTTCCGCGCGTGAAGTTCTTAGGTTTCTGCGAAAAGACGCGGCGGAAATTTCGTGCCGAGCATCAGATTCCCGGGATTCAGGATCACATCTGTTCGGTAATCGTCCGGTTGACCCAAAATCCAGTGCTCACTTATACTTCTGACGAAATCACCCGCGAAGAACTTCGACGGCACGATTTCTCGTAGTCGCTGCGATTCGCGGAACGACAGTGAGTCGCTGGTACCGGAATTTTCCGGCTTGATACTCTCCGGTGCCGCGGCGGGGTTTCCGCGGAATACCAGTCGGCATGATCGGGCGATTTGGCGTCGCTCTGGTTTCCTGCACGTTATTTTATTCTAACCAATCATTGATGATTCACGGAGCCACGGGCATCCATGACTGAAACGCACTATACGCACCACGATCAAACGGAACTGGAAAAGCTTCTGCGCCATTCCCGCCCGTGGTTCGAAAAGAATGGCACGGTCGTCATTTACGGACTGGCTGCATTATTTGCGATTGCGGCAGTGTTCATCTACATCCGTCGACAGCCAGCGGGCAACGTCGACGCCTCGCGAGAGTTGCTTCTTGCGACTCAACCGGAACAGTACCGTGACGTGGCGGACAATTTCCCGGATACAAAGATCGCGGTTTGGTCTCGACTGCGTCAGGGAGATCGACTGCTTGACAATGCCGTCACGAATATGTTCATGAACCGTCCTGTGGGGATGGAGGAACTGGATCAGGCGGAGGCGGCGTACAAGCGTCTGGCGGAACGTCGAGACATTGAAGATTCCGTCCGCGAACGAGTCCTGATCGGTCTGGCTCGGGTGACGGAAGCTCGATGCGACGGCTCCGACGCCAGCGCCGAAGCCGCGATCAGTGCATGGAAACGCGTGGTCGACGAATTCAGGAATTCGCTGGTCAAGGACTATGCAGAAACTCGTATTGAAGAACTGGCCACGGCAGACAGCAAAGCCTTCTACAAGTGGTTCCACCAGCAGAATCCCGTTCCGGTCGATCCCGGCCTGGCTCCGGGACAGCCACCTGTTCCGGGGATGCCGTCACTGAATATTCCTGCGACGCCCAAGGCTTCCGAGCCTGAGCCAAAACCGGCGGAACCCAAACCAGCTGAAGCAAAGGAAGCGAAGCCAGCAGCAGAAGCTCCCGCTGAGACCGCAGCTGAAAAAAAGACCGACGAGAAGCCGGCTGAATCAGCGAAAGCTGACAAAAAGGAACCATCAGCAGAAGCCGAGAAAAAGGAAGAGCCCGCCGCTTCGGGTGCCGAATCAAAAGGCGATGCCGCCGACACGGCTGCTCCTGCCGAGAAATCGGATGCTGAGCCTGCGGCGGAGAACAAGCCCGAACAAGCCGGAGAATCACCGAAATGACGGATTCCGATCGTCCGAATGGACGGTCCGAGACGCCATTGGATGAACAGTCGGCCGACGATGACCTGCCCGTGCACGACATTTCCGCCGGGCAGGCCGTGCAGCTCACCGTCGAATCGCGCGCCCATGGCTGGCGGCTGGATCACTACCTGAACCGACTCTTCCCCAATTACAGTCGAGCGCAACTGCAAAAGGCCATTGAATCCGGAACCGTGCGGCTGAACGGCATGGCCGCCAAGGCATCCCGTCGCCTGCGCGTGAATGATCGAATCGACGTTGAACTTCCGGACGCGGATGAAACTCATTTTCAGCCGGAAGACATTCCCCTGGATATTCTGTACGAAGACGAGTTTCTTGTCGTCGTCAACAAATCTGCCGGTATGGTCGTGCATCCGGGGCGAGGAAGTTATTCGGGAACTCTTGCCGCTGCACTGCAGTTTCATTTTGACCGCCTGAGTGATGTGGGAGGGCGGCATCGTCCCGGCATTGTGCATCGACTGGATCGTGACACAACCGGTGTGATTCTGATTGCCAAGGACAATCGTGTTCACCAGAAGATCAGTCGACAGTTCGAACAGCGGCAGACGAAAAAAGAGTATCTGGCGATCGTCCGAGGTGTGCCCGACTTTGAATCAGACTTCATTCGAACGCATGTCTGCGTTCATAATCGAGTTCGCGAACGCATGATGGTGTGTTCGCCGACCGAGCGATCTCGGGAAGCCGTCACGTTCTATGAAGTCGCAGAGAAATTTCGCGGTTATGCTCTGATGCGACTGCGTCCGGAAACCGGCCGAACCCATCAGTTGCGCGTCCATATGTTGCATATCGGGACGCCCATCATTGCCGATCGACTTTATACTGGGGAAGGTCAGTTCACGCGTCGCCAGGCCAACCCATTCGCTGTTGAAGATGCCGCTGATGATGAAGTGCTGATTTCACGGCAGGCTCTGCATGCGTTCCGGCTGACAATCCGACATCCCGAGCGGAATGAGCTGATGACTTTTGAAGCTCCTCTGCCGGACGATTTTCGCAGGACCGTCGATGCGCTGCGGTCTGTTCAGGATTGAAAAAGGCTGAGGATTCAAATTCTGCCGGATTGGCCGCTAAGTCAATTGTCACATTGAAAGGTTTCGAACAGACTTCGTCATCGTCACAGTGTCAGCGGACACTGCCGACGGACTGAATCGAGGTTAGCAGGGGAAGATAGCAGGTCGTGAAACTCGCAAAAATTCGATTGAATGACGGAAGTCTGCACGTTGCGGCTGTCCACGCCAATGCTGTTCAGGTGCTGGATCTGACTCAGGTCAGCAGCTGCCATTCGCTGAGTGATATTCTGCACTCGGAGGACCCCGCGGGACTCGCTCGTTTTCTGCTGCGACCGGATTCACAACTGATTCCCTTTGACGATCTGCAGTTCATGGCCCCCATTGATGCTCAGGAAGTCTGGGCGGCCGGAGTTACCTACAAGCGAAGTCAGATCGCGCGGATGGAAGAATCTGAAAGCGGCGCGTCGCACTATGACAAGGTCTACGATGCAGACCGTCCGGAACTATTCATGAAAGCCACTCCGGGACGAGTTTCCGGCCCAGGGCAGCCTGTCCGTGTTCGTTCTGACAGCCAGTGGTCTGTCCCGGAACCCGAATTCACTTTGGTCATCAACCCTCGTGGCAAGATCGTCGGGTACACCATCGGAAACGACATGTCCGCTCGTGACATCGAAGGCGAAAATCCTTTGTACCTGCCACAGGCCAAGGTTTACCGGCAATGCGCGGGGCTTGGTCCGTGTGTACTGCTGGCGGATCGTCCGCTGGATCTTCCGGGGACTCAGATTGAACTGATTATCGAACGATCCGGTCAGGAGGTTTTCAAAGGGACAACAGATCTGACCCAACTGCATCGAACCGTTGAGGAACTCGCCGGATGGCTGTTCCGCGAAAGCGAATTTCCCAACGGTGCCTTTCTGATGACCGGAACGGGAATCGTTCCCAATGATGATTTCACTCTGGAAAACGGCGATATTGTGGCCATCACGGTTGCGGGCATCGGAACGCTGATCAATCCCGTTGTGAAGGATTAGGCTTCAGCAAGCCGGTTCAGCAACACTGTGAAGCAACACTGTGAATTCGGATGTTCGTCGTACATGGCCACGGACGACGCCGAGGAGACGATTTGTACAGCCACGGTTGCTCCCGGTCTCGCGGGATAACGTGATTCTTCTCCTGAAAGGCCCTCGCGAATACAGCGACAGGCACCCTTCCCGACACGTATTTCATCCGGTTTGCTCCAAATTGTGAAAGCAGGTGCCGGTTGTGTCAGGCCCACTTAAAACCTGGCATGGTCTGAGCTGTTGACGGTGGAAAGAGCGGTCAGCACAGGATGGGAGATTGCTTCCGAAAGTGTACGGACAGATCCGTCGGCAAGAGCAAACCCAAGCTGATCACGGTGATGACTCCAGAAGTGGTTGTTGTGAGATCCATCGTCCGAACCTCTGGAAATCCCGTCCCGAGTGCTCAGGAGGTTATCCATGTTTCCGGAATAGTCCGGCATTTCTCCCCCGGCACACATCAGCCATCCCAGTTCAAGGTCTGAAGGAATACCTCTTTCGCCCACCATCAGCGTGTTTGATGTTCCATCGCGAATGGAATCCATTCTGACTCGGCTCCCACTGTAGAAGACTCCATCGTGAGACTCCGGGTTCGATCCGCTGACTCCCAGATAGCTGGTCAGTGAGTGGCGACCATGTGTGACCGCGTACGTTTCGCAGATTCGACCTGCATTGTCGTCACTGGGACAGGCGAAGACCGAAACCGCCACCGGGCGAGGGTCATCAGGAGGTGCCATTCCCGCACCGTAAAAGAAGCAGTAGTCGGAAAAGTTGTAGTCGATGCGGTCAAAGAGATCGGTGCGGTCAAGATACGGCAGAATCTGTGACTGAAACGTCCATAACCGATTCGGTATGTTGCCGTCGGGAAATCTTCGCTGAGCCGAATGGAATCCGTGCAGGCCAATTCCAATCTGTCTCAGATTGTTCATGCACTGTGTCCGGCGAGCCTGCTCCCGAGCATTCATCAACGCCGGTGCGATGAGAGACATCAGCACTGCAATGATGGAAATCGCGACCATGAGTTCCAGGATGGTGAACGCCATTCTTCGATGGTGTATGCATCCTCGTCGTCGTGTTGCGGGTCCGTATATTGTCTTTTGCATATTTCATTCTCACAAACAGACCGTGAACTGCAGACAGGAGCTGTCTCCTGATTCTGTTTGACAGTTCAGCATCGGCAGATTGAATACGAGTAAACAGATGGCCGCTTACGAAGCTCGGCTGCTGACAGGCTCATGGAAGAATCTGTCAGCTTCCGCGGCTTCATCATGGAGTTCGGTGCCGAATCTGCAGATCAATCACGATCGTGATCTCGGTGCCCTCTCGAATGACTTTCCTGATGGTGTTCATCGCGTTCCGAATGATGGCTGCTGCCGTGATGATCGTTGTCGTGGTGGCTTCCGTTCTGATGATCGCTGTCATGGTCGAAACCATTCGACGAGCCTGTCGTTTCCGACGACACGGTCGACGTCGAATTGGAATTGGAACTGCCCGCCACGCTGATGCGATCATCGCCGGATGAATCGGATCGTTCCCTCGCAGCGGTGACGGTACCCGCCACCGCCTGAGAACTGCTGAACAATGATGCTCGGCTGTTGTCGTCACTGACACCTTCCGAGTCACCGTCGGTTTTGGCGTCTGAGTCTTTAAAACAGCTCTTCAGCTGCAGTTGACCCTGCGTGAGGGGATTGCCATTCGAGCTGTTCGTGCTGTCAGAAATTGCCTGCTGCAATGTCGAGGCTTCCGTTGAGCCGTCGCAATGAACGATCACTTCATCCGCCAACGCCATTTTCTGAGCGGATCCGATCCCGGCGACGGCAGAAGCAGCCGATGCGCAAAGAACGACTCCCGTACAAACGGACACCAGTGAATAACAAGCCATTGAACGACGGAATAGTGATGCGAGGTGCCTTTGGGTGGCTGTCGCCAAAGCGCGGAGCACTTTTTGTTGACGCACTGAACCGTTGGGCAACGAGTTGCATCCACCGCTTGTTGGCATCGACGGTACTGACGAATTCGAAAAACTCATACGGAACTCCCTGCTGGACCTGATATCTGACTTGCCAGGTTGAGTTCTCTGCGAAGTGGCAGACAAGACTCGACGATTCCCGGCACTGTTTGGAGCGGAAGACAGATTGCAACAAACGCCGATTCACCCGGAATGAATACGGCCGTCAAGGTGAAATCTTGCGCGGGATTGCTTCGAGGTCAGGGAAAGGTGGAAAAGTCTTCACTGCGACGGTGTCGCCGTTCCGGCAGGAATCCGCCCCTCCGTCAGGAATGAGATTTCCGTGCAAGGTTTTTGACGATTCTGCGTATGGGCAATGCGGTCACAGAAGGGCCGCCGAGCAATTGCGTCGCGATATGACAGAACATACGTGCAGGCCTGTCTTTCGATTCTCAACCGTCGTCATCCCAACCTGAAGGCTTATGACCATGAACATTCGTCGCTGGCTGAAAACATCTCTGAACCAACTGGTCTCGACCGGCAATCAACGCCGCCGTCGCTCAAAAACATTTCGAGTGGAAGCGTCCTGCGTACAGCTGGAATCTCGGCTTCTGTTGAGTGCGACGGCGGCATTTGATGCATCCACGCATGAACTGACGGTCACCGCTGACAGGTCTGACCGCCTCACGCTGGGGGCGGATTCCTCCGGGAATGTCATCTTAAATAACGCCGTTGTGATGGATGGAACCACACCGGTACGCGCAGCGGACGTGACGTCGATCACTGTTGCGGGCGGCACGGGGGCCAATCGCATCGACCTCAGTCGAGTGACTCGTGCCGCGTTTTCCGGAGTGACTTCTGTTGTCATCAACGGAAATGCGGGGAACGACTGGATCAAGGGCAGTGAATTCGATGACGTCATCAGCGGTGGTGCCGGAAATGATCGAATCTACGGCTTCGCCGGAAGCGATTCCATTCAGGGGGATGCGGGTAACGACCGAATCTATGGTGGCACCGGAAATGATCAGCTTGACGGTGGCGTCGGAAACGATTCTGTCTACGGCGAAGATGGAGATGATGCCATCACCGGTGGCGCTGGCAATGACCGTCTGGATGGAGGAAACAACGATGACACAATCACCGGCGATGACGGAAACGACACGATCCACGGAGGCCGTGGTGATGACGATGTCAGTGGAGGCTTCGGCAACGACCGGCTTTACGGAGACGATGGCGATGACACGATTCATGGTGACGCCGGGAAGGATGATCTCCGCGGCGGCAATGGAAATGACGACCTGAATGGAGGAGACGGCAATGACCGATTGTCGGGCGATGCCGGAAACGACTCCGAACACGGTGGCGCGGGGGCAGATTACCTGAGAGGCGGCACGGGAGAGGACTCCCTCTTTGGTGATGATGGTGATGACCGAATTTACGGCGAAAACGGAATGGATACGATTTCCGGAGGCCTTGGAAATGATCGCCTGGACGGTGGAAATGACGCCGATTCCATCAATGGTGATGAAGGAAATGATGATATTAAAGGCGGCTCGGGCGACGACGACCTGCATGGAGGTCTCGGAGACGACCGATTGGATGGTGGACGTGACCGAGATTCCATTAATGGCGACGACGGAAATGACTCCATTCGAGGCGAATCTGGTCTTGATGATCTGCACGGAGGTGTCGGAGACGATCATATCAACGGCGTCGATGACCACGGACGTGACGACTGACAGTGGTCTTGCGTTCTTCCGAGAAGGTGTGTTACGCAGGGGAAAACTTTGAAGCAACGTTAACGTTTTAAGCAGTCGGTCCGTTCACAGGAATTGATTTGACTCCGGCGCATTCACCGCCAGCCAGACGATATCGGAAGCTTTGTTCGCGGTGTCCGGTCAGAAAAAAATATGCTGACCGCGACGCCGTGACGTCACCCGTCGTTGGCAGAAGACTGAGTACCCCTCACAAAACCTGAGAGATCCGCGACGTTTGTGGTTGCGTTTCAGGCAAGAGGCGAGAAGGAGGCGAGACATCTCGTCGACACCGAACTCGTAGCCGCTGGTGTCTTTGCCAATGGGTCATGATCGATCGGGGTGGGAAGTGATGAAGCGACAACGGCCCAATCATGTTCCTTCCATTCTGCCTGACGTGGAGGAACGGCCCGCCTTCCCGAACGTTCCTCTTCAAAACGAAGTCAGATTCAGAACGCGGGTTGTTTTTCGGTCGATGAAGCCGGCTGCACGCCAACCACCGAAATCGCGAACAATTGTGAGCCGTCTCGTGTGGGATGGACGGATGCGATGTGAGTGATCTCACAGATGGCATTGAGATCTTCCGGTAGTCTGACGTCCGAACGTCCTGCGAAAATCTGTTCCGGTGCAACATCCGTGATGGAAGGTGTGTGCAGCAGGTTTCTCAGTATGAGGCACCGCTCACCGGTCGTCTCGTTCAGCCACGCATTCAGTTCGTCCGGACTGTTGATGATCGTCAGAGGATTCTTCAGCCTGGAAAGAAAGTTCAGTTCTCCCTGATACTGGCCAACCCAGGCGACAGGAGTGTTTGCATCGTTTAATTCGCTTAGGGCGGTGGCTGTCCGGGTGAGGTCATACTGCAGCCAGAATCCGGAATTCAGTCCGGCAATCAGCAGAATCGCAAAGAGCACCGAGCATACGGCGATACGCCGAACGACAGCCATCGCCGGACTGCGCTGTTGTTGCAGCAGAATCAGCCCACAGCCTGCCATTGGGAAAAAGCACCAGCCATTGAAAGGCGACACTTCAGCTGAGATTCGGAAGGCCGGCAGCTGGTTCAGTGCCAGAGGCACCAGTGCGCACAAGACGGTGCCCAATGCAACTGGAATGAGCTGTTGGCGGGAAATCGGAGGCGCTTCGGCGATGGCCGCGGCAAAAAGCAGCGCGACGCCTGGAACTGCCGGAATCAGATAGTGCAGCTGTTTTCCACTGACACACGACATGATGATCAATGCCCCCGCGATCCAGATCAGACAGAATCGTCCCGCGGGAGAATGACCTGCTTTTCGAAGTGTGGACCACATCCCCGGGAAAATGATCCACGGCAGCGTGCACGGTACGCTGACAGCCAGATACCACCACCACGGTTTGCGATGGGCAAACGACCTGACTATACGTCCGGCTGTTTGTCCCCACAGTAACTCCTTCCCATATTCATCGCCGCCTGCTATTGCAGATGGTATTGCCCACAGGCTGGCGACCAGCAGTCCAAAAAGGACCGCTGTGCCGACAGGAAAAAACCATCGAATCCTGTTGCGGACTGCGGTCGGGGACCAGATCCGTGGCAACATCAGAACCGGCAGGACGTGTACAAAGACAACGGGCCCTTTTGAAAGAATCCCCAGCCCGATTCCCAGTCCCGTTAACAGGACGCCGCGACGGTAAATCCCTTGACTAAGATCGATGGCTCCCAGAAGCGACGTCTGTACACAGACGGTAAGTAAGGCGTCGAACATCGTGGACGGACTAAAGATCATCCACAGAATCATCGAACACTGTATGAGTCCTGCGGTCGGTGGCAGGTTTGGGGATTCCGGATACAGTCGTCGCGCAAGCTGAAAAGTCAGCAGCAAACTAACCGCCGCGCTGAAGGGGCCGACCAGTCGAGCTGCAATGTCCGATGGCCCCGTTAAACACCAGACGGCATTGATCAGCCAGAACAGCAGCGGTGGCTTGTGAGCATACGTCTGTCCGTTGATGTGAGACACGAGGTAATCACCGGATTGATGCATTTCCCAAGCGACGCTGAGGTATCTTGTTTCATCAACAGGAAGCAGAGGCCGACAGAAGACGCTTCCCGCGGAAAGGATTCCCATCAGCAAAAGCGGGAGAGCAAATCGCAGCGTGTGGCTTCTTCGAGCAGGCATTCGGTTCCGGGACCTTCGTACGACATCTGTGGATTTGTTTCGTCCTGTAAATCTGCCGGCAGCGGTTCCCTGCAAAACCGCTGTCTGCAACGCAGTTGATCGTGTCCACGGCCATTAGAGTCTTACAAAGTAAGATGCGCGCACGGTGCGCGCATGTTTGTTCAGGCGACCAACGGGAGCGTCTCGGCGCC
>JAGQPY010000144.1 GCA_020426485.1 Planctomycetaceae bacterium
GTCGTTGCAGTGACCGCGGGCAAGAGCGGCGATCTGATCAGCAGCGAGCTGGGCATCAGCCGTAACACGGTCTACACCCGATTTGATCGAGCGAAAACGGAACTGAAAGCCTGCGTTGAACGGAGGCGACAATGAGCATCTCACTGAATATCCCTGTGGAAGGGCATTCTGAACTGGTTGCATGGCTGGAAGAACAAATCACGGGAACTCAGCTTCGCCGGCTGGTCGGAGAACTGCTGGTGATTCATCGGCCGCACGTGAGCAGGTCCGTGCAGGAAATCTGCGGGGCTCAGTGGGCAGACGTGATGGATGGCGGACTGACCTCGTTGTCAGCAGCGCAGATTCGGGAACTGCTCACATTTCCTCAGACTTTGCTGCAGCTGCAGGAACAGGTCTTCGTGGAAGGTTCGTCGTACTGGATGCAGAGGTTCGGCAACAGTGAAGCAGGCCGCCATGCGCTGCTTCTGGCCGATGGCATTCAACAGGCCGTGCTGTCGGCGGACCGTATCACGGCGGCTCCAACGGAATCCAAAACGTCGCCCGGCGGTTCCTCCGACCGATCGCGTTCCGGAAAGCTGTTCGGTGGCGATTCGTCGTCAATGTCAGCCGCCAGACGGAATGAACACAAGGCATCAGGCCCGGGTCTGCCAGTGTCACCAACCGACGAACACGCACCAGCACCGGCTGTCCCACGAAATCAACATTCGCCCACGGCAACAGGAAGACCGATCGGCCGCTGGCTGGTTTCGCTGACGGCATTGGCCGGAATGCTGCTGCTGGCATTCTTGCTTCAACCAGATCCGGTTCCACGCGGCTGGGGCTTCAATGCACCGGACCTGCTGGCCTTTCAGGGGACCGAACAGGAATTTCTGAACCACCTGGCGGACGCTGCGAGTCAGTGGTCCAACAGGACGCCGACCAATGGCGAACAGCTTCAGACCCGACTGACTCAGTTCAGCAATGGCTGCGGTCAACTGATTCGAACGCTGGACGAACCGTTGCCGCAGTTGACTCCGTCCACACAAACCTGGCTACAGGAAAAGTGTCGCAGCTGGAAGGAAAAACTGGACGGACACATCGCGGAGATTTCCGCAATACCGACGGACTTTGAACGAGTCCGCACCGCAGCCGATGAAACCGTGCGCAAGCTGATTCAGGCCCTCAGAACCGGTCCACCGGCTCAACCCGCGTAATCGATACCTGAAATCTGCTGAGTTCGGCAGGGGTGTCTGTTGATTGATCGAACTGACGCGCGATTGAGGCTGAAATGCAGGCCGGAACGAATCCCGCGCTGTACGCTGCAGACTTTGTGAACCGTTGACTGCTGTTCGCTTTTCGGGGTGTCGTTTGCAGGCCGATCTCGGGGGCGGGCACATCTTGGAGCACGCATTGATTGCTCGGACGATTGCATTTCCGTCGATGCCGCGTTTCAGTACGGTCGTGAACAGCGTCTCCCCACGACGACATGCTGTTCTTTTGTCCAAACCAACCAGGTTTTACCTCGCGAGCCACGTCGAGCAACGTCAAATTTTGAGCCTCTCGCAGAACCAATGATTGGTCGGTTTCCACGGGGTTTTGAGGGTTTCTCGACTCCCGTGGCTGGGTGGTTTCATGGATTGAGGGCGTGTTGACTTGAGGAAATTCCGAGCTTTTGGTGGCAGGTTTCCGGAATTGCCCTGTGAAAAGTGGGCTCCTGCGGGCTTCGTGATAAATGCCGCTCGGAGAATTGCTGAGGCATTCGGGACGAGAAATTGCTGGCTCCAACGGCCTGAGAAGCAAAGTTTTCTGGCAAATCTTCAGGAACCTGAGAGAATAGAACGAACACATTCTGCCGACTGTGCGGTAACAGGAGGCACGGAGATTTCGATGGTGATTCTGACGGGGTTTGCCAGAAATCCTTCCCGTTAAACAGATCCCTGGGAGAGTGATTTGATGAAGTTTGAGTCTCAATGGATGCAGCATGCCATTCGGGCCATTCTGACAGTTTCCTTCCTTTCGTTTTCCGGAACGTTGTCATTTGCTGACGAATCCGGAGCCGAAAGCGGGGCTGCAGATGTGTCGATCGGAGAATTTATCGATGCCCGCATCCGACAGGGCTGGGAAGACAATGAGATCAAACCGTCGGCTCCGGCATCCGACGAAGAGTGGATTCGGCGCGTTCATCTGGACATCGTCGGCCGCATTCCGACTCTGCAAGAAGTGAAGGCGTTTCTGGATGACGAAAATCCTCGCAAGCGTCCCGCACTGATTGACCGTCTGCTGGACAGTGAAGACTACGTTCGCAACTTCACTACGATCTGGACAAACAACTGCATCGGCCGCGGCCAGCCTCGTCGAGTCAGCCGTAAGGGCATGGAAAAGTTCTTCCGCGAAGGCTTTGCCAAGAACCGACCGTGGGATCAGATGGTCGTGGATCTGGTGACCGGCGAAGGTCACTTCGAAGAAAACGGAGCCGTCAATTACATTCTGGCTCAGATGCAGATGCCGGATGAAGCGGTTCAGCTGACCGCCATGACGACTCGTTTGTTCATGGGCATGCAGGTTCAGTGTACTCAGTGCCACAATCATCCGTTCAACAACTGGCAGCAGAGTCAGTTCTGGGAGTTCAACAGTTTCTTTCGTCAGGTGGCCAAGATCGATCACCGCAAAGTTGATCCGGATACGGGCCGACAGGTGGATGATTATTCGGAAGTGATTACTCGCGATTTCAGCGGACCGGTTTACTACGAAAAACGCAGCGGCCTGATGCAGGTGGCATTTCCGAAGTATCTGGGTCGGGAGATCGACCCCAATGCTTACGATCGTCGAGTGGAATTCGGCAAGCTGCTGGTTGCGGCCGACAACGGTGAAACGCCGATGATTGCCAAAGCATTCGTAAATCGCACGTGGGCTCACTTCTTTGGCTGGGGCTTTACTCGCCCGATTGACGATCTTGGGCCTCACAACCCGCCGTCTCACCCGGCACTGTTTGAACGCCTGTCTGCCGAATTCGTGAGTTCCAACTACGATGTGAAGCAGTTGGTTCGCTGGATCACCAACAGTGAACCGTATGCTCTGACCAGTCAGTTTGGTGACAGCAACGACATCGATAATCCGTCCGCAGGTGAAGTTCCGTTGTTCAGCCACATGTACATCAAGTCGATGCAGGCAGAACAGCTTTACGATTCGTTGATTGTGGCTTCAAATGCTCACAAGTCCGGTCAGGGCGGCTGGGATGCTCAGGAAGAACAGCGACGTCGCTGGATGCAGCAGTTCGTGGTGGCTTTCGACAACGATGAAAACGACGAATCCACAACGTTTAACGGCACGATTCCTCAGGCACTGATGATGATGAACAGTGAACTGATGGAAAAAGCCGTCAGTGTGGAACGAGGCAGCTTCCTGTTTGAAGTCTTCAGTGGTCCCGGAACCGACGCCACCAAGATGCAGGACCTGTACCTGGCAGCACTCAGCCGTCGTGCATCACGTTCCGAAATCAGTGCCTGCCAGAAATTGATGCGTGGCTATCGCGGTAATGTTGCGAATGCGTATCAGGATTTGTTCTGGGCTCTGCTGAATTCCAACGAGTTCATCTTTAATCACTGATCATCTTTTAACCACTGACAGGGATTTCGCCCGTGATTTGATGGGCGTGGGTCGCGCTCAGACCTGGACTGCGACTGCCGCCAGGACGCCGCCTTTTGGACGGTGTCTCCAGAGAATCCGAAACAAGACAAAGTAGGTCCGGCTGTGCCGGACAAAGACGAAACGCCTCCGGCTGTGCCGGACAGATCAAACGAAGACACCCTTTTTCACCTGGAGATAACTATGCCGATCTGGAATCACTACGGAATGAGTCGCCGTCATTTCATGCAGCACATGGCCACGGCGGCGGCCACCGTTCCGGCGATGAGCTTTCTGTCGCACGTTCAGGCAAATGCGGCGACTCTGAAGGAAAACAACAAGGCCTGCATTCTGATGTGGATGAGTGGTGGACCGCCAACCATTGACATCTGGGACCTGAAGCCAGGCTCCAAGAACGGTGGTGAATTCAAACCCATCGACACCGCCGCTTCGGGTGTGCAGATCAGTGAACACATGCCGGAAACGGCCAAGGTCTTCAAAGATCTTTCAATTGTGCGTTCCATGAGCACTCGTGAAGCGGATCACGGACGTGGCCGGTATTATATGCACACCAGTTACGTTCCTAACCCCACGGTCGTGCACCCCACGTTCGGTTCCGTCGTCAGCTACGAACTTGGACGAAAACGAACGGCCTTGCAGATTCCGTCATTTGTTTCCATCGGCGGTGGTGGCGGGCAGGCTGGTTTCCTGGGCATGTCACATTCACCATTCGTGGTCGGCAGCGATGGACAGATTCGAAATGCTCCTTCTCAGGAAGCGAAGAATCGCCTGCCCGGTCGTCTGGAAATGCTGACCGCCATTGAGTCCGGCTTCATTAAATCAAAGCGAGGTGAATTGCCGGAAGCTCACAAGGATGTTTACGCCAACGCGGTCAATCTGATGGTTTCTCCGCAGATGGCGGCATTCGACATCGAAAAGGCAGAGCCAGCGTTGGGGCTGGAGAAAGAATCCGATGCGACCAAGGCCATGTACATGGGCTCACAAGGAGGCGGCGGGATGGGTCGAGGCGACGCCTTTGGCCGCAGCCTGCTGATGGCTCGTCGGTTGGTGCAGGTCGGCGTTCCGTTTGTGGAAGTCGATCTGGGCGGTTGGGACCTGCACAACGACGTGTTCAACACGTTGCGTGATCAGCGACTGCCGACTCTGGACCGAGGTATCTCGGCATTGGTGACGGACCTGAAACAACGCGGAATGCTGGACGATACCGTTATCGTCTGGATGGGCGAGTTCGGCCGGACTCCGCGAATTAACCAAAACGTTGGACGCGACCACTGGGCAGCCTGCTGGTCCAACCTGATTGGCGGCGGCGGACTGAACAATGGTCAGGCCGTGGGCGCTACGGACGCCGACGGCGTTCGAATTGCCGACAACAGTCAGGCATACCTGCCGGGAGACGTCTGGGCGACTGTGGCTTACGCGATGGGAATTCCGCTCGACACCGTTCATACCTCCAAGCGAGGTCGACCGATGAAGCTGGCCAACGGCGGAACACCCATCAAGGAACTGATTGGCTAAGCCGGATGTCTCCGCGTGGGGCAACGGTTGTGTCACCAGTGCTGATTGGTTTTCGTCTGAAGATCACCGCAACGAAGCCCGCCCCCAGTGAGCGGGCTTCGTTTTTGTTTCCACCCCGGACCCGGACACCACCGGAACAAAACTCCTGACAACCGGTCCAACCTCACAGGGGCACGGCCCACATCAGATACGAATAACAAGTGCGTGGCGTCTTCGTGGAGCAGGTTGACCACCTGTCATTCTGCGGGCGCTTGGGGTGGAATCTGTTTTGCACTGAAGGCGAACGGAATGAAAGAAAGCGGCGATGAGTCGGAAGCTGCAGCTCCATCGGAGGAGTTTGTCAGGCAGTTCACGGCCTCACAGCGTGCTTTGTTTTTGTACATATTGCCGTTGGTTGGCAACAGTACGGACGCGGACGAGGTTCTTCAGGAAACGAATATCGTGATCTGGGCCAAGTGGCAGCAGTTTCGACCGGGAACCAACTTTCTGGCGTGGGGGCGAGCGATCGCTCGACTGGAAGTCTTTCGGCATCGTCGAGACCGCAGTCACCGGCTCAGTTTTCTGGATGACGCTCTGCTGGATGCGGTGGCCCGCAAGTCCGAAGTGTTCAGTGAAGAATCCGAACAGCGGCGGGAGGCCCTGGAACATTGTATTGAACAGCTGCGTCCCAAAGATCTGCAACTGCTGAAGCTTCGTTACTCCGGAGAAATCAACGGTGACGAAGTCGCTCGTAAGCTCGGGCGTCCGGCAAATTCTGTTTATCAATCCCTCGGTCGAATTCGTCGCACTCTGGCGGAATGTGTTCGCCTGCGACTGGCTCAGGAGGGTGGTGTCTCATGAAATCGTCTCAATCAGAAAACAATATTTTCGGCAACGACCCCAACCGCGACGAGGTCGTGCGTCTGACCAGCCTGCTGCTGGAATCTCAGCTGGATGATCATGGTCAGAAGTCTCTGAGTAACCTGCTGCACGCCGGTGATGAGTACGTTGAACTGTACGCCTCTCTGATGTATGTGCATGGTCAGTTGATGTGGGGCGCGGCGTGGAGCGTTGGCGATGCAGTCGAGGGACCTGAGTCGGAAATTGAAGAACCAATCGTTCGGGCCGCCGATGCGAATCCGAACCCGGTTGCATCGAGACGCCGTCCGGTTCGCACGATCGCGGCGGCTTTGAGCCTGGCTGTGGTTCTGATTGGCTCATGGGCCCTGTTCAGCTCCGTCACTCACCACGGCCCCGCCATCATCGCAATCAATAATGGCGGGCGGCTCGGTACAGAACCCGGAGCAAGTAAGCCCGGAACAAGTGACCCCACGCACGCCACAGCCGTGGTGGCAACAGATGGTCAACCTTCCGGCGACCGGGGCCGGAATAGTTCGTCGAATTCCGACAACACGACATCCGCTTTGGTGGCCGATTCAAAGTCGGATACGAACACCGATCCGGATTCCCATGAACTGTCGCCGCTGCGGTTGAATGGTTTGAAGCCGGAAGCGATGACGTCTTCCGAAGTTGCCGCGACCAGTGAGCGTGACGGTTCGTCGGTGGTGGCATCGGTATCCGGCGATCATTCTCTGCGGGATGGTTTTCGGGACAACGAAGTCGTTGAAAAAATCGATGCTTTGCTCACAGCCAGCTGGAATGAAAACGGAATTCAACCGTCCGCCATGGCGGATGACTACGAATGGGTTCGGCGAGCTTACCTGACCATTGTGGGACGCATCCCAACGGTCGAAGAAGTTCAGTCGTTCGTGGGCCGTCCCCGTAACCGAGCCGCGCTGCTGGACGAACTGGTCGCTTCAGATGGAGCTGCTTCCTATCGAGCAGTCATCTGGTCCAATCTGCTGGTCGGGCGAACGGAACATCCCGGCGTCAACCGCGATTCGCTGTTTGACTTTCTTCTGAACGAGTTCCGGCGGAATGAACCATGGATGGAAACCGTGGGTCGCCTGATCACGGCCAGCGGTCGCAACGATCAGAATGGCGCCACTAACTTTCTGCTGGCTCATCTGAACAATGATGCGACTCCGGCAACGGCCGTCATGGCTCGACTGTTTCTCGGTGAACAAATCAGCTGCGTGCAGTGCCACGATCATCCCTTTGCTCGCGAACTGAAACAACAGGAATACTGGGCGCTGAACGCGTTTCTGAAGGACACCGATCGAGTCTCCGCACCGCTGGCGATGACGGAAGGCGGCAACGGTCTGGCTGGAGCGGCGTGGAAACTGGTGGATCGACGTCGTGAGCAGCGAATGACATTCTATGAAAATCGCTCAGGGCAGCAGTTGGCGGTTCTGCCGGCATTCGACGGTCATGTGATTCCGGAAGACAGCAGCGCCGTTCGCCGACAGGAACTCGCGCGCCTGCTGGCGGCCGATTCCAGACACCGAGTTGCTCGGGCCATGGTCAACCGCACCTGGGCACGGTTCTTTGGGTATGGATTCACCAATCCGGTTGATGATCTGGGGCCGCACGCTGTTGTCAGTCATCCGGAACTACTGGAACTGCTGACTGAGGCCTTTGTGAAAACGGGCTACGACTCGCGACGGCTGATGCTGTGGATCGCTCACTGCGATGCCTGGCAGAAGACCAGCGAAGTGACAACGGCAAATGCATCCGACGAACCGGAAATCGGTCAGGTGCCCCAGTTCAGTCGAGTCTACGTGCGGCGCATGACTCCGGAACAGGTCTACGAATCGATTCGCGTCGCGATCAGGTCGGTGGCTGATCAGCCTGTGGATGATTCGGCAGTGGCGTCTGATCATCGGCGTGCATGGGTCTGCCAGTTTGCACATTCCTACGACACCGATGAAAATGATGAAGCGATCGACTTCGACGGAACGCTGGCTCAGGCTATGGTCATGATGAACGATCAGGAAGTCGACAAAGGCATCCGGCAGGCCACGGATGCTCTGGTGAAGTCAGGCGCCCGAGCCCTCCCGGCCCCCGCAGAAACGCTCAATCGAATGGCAGTGGCACTGCTCAGTCGTCAGCCGACCGAAGGAGAAGAACGCGTCTTCCGCAGCCACTATCGCAGACTGTCGCAACAGACATCTCCGCAGCAGGCCATTCCCGTCGTCGTCGAAGACATGATGTGGGCCTACCTCAACAGCAGCGAATTCGTGTTGGTGCATTAAAATGAAGTTTCGGACCAACGTGCCCCGCTCGGTACGTGGGCATGTTGGAAGCAATCTGAAAAAAGGGGCTGCTCCTGCAGAGGGCAGCAAGAATACAGCGAACACGGCTCACCGGAGGGGGGACAGCGGCCAGCGCGGTGAAGTGCTTCTCACCGTTTAACCCGCTGCCGCAGGCGAGGCCTATGGTTTCTGCGATGAACCTCGCCTGCGGCAGTGGGTTAAAACAGGTCATTTTCAGCTGCTCGCAACGCGTCAGTTCCGTGTTTCAGATCGCCTGTCATCTGAAGAATCCCACGCGGCGTATACGCATTTTCGACCAAACAGTCAGTGTCAATGTTTCGGGAACGGAAAGGCCGCACTTCAGGCCGCCAACATTTTGCCAGGAATCCCCCTGAAGCTGCACACGTTTGAACAGGACACCTGGGTTTCCCGACGGTGGAGGCCGCGGATTATCTGTCGGACCGTGTCCTTTCGATGGACGGTTCACGGGGACGAATCACGCGGAAGTCGTAACCTTCCGTCATCGCGGGCCACGGCAGAAATCCACAAACTCGGCGGGTTAGTACGCCAGCAGCACTCCCACGTGGACACGCCCCGAGCTGTGAAAGTTGCGGCCGACGTCATTGAATGGAACGCCATAGTCAATTCGCAGACTGCAGTTGGGATCGATCAGATAGCGAGCCCCCACGCCGGCACTGGCCAGAATGTCGCCATCGGGTTGATTTCCGGCACCGCTGTACAGAAACTGCTGTCCGACATCGGTGAAGGCCAGCAGCGTCAGAGCCGTGCCGTCTTCGCCGGTTCCGGCCAGAATCGGCTTACGGCGGTACTCGAAGTTCAGAATATAACCTGCGTCAGCGTTTGCCGTCCGCATGTCGTAACCTCGAATGGTGTTGTAACCGCCAAAGCCCAGTTGTTCGGTGGGCAACAGTGAGCTGGTGGCCAGCTGTCCGGTGGCTTTGACGACAAAGTCGGATCGCTGATCCAGTTCAAACAGGCGTTCCATCCAGCCTCGCAGATAGCCATACGTAGCATTGGCCCCGGGGCGCAGAGCACCAAAGTGAGTGGACGTGTTTCGTCCCAGCAGCCAGCCGGGACTGACAAAGGCATCAAGTGCGTATTGAGAAACACCGTCGCTGTGTCTCTGTCGACTGTTAATGCCCGCCATGAAGTTGACAATTTCCACTTCCTGATTCAGCACGGTCAGACCGCCGAAATCCAGATCATTGTCAGTGCTCTTCACGTCGAAGCCGAAGTGCATCGTTTCTGTCCGGCAGCAGGTTTGGCTGAGCCTTTGATGATAACGTCCGGAGAACTGCCACGCCTGTCCTGTGGCCGTCAGACCACCGCCAATGGGAGCATGCAGGTCCGTCCAGCTGCCGAACAGTTCCCATGTATTGCGGTTTTCCCAGACGGGAACCTGGTATGACAGAGCGTGCGTTCCGAAAATGCCGGACATCTGAGCATCTGCGGAATACTGGTAGCTCAGCATTCGGTCGCCTTCACCGGCGTTTCCCCAGTTAAAACCGGCGTTCAGACGTTCGCGACTGGTTGTCTGCACACCGCTGTCTTCGTAGCCCATGAAGAATCGCACCGGCTTTCGATCGCAGACCTGATAAACGATATCCGTTGTCCCCGGCTCACAACCCGGCTCCAGGCAGACACTGACCTCGCGAAAGGGATTGCGGTTGTACCAAACCAGTTCATTCGTCAGACAGGAAATCTGCAGAGGATCTCCATGTCGCAGCCAGTTCTGCTGACGCAGCATGCACTCGTCAAACCAACAGCCCCCTCGAAAACGGACGGCTCCGATCGTGGATTCCGTGATCACAATCTGAACGATTCCTTCGGTGATGTCCTGTCCGGCCGGAATCTGCACATCAACAATCGGAGTATTCGACGTGCGGTACAAAGATGTGATCGTTGATTTCAGATCGTTGAGCAGCTGCATCGAAACCGGTCGTCCCAGACACGATGCCAGCCGGGACTTAAACTGTTCACTGTGAGCGACCGAAAGATCGGCCTGCGGATCAATGCGGACACCGTCGAAGGGAGCAATCGGATCCTGCAGCCGATCTTCGTCTCCCAGAATCATGATGCCCTTCAGCTCGTCAACAATGACGGTATCGCTGCCGATCGAATGCGGGATCTGCGGCAGAGGCACGCAGACTCGCAATGGTCGCGGAATGGGGACCGGCGGACTGTACCGAGCTGCATCCTGCGCGACGGCATCTTTGCAGGCCAGCGAGACAATGACTCCCATCAGCAGCGATGGAATCCCTGTTCGGAATCTGATTGATGGCTGCATGACGTTCACAAATCCTTCGTGTCAGCAACAAACCGGTCGTTTCAACGACGCGCCGCAGGAAGTCGTCCAGGTCTCATTCGCCCTGCTGCCACAGCATGGCCGCTGCTGCGGCTTTCCCTGATTGTCGCTGTGTGGCTCCGTGTCGATGCCCACTGCACACACAGCATCAGATCGGAACGTGTGAGCGAAATCCGGCAGACCTGACGTCCTGCTTCCTGAGATCGAGCCGTTCCGTGGTCCCGGTCGGAACGACACTCCGCCTCCCATAAATTTCGGGTTCCGGATGGCGTGAGATGCGGATTCCGGAGACAGGCTGCAGTTTGCTTTCATGCGGAACAATGCGAATAACCGCTGGATTGAGGTCAGGTCGTTTTCCCGGGAACACCCGATCACCGTTCATCCTCCCGGCAGCCCTCGATCGATGTACTTCACATCACCGCTGTTGAGTCTCGCCTGTGGCCGTCAGGCCGGCATCGTTTCGCGGTTGCCAATTGCTCTGGCGGAACCGGTACTGCTTATGAACACTCTGGTGCCTGTCTGCTGACCCGTCTGAACTGCGGAATAAATGTCTTCTCCCGACTGCATGGAATAAGTGAATCCTGATGACCAGCACTGACACTGCCATCCGAATTCTGACCGGAGCGACCCTGATGTCTGTCGCGGTCATCACAATAATGCCACCGGCATCGGCTGAGCATGGCGTTGGAGTTCGAGGCTGCGGACGACACGCTGCTGTCTGCCGACGCTCCAGCGGTTCCGTCTGGCCCGCCGGTTCTGTTCCGTCCATCACCTCTGCGTTTCAAACCACATCCGGGCAGTACTGGGGACAGTCCGGCGTGCGCGGCGTCGCCATCCGTGCCGGTTCCCCTGCGATGGCGATACCCCCCGTGAAGTCGCCCATCCAGTATTCCGTGGAAGGCTATGGAATCGTGCGCCTTGAAACTCATGAAGGCCTCATCCGCTTCTTCAGCGAAGAGCCTCTGGCCACGTACACGATTCGCAGCACCGACGGAAGATCCGCCACGTATCGGCACGAACCCGATAACGCCAAATGGAAGGACAGACTTGAACAGACACTTCAGGAGGAACTGACCTTCTCCGAACCCTCGGAAATCAGGCAGGAACTCCCCCGGCAAAAGTAAACACTCTCCGCGCCGTCGGCGCTGTGAGTTTACTTCCAGGCAAATGAAGTTGATGCAGTCAACAACGCAAATCTGTTCGGGTACCATGAGGACGCGGTCGATGAGTGTTCTCAGGATCTCGCAACGCGTCGTCCCGTCGGCCGAATCAAGGTTGTTGCACACTGACTC
>JAGQPY010000145.1 GCA_020426485.1 Planctomycetaceae bacterium
GAGGGCGTGCAGGATGAGACTTCTATCGTTGGTAGACTTCTGCACGTGGTTCAAAGCTTACGTCGGCGTCGAGCGGGAAAATTGGCCGGGGGCACCGTGTGTGTCCCAGACGCGGCAGGTTCGCGCTGGATGATCCGTCTGCATCCACATTGACCATTTTTGTGCACCAGTCCGCATACATGTGCGGCTGGCAATGGGGAGACTTGATGACAACGGCGTCGAACCGTTGGGGATTCTGTCCATGGGCGAGGAAAAATGATCGATCGTAGAGATTGACCGCTCTGCTGCTGACCACCATCGTGAAGTTGTCAACCTGCAACACGGCAGTCGCGCCTGCGTACCACTCTTCGCCAAATGATTCGCTCCGAAATTTCCCGTCGGACAAAAGGCGGACACGGCCTTGAACTTCTAGTGGGGTAAATCGATTCGGGTCGTGCGTACCACCAAGTGTGACCTGAATTGTGCTTCCAATCCCTGCGGCAATTGCCTTTTGCACAGCGGGAGCATCAACAACAGGAATCAACGTTCGGCCTCGGTAACCAGCCTCAATTAAGGCTCGCAGAACTTCATTGCTGTCTCCCGACGCTCCGGAACTCGTGGCGTCGGCTGCATCAACAATGCCCACGGTTCCCCGCTCGTTGCACTTCACAATCGAAGCCATCTCTTTGAGGGAAACAAGCGGGACGCTCATGTGAGTGTGATTTTCCCAGAATGACTCCGCGATTTCGATGGCTTTCGCTTTTGCCAGCTCGGGATCGTTGTCGGTCACAACAAAACTGTAGGTTTGCAACGCGGGAACATCAGTGAAAGGATTGCCAATGAACATTCCGGCGGATAATCCGGCCGATGATTGTTCAATCTCCTGGGCCAGTCGAATGCTTTGGCCAAACAGACCGGTCTTCGTGATGAGTTCGTCGCCACGAACCAACGCCGGGATGGCGACTTTGGCCGTTACGGGGTGAACTTCGCCTGCCAGAATCTTTACTAAGAGTCGAGCCGCGCGCTGGCCGGTTTCGAAGAAATCGACATGCGGATATGTGTGGTATGCAACAATCGCGTTGCTTTGCTCCAGAATGCGGTTGGTCAAAATGCCATGCAGATCGAGCGAGACGACAATCGGAACGTCCTGGCCCAGAACCTTGCGGGCCTCCTCGATAAGAAAGCCTTCGGGGTCGAATTCCAGTTCGCTTGCCATGGCTCCGTGCATGCAGAAGTAAACACCATCAACCGGTGGAGCCTCACGTACGCTTTCGATGAACTCGGCTGCAATTCTTTCCCAGGCTGACTGAGCCAGTGTTCCGCCGGAGGTGATGAAGAAGGCACTGTAGGCCGGCACGACCTCAACGTTTTCCTCGCTCTCGAAAACACTCAACGCACCGCCCACTTCATTCCGAACATTGCGGTGGTAGTTGAGAATGTCCTGCCCGAAACGCACGACAAAGTCGTCACAGCCACTCAAGTGGGGATTGAAAGTGGAGACTTCCTGCTTGCATTCGGCAATGAGAATTCTGGTCATGGTGATTCCACAAGCAGGGACTCGGGATCAACCTGCTGAGCAATGACGGCCACACAGTCACCCTGTTGTGTGAGACAGAGGGCACGCATGGTCATGAAATAGCCGGCTCGATGAGCAACAATTGGTACGGGGCTTCGTTCCGGACGTTCCATGTTATGAATTTGACCGACAGTGTCCCCCTCGCGGACTTCACTGCCCAGGTCGCACTTCACTTCGAACACGCCCGACTCCGGAGCGAGCAAATAGTCATCTCGGTCGAGTGCCTGAGTCAGAATTGTCGGCGGTTTTCCCAGGTCTTCGCGAGTGTCGACTTTCCCCCGCAGCACGCCTGCATGTCGAAGCACGTTCTGCAATCCTTCCCGTGCAATGCGATGTACGTTCGCGGGAATGGCTTCACTGCCACCGAGTTCAGTGGTGACCACGGTTTTTCCCTGATTCTCCGCTTCCACAGGCAAAAGTCCTGTCCCGGCAATGTCCGCATAGAGAAAAGCGAAATCGGTGTTCCAGGCCAACATGGCTGCCATCATTCTGCGACGCTGTTCCATGTCATTCACAAGATGCATATGGGCACAGGGAACAAAGACCATACTTCTGCCTCCCGAATGGATATCGATGACGACATCACTCATCGGAAACAAAACTGTCGTCAGAAAATGTGCGATCTGACTCGTGACCGGTCCCTCAGGTGTGCCAGGGAAAGCCCGGTTCATGTTCATCCCGTCGAGCGGAGACAATCGCTTTGCTTCGCGGGCTGCAGGAAAATTCAACGACGGTATAAGGATAATCCGTCCGGTCACTTCATCCGGAGTGAGTTCGCGCGACAAATTCCAGGCAGCGATTTGTCCCTGATATTCATCACCATGGTTTCCGCCGATGATGAGAACTGTCGGTCCCACTCCATTCCTGATGCAGGTCACGGGAATGAAGACGTTTGCCCACCCGGCCAGGTCGTGCGAATACGGAACCTGCAAACAGCCGTGCTGCTTTCCGGGCTGATCAAAGTCGATGGTAGTAAACAGCATGTCAGTGATCCGGTTTTTGCGTTGGGTCCATACTCTGTCGGCAGTCAACCAGGGCCCAGCAGACCCCGGCCCCGACGTAAAATAATCCGACGATGAGGAACATTGGAGTGAAGCTCGTCACAATGACGGTCTCGCCGTCGACAAGCGTCTTCGTCGAGAAGAAATCGAGAAGTGGTCCGAAAATGAGCGGCATGACCAGACCGCCGATATTTCCCCCGGTGTTGATAATGCTGAAAACGGTTCCAGAGAATCGCCCTCCGAGGTCAGTCGACGTGCCCCAGACTGTGGGTTGAGTCCAGTCAGTAAAGAATTTTACGAAGAAGAGGCCAACGGCCACTCGCTCGGGCGTCGGCTGAATGATGGAAATCCAAAGTGAAATTGCGGCGAGAAACTTCCCGCACATGCCCACGGAAGATCGCCCCCATTTGCGGCCAATTCGTGGAACAAGCCAGTCGTTGAGAATACCTCCGACAATTCCCCCGACGGCCCCTCCGATGAGTGGCAGACTGATCATCCAGCCGAGGTCCTTCATGTCGGCAACGCCCAGAGAAGCGAAGAAGCTTCCCAGAATAAGGGTGTAAACCACGTCAGCTCCGGCATTCAGGAACTGTTGAACCACCATCACACGCAGACTGAAATTCTTCAGAGCAGCCTGCGTGGACAACAATTCGCGCTTCCCCTGCGGAGCGGGTTGGCCATCCCGAATGAGTTCTGCTTCCGCTTCATTGGCGAAAGGATCTTCCTCGGGTGTATTCCGAAATGTCGCGCAAAAAATCAGTCCAAAGATGACTCCGGGAATCGCCATAATGATCAGTGCCACGCGCCACGACAGGCCGAGGTACCCCATGAGGACCGTCGCCATGATCAGGGACGACATTGCACCGCCGCCACGTCCGAAGAAGCTGGCTACCCAACCCTGAACACGAGTGCGGCTGGATCGCGGAAACCAGCTGCGAGTGACCTGCCCCAACGCAGGATAGCCTCCCGTCTGCGCCGCTCCGAACAGCAACCGGACGAAACCAAGGCCATAGACATTCCCCGTCAGTCCGTGAAACGGCAGGATGACGGCCCACGCCAGAATGATCACCGTTAAGACAATGTGTGGTCCGTAGAAGTCAGCCGCGATGCCTGTGGGAATCGATCCAAAGGCATACGTGGCATAAAACGCGGTTCCAAATGCTTCCAGCGTAGTGTTGCTGAACCCGTACTCTTTCTGGAGTTCGGGGCGAATGACGTTCCAGGTGTAGCGATGCAGATACAGAAAGAACGATGTTCCCGACGCCAACCAGAACACCACCATCCGTCGGCGACTTGCCGCTAAGGTCGACTGATCGTGCGTCATTGGAATTCTCTCTCCTCAAATCTTACAGCGACAGATTGCGTTCATAGTTGCCGGACGAGCGTTGTCAGTTCATTGACCATCACGGATCCCGACTCAGCGGTGAAGGGAAACTGGTTGCAGTACTTCGGCGACTGGAAAGCCGCATAGGTTCTTCTTTCGACATCATGAGCATCGGGGAGGTACCCGATGCGTCCGTTCGCGTAGCAGGCAAATGCAAGGTGAGTGAGGTCCACCTGCTCCCGAATACTCAGCGCCAACGTCGTAAAGAGTTCTGAAGAGTTGCTGAGAATACCGAAATCGCCAATGCGGATCGCCTGAATTTCAGTTTCCAGCCATTCAGGTCGAGAGTCGAGATCCTGCAGAATTCGGTCTGTCCACGCCATGTTGAAATGACACATGGCTGCAACGGCTCTCCACTCATCGCCCCCGTGCCGCGCGATCATGTCATCAGGGCGATTGGTCATGACGCGGCCAATGGATTCGCGCCAACCCTCAGTATCCTGATTCTGCAGTCGGTGTTCGGCCTCTGTCCGGTCGTGTTCAATTTCTTCCCGAGTCCAGCGACGTGTCGGCAGCCGAATTGTTCCGGATGTCGCGGCCAGCAGGCTCGCATCCAATGATTGGCGTCGTTCAAATCCTTTTAAGACAGCGTCGGCCAGAATTCGGCCGGGCTTTGCGGCGTCCCGTGGATTCGCGAAGTGGCGATGAAAATTCACGTCACCACAAGCTCCCTGCAGATACATGGCAATACATCCGGGGAAGGCGCTTTCAATGTGATCGCAAATCTCGCCGGGAACGTCACGGCTGACAGCGTACGGCTGAAGTTCTGTTGAGACCGTCGGATGCCCCTGGAACCCGACGAGTGCCGCTTGAGGAACACCGTGCTCATTCGTGATCCAGAGTGTCGTCAGGTGCGTGTCCACAGGGCCATTCACACGCGTTCGGTTAAAAGTCAACTGGTCAACGTGAGTGGTCGATCCTGCCAGGCGGGCTGGCGTTCGAGAGTGCCAGGCCTGAATCGCTGCCGTGGCTGTCTGCCGTGCAGCCCATCTCTCGTAGAACTCGTCCACTTCACCAACGCCCAGCAATCCTCCTGATGCCGGCGCGTTATGAGTGTGGGTGCAGCAAACGAGAATATTCCCGGCGGGAATGTCGGTCGCGGCTGCAACCCGTGAACGTACGTCGGCTGTGAATTCGGCGCTGATGACCATCAGGTCGAGCGAGATGATCGCAAGTCTCGATTGTCCGTTTTCGATGACGACTGCGGTCGCGTTGAGATGATCGCGGATATTTTGCCATGTCCGATTCAGGTAGTAGCCCCACCCCGTGAGCTCAACGCCCCAGAAAGGTGTGATCCGCGTTCGACCAACTCCGGCTTGTGGTTTACTCATACGCAGCTCAAACTATGATTGCGGAACGAAACGAACCCCGATTCTACTGACAGCCGACATGAAGATTACAGCGATTAAGACATTTCCGGTGCGTGTTTCGCTTAAGCCCGAGTATCAAATGATCTCCGCGCTGGGGCAGCACAAGGTTTCTCAGTACCTCATTGTGCGAGTTGAGACCGATGCGGGTGTTGATGGCGTCGGTGAGGCAACTGTTATTCCGCGCTGGAGCGGAGAAACCGTCTGGAGTGCCCGTGCGATCGTTGAAGAATTCTTTGCGCCGCGGCTCATTGGTCTGGACCCGTTCGACGTTGCTGCAATCGATGAGGCATTGGATCAGGCAGCGCAGGGAAACTGGTTCGCGAAGTCCGCGATTGAAATGGCCTGCTGGGATATTCAGGGACTCGAACGAGGGCTGCCCGTTTACGAACTGCTGGGCGGGCCGATTCGTTCCAAGACAATTCCCTGTCGGTTTTCGATGGGCGCTTACGCCCCCGAGCGAGCGAGTCGCCGGGCAAAGGAACTTGTTGAGCGAGGATTCACCACGATTAAGGTCAAGGTTGGTACAAATCCGAAGGAGGATGTTGAACGCGTACGTGTCGTTCGAGAGGCGATCGGTCCGGAGCATGACATTGTCATCGACGCCAATTGCGGGTTTGACGCGAAGACTGCGATTCAGGTGGCTCGACAGCTTGAAGACTGTGGTGTGGTGCTGTTTGAGCAACCGACGCCAAGAGACGACTATGCCGCGTTGGCGGAAGTTCGACGATCCATCAAACCTCAGGTCATGGCGGACGACATTTGCTTCGATCTGAATCACGCGCGAGAGTGCATTCGGAACGAGGCGTGTGATGTTATCAGCGTCTATCCCGGCAAGAATGGCGGACTGCGGAAGTCACTGGAGATTGTGCGGTTAGCCGACGAGTACGGTGTCGCGTGTTCTGTTGGTTCGAACCTGGAACTGGACATCGCTTCCGCGGCTATGTGTCATCTGGTGCTGGCCCACCAGAACATGAATGTTGAGTCCTATCCGGGCGACATTATGGGTCCGGAATATCATTCGGAGCGACTCGTGCACAATCCCCTGATGATCGACGGGCCCACGATTACCATCAGCGACCGGCCGGGCCTGGGACTGGACGTGGACTGGCCGAACGTTGAATCTCACCGCATGAAACTCTGAGATGCAGGCGAATGGTTCGTCGGTTGGCGGACTCTTCTGTCGACCGATAGAATTGCGGAGCAGATTGTCAGCCGGAGAGTAGCTTCTGTGATGAGATTCGCTGAATGAAAATCACTGCCATTGAGACGTTCGTCTGTCATGCCCGCATGCGGAACTGGATTTTCGTCAAGGTCGTTACCGATCAGCCGGGCCTGTTTGGGTGGGGTGAGGCGACGCTCGAATGGCATACACGAAGCGTCGTTTCTGCTGTCGAGGATTTGGCGGAACTGGTGGTCGGCGAAGATCCGCGAAGAGTCGAACATCTTTGGCAAATGATGTGGCGCCAGCATTTCTGGCATGGCAATGGAATTGTGCGTTCCACGGCGATTGCCGGAATCGACATCGCCCTCTGGGACATCGTCGGGAAAATTCACGGCGTGCCGTGCCATCAACTCTGGGGCGGCCCGGTCCGCGACTACATTCGACTCTATTGCCATCTTGGTGGCGGAAACCTCGAACACTTCTACGAAACTCCAGTCGACAACGCCAAACAGTTTGCCGACCTGGCGCATCAGGCGACAGCGGATGGATTCTCGGCATTCAAGTCGATGGCCGTCCCGCCGACCATGCCGATCGAAGGCCTGAAGCCGGTCAAGGCCGCCGAAGCGTGTGTTGCCGCCATGCGCGATGCTGTCGGTGATGGCGTTGACATCATGGTCGACTGCCATGCCCGTCCCTCACCGGCCATGGGGTTAAGGTTTGCCGTCGCTTTGGAGCAGTATGGCCTGTACTTCTTTGAGGAACCCTGCTGGCCCGAGTCGATTGAAGGTCTCGCAACTATCAACGCTGCCGTGTCGACACCCATTGCGACCGGTGAGCGAATGACTCACCTCGCCGCGTTTCGCGATCTGTTTGCGGCAAAGGGATGCGATATCTGTCAGCTCGACCTGACTCATTGCGGAGGATTCACCGAAGCTCGACGCGTCGCGGCTCTGGCTGATGCCTATCGAATTGCACTGGCACCGCATAATCCCCAGGGGCCGGTGAGCACAGCGGCTTCGCTGGAGTTTGGATTCTCACAGCCGAGTTACATTATCTGTGAATCCGTGCACGATGACGTGCCGTGGCGAAGTGACATTGTTTCTGAGGGATTTGAAGTCGATCGCACGACGCGCACCGTCAGGCCCAATCCAAAGCCGGGACTGGGAATTGAAATTAATGAAGAAGCAGTCAAAGCTCACCCATTCCAGCAGGAGATTCCGCAGCGAGTCTTCTACCCGGATGGCGCTGTGGGCGACTGGTGAGCAAACTTAACGAGAGTCCATCAATGGCGCAGCCTCAGCCACGACGACATGCCGGCTTGTCAGCCACCTTCGGAGTTTCCGGAAGGGAGATCACGCCTCCCGTTGGCATCTATTCGCGAAACTGGGGGGCGGCCAGGCATGACACGGCGACATCAATTCATCGCCCTCTCACTCTCAATGTCCTGAGCATTCAGAGCGGCGAAACACAGCTCATTCTCATTGACGCCGATTTGGGATGGTGGCGCCCGATGAGCCTGTTTCAGCGGTTCCAGAGCCGTCTGCTGGATCAGTTTGCTCTGGAACCGCATCAACTGATTTTCGCGCTCACACATACGCATGCGTCAGCACCACTCATGGATCCCGACCCGGCACTTCCGGGAAGTGAGTTACAGGAGGAGTGGCTGGAAGCGGTCTACCAATCGGCGGTGGCTACAATTCAGTCAGCACTCGCGAATTCGTTTACGGGCACTCTGGAATGGCATTCGGGAAGCTGTCATCTCGCTTCGAACCGGGACTTGCCTGAGCCGGGGGGAGACCGCTTCCTGTGCGGATACAACCCGGAGAACAGCGCCGACTCAACGCTGGTCGTCGGGCGACTGACTGATTCATCCGGTTCGATGCGTGTCGTTCTGGTGAACTACGCCTGCCATCCCACGACGCTCGCGTGGGAGAACGAATCCATTTCTCCCGACTACATTGGCGCGATGCGTGAAACCATCGAACAGGCGACCGGCGCCAGGGCGTTTTATCTGCACGGGGCGTCCGGAGAATTGTCGCCGAAGCATCAGTATGTGGGTGATGTCGAAGTCGCTGACCGCCACGGCCGACAATTGGGCTACGCGGCGTTGGCGACGATATACGACATGAATCCTGCGTGTCAGGAGTTGGCCTATAGCGGAGTGATGGAATCCGGAGCACCGCTGGCGGTCTGGCAGCATCGTAAGTATTTACCGTCCAGGGAGGTATTGGGGATTCAAAGTTCTGTCGATCTGCCGCTCAAAGATTGGCCGACCGCAGATGTTCTGGAACAGCAACGCGCAGCATGTGAAGATCGTGCACTTCAGGAACGTCTGCGGCGGAAGCGGGACATTCGGCGTGTTCTCGGTGACGGAACGACACATGTTGTTCAATTCTCGGTCTGGAAGCTCGGTGATGCCATCTTGGTTGGTTCCAGCTGTGAAGCTTATTCGAAACTCCAGACGGAATTGCGAGCCCGGTTCAGGGATCGCACGGTGATTTGCATGAACCTCATCAACGGAACCATCGGATACCTTCCTCCCGAAAACAAGTACGAATTCGACATCTATCAGGTATGGCAGACACCATTTGCAAAGGGAGGCCTTGAGCAACTCATTGATGCCATGGAAGAGCGTATCAGGGAGATGATCACGCGTTATACCGGTCACGGGTTGGAATGAGGCGTTCTGGCTCGCGGAAGAGAGAAGTGCGGAAACCATCGGTCTTCGCCGCGGCCAGAATAATCACTTCGTGCCGATGGATGTCCATGTCCGTCGAATTGACCATTCCCCTGAACTCGCCGTTTACTCCCTCCAGGAAGCAGACAAATGACCAACAGAATTGAAGGCGTGCTCCCTGTTGTGCACACGCCGTTCGACAGCCGGGGTGAAATCGACATCGACAGCCTGCAGCGCGAAGTCGACTGGGTTTTCGAAGTCGGTGCTGACGGAATTTGCTCGGCCATGGTTTCGGAGTTGCTGCGACTTACCACACAGGAACGAAACGCTTTGAATCGTTCCCTCGTCCAAATGGTCAAAGGGCGTGGTGTCGTCGTGGCAAGTGTCGGGGCAGAAAGTACAAAGCAGGCGATCGAGTATGCTCATGCCGCCGAGCAGGCAGGCTGTGATGCAATTATGGCCATTCCGCCTATCTCGACGGCGCTGCCTGACGCTGCGTTGTGGGATTATTTCAGCTCCCTGGCGAATTCCGTAGCCATTCCACTGATTGTGCAGGACGCTTCTTCCTACGTGGGCGCCGCTATCTCGACGCAATTCTATGTCAGGTTACTGAATGAGTTTGGCCCGGAGAATATTCTCTTCAAACCAGAGGGAGCCCCCATCGGCCCCAATATTTCGGACCTGCGCGATGCCAGTCACGGGCGGGCCAGAATATTTGACGGCTCCGGAGGAGTCCTGTTAATCGACGCATTCAGACGAGGCATCGCCGGTACCATGCCGGGGGTTGACCTGCTGGACGGCATTGTTGAAATGTGGCGATCACTCAAACTTGGTCATGAGCAACGCGCCTACGAAATCTATTTTCCGATCTGCGGAATTGTCGCCCTGCAGTTGCAGGCGGGTTTGGATGGCTTTCTGGCAATCGAAAAGCACATTCTGGTTCGACGCGGCATTTTCAGTTCAGCCAGTCGACGAATGCCCTACTCGTGGTCGCTGGACCGAGAGACGCAAGAGGAAGTTGATCGCCTGCTGGACATGCTGCTGGACAAACTTGCATCCGATGCATCAACCATGGGCGCGTAGACGATGACGCAGTCTCAGGAGTCACAGCCCACCAATGTTCGCTACGGAGTTCTGGCTCTGCTGACGCTGTCTTCGGCAATTGCCTATCTGACACGAAGCGCGGTCAGTGTTTCAGAAAGCACCATTCGCGATGATCTGGGGCTGAGTCTTGTGCAGTCCGGAACGTTTATGGGAATGTTCTTCTGGAGCTATGCGCTGCTGCAAATCCCTGGTGGCTGGCTGGCGTACGAAAAGGGCGCGAAATACGCACTCATCCTGTTTATGGCTTGTGGGGCCGTCGCCACATTCTGCGTCGGCATCGCCCCCGGCTTATGGCTCCTGTTATTAGCGCAGTTGGTGATGGGCGCCGCGCAGGCGGGGATGTTTCCGGCGGCCTGCTACTCGATTTCTCACTGGGTGCCGATATCACGTCGCGCGTTCGCATGTGGTGTGTTCACAATGGGAATGCAGGTTGGTGCGGTGGCCGCCAGCATTCTGACGGCGGAACTCATTGAGCAAATCGACTGGCGACTGGTGTTTGTCATTTACTCCATTCCGGGATTCATTTGGGTGGTTGCGTTCTGGAACTCGTTTCACGACTCCCCTCTGGATGATCCCAACGTCAATGCAGCCGAGCGAAGGTTGATTCAGCCGATCGAGAATGCCGAAGAATCTCGAACGCAGAAGAAGTCGGTTCCCTGGATCAAAATTCTGCAGCACAGAGGAATCTGGTTTCTATGTGGTCAACAGGTGTGTCGAGCGGCTGGTTACATGTTCTTCGCCAGCTGGTTTCCAACATTTCTCCAGAAGACTCGAAACGTTTCTGTGACGGAATCCGGGTATCTCCAGGCTCTCGTTTTCTCAGGGACTTTGGTTGGATGCTTATGTGGCGGCTGGCTCACGGACTGGCTGTTGAATCGAACCGGAAGTCTGCGACTCAGCCGCAGTCTCGTGGGCACGACTTTTCTGATGGCCTGTTCCACGTTGATTCTTGCAGCCTGGTTTGTCGAGAGTACGCCCATCGCGGTGGGACTACTAACGATCGGTGCATTCTTCGCCGCCCTTGCAGGACCGTGCGCCTTCTCGGCATCCATGGATATTGGTGGTGACTATGTGCCGCAGGTTTTTGGTCTCATGAATATGACCGGCAACCTTGCCGCCGCCGCCTGTCCCGTCTTCATTGGCTACCTCTTCAGAATGACGACGAACTGGGGACTGGTTCTGCTTGTCTTTGCCGGAATCTATGGTGTCGGAGCAATTTGCTGGTTGCTCGTCGACGTCAGTGAGGAAATCCACCCCGACGAAACTGATGATTCGCCCGAGGTTCAATCCGAAACGTGTGCGGTCAAAGAACAGAGCCGCCCCGTTCGATGAATCTGGTCCGGGTGGCTGCCATGCGGGCACTGAACATCTGTGCGCTGATTGCGCTGGTTGGTGGGGTGGTCTGTCGGGGGCGGCGATTTGGCTGAAAAGCAGCGGAAAATTGGTGAGTGGATTGTCAGGGATTCCGGGGAGATTTCAGAATTTCGAGTTCCCGGAAGAAATTGGAAGAATGCGTGTCGGGTTGGCTGAGTGTTCTGCAATGAAGGGGTGTGGAGTGGCTGTCGAGCGTG
>JAGQPY010000146.1 GCA_020426485.1 Planctomycetaceae bacterium
CAGCTCTTGTGGGGGAACCCGCCAGTGCGCAGCAGCGACGTGCCGCAGACGCCCCCGCCAACGACGATGGCTTTCGCAAGCTCGCGCCGGGTGTGGTGACGGAAATCCCCCCCAAGCTGGAAGAGGAAGAGACCTTCTCCGGACCGCGCGAGATGGTGGGACTGTTGAAGCGTGCCCCCAACCTCGGCTGGGATCCCAAGTTGTTGGCCGAATCCGAAACACTGCAAGCGATGGCCAGCAGCGTAGTATTCCGCCATGCGGTGTGGGGGCTGGAGTTTGGCTTCAAGCCGATGCGGATCATTGACGTTGATCGGCGTTTGCCGGATGGCACGACCCGGAACGAAAGGGTTTACTACCTGGTCTACTACGTCAAGAACAACGGTCGCCATCTTAACCCCGCTCCAGAAGCCGACGAACAGGGAAATGAAACCTACACGCCTCAACCCGTGGACCACACGGTGCGCTTCTTCCCCAGCTTTGTGCTGATGTCGCACGACCTGGACCGAGCATACCTGGACGAGATCATCCCTGAGGCGATGACTGCGATTCGCCGCCGGGAGGACCCCAATCGCACGTTTTACAACTCGGTCAGTATCAGCACCGTAGCGTTGCCGGTCAGCAATGAATACGAGGACAATAGCGTGTGGGGCATCGCGACCTGGACTGGCGTGGATCCACGCAGTGACTTCTTCTCCGTCTTCGTCCAAGGGCTAACGAATGCTTACCGCTGGCAGGATCCGCCAGAGGCGTTGTCACCGGAAGACCCGCCGTTGACGGGTCGCCGTTTTCAGCAGAAGACACTGCAGTTGAACTTCTGGCGGCCTGGCGACGCGGTGGCCGTGCGGGAGGACGAAATCCGTTACGGCGTCCCCAACAAAAACCAGGTGCCGGCCAGCAGGACAGCCGATGACGTGCTGAAGATCTATGGGTTGAAAGACCGGGTTGATTCCCTCTGGGTATACCGCTAAATTACGGGACTCGGTCGAGGAAACTGCGTCCAGGGGGCCTACGCTCTCTGCACTGCAGAGTCAGGTTTCACCAGGTGTCCCCGGACGCCGGCGGCCAGAGTCACAGCAAACTGCTGAACAGCTCTGGGTTGGTTGTCCGTGGGTTGATTTTGCACAGAGGGAGTCGACGGGATGGCTCATAAGAAGGGACAGGGTTCCAGCCGCAACGGCCGCGATTCATTGGCTCAACGCCGTGGCGTGAAGAAGTTCGGTGGTGAAAGCGTGCTGGCGGGCAACATTCTGATCCGACAGTGCGGCACAAAGTGGCGAGCCGGTCGCAATGTGGGACAGGGCCGGGACTACACTCTGTTCGCTCTGTGCGACGGACACGTTGCCTTCGATCAGAACGGTCGTCGAGTCAACATTGTTCCTGTTGCTGCGGAAAGCAACTAACAATCAGGCGAATGATTTTCGCCGCCACGCGATCACCAACAATGGTTTCGCGTCGCACGAATTGAAGCTTCCCGATGGTGTTGAAGATCATCCACTTCAACACCATTTTTTGCGCGCTGGAACGGCTTTGTTCTGATCCGGAAGTCCCCGTGATGATCGTTCCAAAACGCCGAGGCCGGCTGACCAAATCGGAACCGGTTCCCACAGCGGAGCAGTAATGAACGACCTGTCGGGAAGGCTGCCTGTCCGACGCTGTGCATCAACGCCGTGAAGACTCCGCAGGTGGGACCACACAGTTCGTTTAACCCGAATCACAGGGAAGGCGTTACCTGTCTGTGGAACACCTCGCCTTCGGCAGCGGGTTAAACGAAGTAAGACTCTTCACGGCATTGGTGCCTGTCCCGATTTTGTCCAGCCGCGGAATCATTTCTCGTCAACTGACGGAATGTGCCTCATCAATCGGGCGACAATTTCAGGATGCTCCGCAGCGATGTTCGTCACCGGATCCGGTGAGACGCTGTGGTCGTACAGCTCCAGGCCGGCGTCTTTCGCACGAGAACCTCGGGGCACGACAAGTCGGTGCGTCGCATCTCGCACACTGATGTTCTTTCCCCAGTAGCTGATGGCCACCGGCTTCACGGATTCTGCCGAACCATCCAGCAGCGGGCGAAGACTGACGCCATCCAGCGGATGAACCGTTTCACGAAACGACAACCGGCACAGGTCAACCAGCGTCGGATACAGATCCAGCGTCTCCACCACTGCCGAACACTTCTGCCCGGCACGAGAAACACCCGGAGCTGAAATCATCAGCGTGCTGTGGTTGGCTCGTTCAAAGGGAGTGTGCTTGCCCCAGATCGCCGTATCACCCAGATGCCACCCGTGATCTCCCCAGACGACGACAATCGTGTTTTGGGAAAGCCCCGCTTCGTCCAGCGCGGACAGGACTCGTCCGATCTGACGATCGACGTAGCGAACACAGGCCAGGTACGCCTGCCGAGCCGTCCGAGTATCCGCGGGACTCAGCGGCCACGTCTTTTTCATGGCCGAAGCATACTTGTAGAACTCACCGCTTTTGTGCCAGTGCGGCGAATCTGTTTTCTCGGGATGCTCCGGCCCCGGGATCTCTCGTGCCTGAATGGCCTCCCAGTCCTGCCTTGGAGCAACAAACGGCAGATGCGGCTTGAAAAAGCCCAGACCCATGAAAAACGGCTGGCCCTCGGTCGACAGCGCTCGAAGCCGACGAATCGCCGCTTCCGCCATCAGTCCATCCGGCAGATCGTTGTCGTCTTCCACGGCGAATTCCATCAGGTCCTTGTGGCCGCCCCCGTCTTCGCGGGACCGTCCGCCGCTGTAGGCAAAGAATGTTCCCCAGCCCCGCTTCCAGGGCCCAAACGGAGTCAGCTTTTCGGACCACGCGCCGGGCAGTTCATCTCGACCATCGCCGGAACCGTTGTAAGCGAAGACTCGCCCGTCCGGAGTGTGTGATATTTTTCCGATCAGAATTGTCTGATAGCCGTTTCGTCGAAACAGTTCCGGCATCGTCTGAGCCGCCGGAAGTTCGTTTGGCACGAAGGCCGTTGATCCGCGATACGCGGCATCATTCCCCAGGGCTCCCGATCGCAATGGACTGCGACCGGTCAGCAGTGCGTAACGAGAAGCACCGCAGGTGGCGACCTGAACATAGTGTCGGGTAAACAGAGTGGACTGCGACGCCAGTCGATCAAGATGAGGAGAGTCAACGTACGGACGACCATAACAGCCCAGTTCTGTCCGCAGATCGTCAACGGCAATGAACAGAACGTTTGGAGGCTTGCCGGCGTCCTGAGCGAACACGTTCTGCCACGACAGCAGTCCCACCAGAACCAGAATGCCTGCACGCATGGTCATCGTTGTTCTTTTCTGTCGAGGGCGCGGCCGGAAGACCCATGGTTGTCACTGTCGGCGCGATGTCACTGTTTCCGCGCACGGTGCGGCTTCCGTCAGTTCGCTTGATACGAAAGGAACTCAATTGGACCACGCCAGGCCAAAGAATTACCGGTCTGATCGGTTGCGAAAGATCCTGCCGGCACCTGCGATCAGCAACCCAATGGAAACGATCAGCAGCAATGTGGGCCATGAATGCACCGGGCTGAGAACATAGTGCAGCAGTCCGTCCTGCGTTTGAGGGTTTCCGTGGCCGGGATGAGCCCAAACGGATTCAGACGAAAGACCAATCAGAAATGCCAATGTGAGAAAACGAACCATGTGATGTACTTTGTCTTCAGAAAAACCAACAAGGGCTGAGCCCTTGACCCAATGGCGTGGAAAGTCGATTGACGTGGAAAGTTCCAGGCGCCGAGACGCTCCCGTTGGTCGCTTAAACAAAGATGCGTGCACCGTGCGCGCATCTTACTTTGTAAGACTCAGACGTGGGCACTGCCCACACCCCATTCGAGCTACCGCTCGGAAACGCTCCCGATGGTCGCTTTCAAAAACCTGACCCAACTGAAACAAGTTTTCTGCAATATGCGTAGCGAACCCGGGCCGCAATCGACCGCCTTCTGAGCCAATCAGCGGATTCGACAAAAAACGGTCGAAAGAACTGCATTCCCCGTTTCTGCCCTCGTTCGGATGTCACGGACGGAATCGTCAAAATGGGCAGAAAACGCCTCGCGCGGACTTTAACAACCACACGCTCACCTGGGAAGTTCACTCAACGGCGATGCCCGTCGGCAACAACGGACCAGGTACGATTCGTGCAGGGGCTCGCAATGGTCTCTGCAACAGACCATCGGCCAGACGGTTTCGTTCACTCTTTTCCGACCGTGCCTGACCAGTTTCCGAATTGATCAAAAGTGCTGCCAGCCGGTGCTTTCCAATTCCCGGGACGACATCCCGTCGGAACTGCGCAGAATACATTTGCCGGAATCGGCCGTGACTTCTCCGATCAGTTGTCCACCTGCGGCCTGCCAATAATTTCGAAAGTCCGCGCAGTCACGAACATCCGCAGGCAGCGCGACCAGCAGCTCAAAATCTTCGCCGTCTGACAGAGCATGCTGCAGACGATCGGCGTGGGATTCGGACGCGGCGACGTCAGCGTGGATCGGGATCGAGTCCTGCCACAGAACGGCTCCCGTACCGCTGGCTTCCATCATTCGACTCAGATCAATCGCCAGTCCATCGCTGATGTCCATCATGGCCGAAGGACGCCAGTGACGGCACAACCATTCCGAAAGTCGCAACCGTGGTTCGAACGTCAGGTGTCGATCGCGGCAAAGACTTCCTCCCAGTGGCCCGGAAACCGCCAGTACATCACCCACCTGAGCGGTCGATCGCAGCACTGGCGATTCCGCATACGGTCGCCCCGTCAGACACACATTGATTGCAAACGGCCCATCCCACGAATTGGTGTCTCCGCCGGCAATCGTGAAATTCCATTGGGAAGCGATCTCCTGAATGCCCTGGTACAGCGACTTCAGAAACTGCTCATAATCGGGTACGGACCGAGGAACGGCGATCGACACGAAGGCAGATTCGGGAGTGCAGCCCATCGCCGCCAGATCGCTGAGATTAACCGCGACCGCTTTTCGGCCGGCCAGTGACGGCGACGTTGTCTTCAGGTCAAAGTGCACGCCGTCCAGGAGCATGTCCGTCACGATCACCTGATCGCTGTTTTCATCAGGTCGCAGGACGGCACCGTCGTCGCCAATTCCGGTCACCACCGGTGGTCGAATCGGAAACGTCGCCTGCAGCTTGCGCAGGAAATCGCGTTCTGATGTCATGTGGCCGCATCCGCATCGAAGGCTTCCAGTTCTCGACGTACCTGATGAACGGCGTCCATCAGCGGCGAAGTGATTTCGTCAGCTCCGTCGCACGAACCACCTCGACCAATGGCTTCCAGTTGCCGAGCCATCGCGGCCGGCTGTTCGGCTCCGAAGGCCAGCAGCGTACTTTTCAGTGTATGTCCCGCTCGATGCAGTTCCGCGGCGTTGCCGGACTCAACAGACTCCTGAACGCGGGCGATCAGTTCCAATGACTCCACCAGAAATGCGTCAATCACGGCTTTCAGCAGTGGACGATGACCGCCGACACCCGCCAACGCGTCTTCCCAGTTCACCAGCGACGAATGCTGTGCCGATGCATCCACGTCCTTTGCCGGATCGGATGTCTCATCGGCCGATCGGGCAGAATTCTTGTCCGGCGAATCGTCGGCGTTGTCTGTTTGCGCGACCTGTACCTCGTACTGGCTGAGAAGCGTGGCAAGTTGCCGAATGCGAATGGGCTTGGAAATATAGTCGGTCATTCCCGCTGCCAGGCAACGTTCCCGGTCGCCTTTCATCGCATGAGCCGTCATGGCGATGATTGGGATATGTGGTCCGGAAGTCGGTTCGTACGCTCGAATCACGGCGGTTGCTTCCAGACCGTCCATTTCCGGCATCTGCACGTCCATCAGAATCAGATCGAAGTTGCCCGTCTGAAATTCGTTGACGGCTTCGTGTCCGTTACTGACCAGTTTGACACCGTGTCCCAGTTGTCGAAGAACGCCCATCGCCAGCGTTTGATTCACAACGTTGTCTTCGGCCAGCAGAATTCGCAGTCCGCCGACGGACGGGAGCGGTTCGATCGACGTTGCGGGAGCGATCGACGCCTGAACCGTTTCCCCCATCAGCACACCGGCGATAGCGTTGTACAGTTCTGATTGTTTGACGGGTTTCAGAAGATGGCGAGCAATATTCAGCCGGTCTCGGTGCTGAGCGTCTCCGGGACGTCCACCGGACGTCAGCATGATGATCTGCAGTGGATCAAGCTGTTCGTCTTCGCGAATCCATTCGCACAGATCGAATCCGTCTTCCCGAGGCATGTTGACGTCGGTCAGCAGCACCGCAAATGAACGACCGGCAGATTCCAGTTCCGCTTTCGCCGCCGCCGAACTGTCCACGGCAATGGTATCCATGCCCCAGCTTTGACACATTTCAAACAGGTGCCGTCGATTGGTGGCATTGTCATCGACTACCAGAATGCGAATGTCACGCAGTTGTTCCGCAAACGGTGTCTGGCGTCTCAGTTCGCCCGCCATCTTCATTGTGACGTGAAAGGTAAACGTGCTGCCTTTTCCCAACTGGCTTTCGCACGAAATCTCACCGTCCATCAGATGTACCAGCCGCCGACAGATGGCCAGCCCAAGTCCGGAGCCGCCAAAGCGGCGCGTGGTTGACGAGTCCGCCTGTTCGAAGGCGGAAAAGATCGAACTGATCTTGTGAGCCGGAATGCCGATGCCGGTATCACGAACAGCAAATATCACTTTTGCCGTGTCACCGTCGCACTCTGCCGAAACTCGAAGTTCCACTTCGCCGGCTTCGGTAAACTTAATGGCGTTGCCCACCACATTGACGATGACCTGACGCAGCCGCGAAGAATCACCAATCAGATAGCGCGGCACTTCCGGCGAAACATCGCTGACCAGTTCCAGCCCCTGGCGGTGAGCACGCGTGCCCAGCAGCTTCATGGTGCTGCCGACTTCGTCACGCAGATCAAACGTCGTGGATTCCAGTTCAATCCTGCCGGATTCGATCCGCGAAAAATCCAGAATGTCGTTAATCAGTTCCAGCAGCGCTTCGCCGGATGTCTGAACCATCTCCAGGTATTCACGCTGAGTTTCTGTGAGCGTTGTTTCCAGCAGAAGTTCGGTCATGCCGATGACGCCGTTCATGGGCGTCCGAATTTCGTGGCTGACATTGGCCAGAAAATCGCTCTTCGCCTGATTCGCTTTGTTGGCGTCGTCGCGGGCTCGCCGCAGAGATTCTTCATTGCGTTTGCGTTCGATCACGCGACCAATCTGTTCCCCCATGGTCTGGAACACATGCAGCAGCGGTTCATCGGATGTCTGCTTGCGGAAGGCAAAAAACTCCAGCACAGCCACCAGTTCCAGTCCGTTTCCGTCGGTGCTCTGCGCCGAGTCCGACGATGGCGGAGGACCGTGATCATCGCTGTCGGGTGATGATGCGATGAAAATCGGAAAGCCCATCGCGCTGCGAATGCCGACATCCACCGCCGCCGCGCTGCGCTGGTGCATCATGTCGTCTTCCAGAGTCTCCAGCCATTCCGGAAGACCACTGGCCCAGATGCGCCCCGGCAACCCTTCGTTCTTCCGCAGTCGATTCGATTCCGTTAACCGCCGAAAATCAGCATCCACGCCGTCAGTCTCGGGATACCAGATCGACGTCGGACTCAGCATCGGACCGTCGCTGGTTTCCGTCGGCAGATAAACGTGCCCGGCTGCCCAGCCCGTTAATTCGCAGACGATCCGCAGGCATCCGCTGAGAGCTTCTTCCAGAGACTCCGTTTCGCGAGCCAGCGTCGTGGCCTGATACAGCAGTTCGGCTTCCAAAGCCTTGCGGGAAGCCGCCTGTTGAGCCGTCTTCTGTTCAGTAATGTCTCGCCCGATACCGACAAGTCCGATCACACTTCCGTCGGGACTTCGCAGCGGAATTTTACTGGTCAGCATCCACAACACGTGCCCCTGCGGATCGACATTGCATTCTTCGCGGTTGACCAGCGGACGCCCGGATTCCATCACACGTCGGTCGTCTTCCGCAAAATGACGAGCCACATCGGCGGGCACAAAATCAATGTCCGTTTTTCCGATCAGCTGCGAAGCCGTCTGGCAGCCATACAGTCGAACCAATGCCGGATTGGCCAGCAGAAAACGTCCATCAGTGTCCTTGATGAAGATCACGTCCGGCAGATTGTCCATCAGCGTGGTCAATCGGTCGCGTTCGCGCGACAAAGCTTCTTCGGCTTCAATCAGAGTTGTGATGTCGCGAGAAAGCCCGAACGTACCGACGACTTTTCCCTGAGCATCCCGAAAGGGCAGCTTGGACATCGAATACCACTTGTCTGTTCCGTCCGAACCGGCTTCCCTCTCGATGCGGCCAACGATGCCTTCGCCCGTGCGCATGATGCGAAGTTCATCTTCGCGAGCCTGCTGAGCGTGTTCATGCGACGAAAAATCAGATTCCGGCCGACCAATCGCTTCCACTGCCGACTTCAGTCCAAACGCGCGAGCCATACTTTCGCTGATGCGGATGAAGCGGCTTTCGCTGTCTTTGAAGTAGATGGCGTCAGGCGTCCCATGCAGCAATGTCTGCAACAGCGCGCTTTCGTGATTGCGAGCTTCTTCGGCCACAATCCGGTCCGTCACTTCCCAGAACAGGACCTGAATGCCAACCACTCGACCGTCGGCATCCCGATGTGGCCCCTTGATGCGATCAATCCAGACCGCGGTTCCGTCCTTGCGAACGTGCTTCAGCGTCCCGCGCATCACACGACCGGTGGTCAGTACCTGCTGGTCTTCGGCCTGAAACTGCGATTCTCGGCGATCTTTCAGGCTCTGCGGAACCTGATCGTTTTGAAGTTCCGCCAGCGTAATATTGTGAAACAGCAGATACTGGCGATTGGCGAACACCGGTCGTCCGCTCAGATCCTTGCGAAGCAGACAGATCGGCAGACTGTCGACCAGCGCCTGGTAATCCGCCTGAGTCTGCCGCAGCGCTTCTTCCGGCGTGTCCGAAGGGAATGAATTCATGGTCGCTCCGCGAATTTCACCAGCGTGACCTGATTCCCGCTGTCGTTCCAGTGCACATCGTCCAGAAACAGTCGCATCATCACGATGCCTCGGCCGTGAGGCTTCAGCAGATTCTCCGGATCGGTCGGGTCCGGCAGCGTCGACGGATCAAACCCCGGACCTTCATCCGTAATCTGCACCTTCATCTGAGTCTCATCAATGGTCGCTCGCACAAACACTCGCCGCCCCATCCACGGTTCCAGCGACGATCGTTCCTGAACCAGACGCTCAAATTCCAATCCGTCTCCTTCGCGCAGTTTGGAATCCAGTTCCAGATTGCCGTGAAGGCACGCATTCAGCAGCGCTTCTTCCAGAGCCACACCAATTCGCGGCAGAGTGTTTTCGGAACACAGTCCGATTCGCTGAACCGTGTAGCGCAGAAAGCGAGCCGTGGAACTCATCAGTGATCGATCGTTTGACAGCGAGAACTCATAGTCATCCTGAGTCAGACTGGTCAGAACTTCCGCCTGCGAAACGGATTCTTCCCACGCCGAAAGAACTCGATTGATGTTCTCCGTCAGCCATTGAACGGCCGTACCTTTGTTGACATAGCTGGCCGCACCGGCTCGCATGGCCTGCACGGCAATCTCTTCGCTGCCCGCTCCTGTCATCAGAATCACCGGCAGATCCGGACGACTGGTCCGCAGAGTTTTGACCAGCTGCAGTCCGTCCAGTTCCGGCATCAGCAGATCCGTCAGCACCAGATCGACGTTCTGTTCCGAAATCCGACGCAGCGCTTCGGCACCGTTGGCAGCGGTGGAAACCTGATGTTGAGTCGCCTGCGATAACAGCCCCGCCAGTCTTGCACGGTCGGTGGCCGAATCGTCAACCAGCAGAATGGAAACCACGTTGGTCCTCGCTTTACGCGCCGCTTTGTCAGAGGCCCTGACGCACGATCAGAGTCAACTCATTGCCGCGTTCATTGTACCGAACTTCGTCCACCGCCTCACGCATCCGACGAAAACCGGGAGCCATTGTGGTCCAGTCTTCATCGCTCGTGAGATTCCCCAGCAGTGAACACGCGTCAAAACCCGGCCCGTCGTCGGCAATCCGAAACGTCAGATGATCGGCTTCCAGTTCCATCCGCAGGCGAATCTTTCGCCCGGCGAATTTCGGGTCGGTTTTCCGTTCCTTTGCGATCGAAACGTAATCTTCGCGAGCAACAGTTTCGCGATGGCTGCGAACTTCCATGTTTCCATGAAAATAGGCGTTCAACAGAGCTTCCCGAACGGCTCCCGTGACGGCCAGCATCTTCTCCGACGTCAGTCGCCGGAAGCCTCGCAGGCGGCGGGCAATAAAATTGACCAGCGATCGCACCTGATTCAGGTCGCTTTCAATCCGGAACTCGCAACGATTGCGAACCACATTGCGCAACACCTGTTCCATCAGCAGAGTTTCCCGCTGACCTGCCAGGATTTCTTCCAGCACCTTCACCAGGCGATCCGAAAGCAGTCGCTTGGGAACGTAGTTGACCGCACCGGTCGAAACACATTCGGCAGCAATCTGATCGTCGCCCTGAGACGTCACCAGAACAACCGGGACGTCAGCATGTTCCTGCAGCACTGTCTGCAGAAACTGACGCCCATCCATCCCCGGCATCACCAGATCGCACACCACGACATTGACCGGTTCGCGCGACAGGATCTCGATCCCCTGAGGTCCATCCGCCGCCTGCAAAACCCGCCACGACGGATAACGCCCCTGAATCAGCCCCACACTGCGCACTCGATCGGTGATGGAATCATCCACAACCAAAACAGAAGGCGGTCGTTTGAGCGCACGGTCGGGCACCGAATGGAATCCTTTCAGCGTTGGCCTGAGCACGCGGTGATGCCTGATGCCGGGATCAGGAGCATCCGACTTCGGACTGTCGATGCTGCGACCCACGCCCATCGCTTCTGCTGACGAAACCAATCCCGTTCCGGAGAATTCAGGAATGGCTGCCGTTCGTACAGAATTCAGCTCACCGGCACAATGAGGCGACAGTTAACTTCAGCAGAACAGTTTGGAACGAACCGCCATGAAGCTCAAGTCCATCAGTAAAAAAGTCGCCAACGCCTTCGTTCTTCGCGGTGCCCCGTCTCCCGGCTGAGACGTTCGCCTGCCCCGGATGGTCACCATGTCGGAGAATTCAAAATTCCGTTCGCAAAGTCCCGGGGCATCCGTCATGATTCCTCAGCAGGGGCTGTCTGCCGCTCTGGCAACGTGAACTGATTGATTATTGATACTGAGGTTTCTCTTGAAAAACGACATCAGCAAATCGGACCGAATTCGAAACTACCTGAAAACACATCCGAATGCGAAACCGAAAGAAATCGCGGAAGCACTGGAATCGTACGAGATTTCCTATCCGTTGATCGCAAAACTCTGTCAGGCAGAAAGGCAATCGCGAACAGTCACGCGCCGAAAACCAAGGGCGACCAGCGTGACCGCGGCCGGTTCCGTGGATGTCCAGATGATGGAATCGGGCATTCAGTTCGTCGAAGCAGCAGGTGGACTGGAAAATGCACGGGAGGTTCTGAGCGTGATCGAACGGATCTGGTCCGCACGAGACGGCATCACTCAGCCATCGTAGAACAAACCGGCAGGCTCACTCCTGCAACGCGGTAAAACCGGCTGAAATAACGATCGGGAAGGGGGTCTGTCCCGGCTTTGTCCCGCCCGATCGTTTCACCCGATGCCGCAGTCAAGGCTGATTGCCGACAGACACCACCGACCTTGTTACGGTGGTGATCAGAATGAAGAGGTCTGCATTCCATCGTGGACGGCGTCCACACC
>JAGQPY010000147.1 GCA_020426485.1 Planctomycetaceae bacterium
GTCCGCAGTCAGTCTCAGCGACGACGCCTGAAACGCTGGCCTGGCTGTGAAATGCGCAGTGGTCAGAGCTGCCGTATCCGAACCTGTCTGCCAGACACCGGAATCACTGTACCAGAGAACTTCCACAGTGCGATCTGTGGTTGGATCACCGTCCGACACGCGTTCTTCACTGTCATGAACGCCGGCAAGATTCTTCGGCAGCGTGGAAGACAACGAATCGAAACTGACCTGACGGGAATCGTAATGAATACGAGTCACAAAGAATGATGGATCCGGGTTCGAATTTGACTGCTGCTGGTAGGTCAGATCAATCGAGAACGAATTCCCGCTGGCGGCTGTCACGGAATCCGATGCCGGTGTGACAATCTGCAGTGAGCCGGGTTTCGGATTGACTCCCGGTACATCAAAGATTGCTGCCGGTGAAGGTGCAAACGGCCGATGGACGAACGTGCCCACCACGGATGCGGTCGCCGCCGATTCGACCAGCACCTTTGCGGAATCGATCGCGTCACTGCCGTTGATGCGGCGGTGCAATTGATAGACGTTATAGATCACGCCGTCCACCGTTGCCGTTCCGGTAGATCGCCAGCCGTCGGTGGCTGAATTCACGTCGCTGTCGCTGAACTCAACGCGGTTGTTGCTGTTGGCTCGAACTCGCAGCGTCTGGTTGGTGCCGGAGTTGGTACGAACGGCCGCCAAATCGAGCCGCACAGTATGAGCGGCACCTCGCAGGTCAATCACTTCAATGCCGCTGATGGAAACATCGCCCGTCAGATCCCAGACCTGAGCAGCGCCGGATGGTTTGAATGTATCGGTTTCCGGCGTTGTGTTGTCGCCGCCGCCAATGATTCGCAGTGGAATTTTCACCGGGCCGCCGGCATCGTTTCTCGTCAGGCTGATGGTGTCGGCCGTGGTGTCGGTACCTTCCAGTGTGATCACCGACATTGAAGAGATCCCAACATCCGACAGCACAGTCGTGCCGTCTCGTTTGACCGTCAAGTTCTGTCGGTTGCGATCCAGCGTGATGTTCACGTCGCCGGACAGCGGTACCAACGGCGCGGCGAGCTGTCGGGGGCGGGTGTCACCGATCTGCGTCAACTGCAATGCGGTCGAAGAACCGGCATTCACCAGAGTCAGCCCAACGCGAAGATTCAGGTCATTGCTGTTAACAGTCCCGTCACTGCCGTATGACCGGTCCGAAAGAGCGCGGTTGTAGATTTCGAATTCGCTGACCGGAGTCGAAAAGCTGAACGGCTGGTCAAGCGGAACTTCGTGCCACGTGGAAGTGGCCGGCACAAACACATCAACGAACGAGGCAAGGCCCGCGTTGCCTCGAACGTCGTGCGGAATTGTGATGCCCGCAATGCGCACATCCCCCGGAGCACTGACGGTGTATCCGGCGGCGGTGCCAAGCTGGACAAAGATCGGAGTGGTGGAACCGAGAACACGGGTCGTTGGTTCTGTCAGCAGACGGGCCTGAAACTGATTTCGAACGGCTTGGTTTGAAGGATTGTCGACGTTCTGCAGTTCGATGCGGTTGGAGTCGCCGTCGATGACCGTGCCCAGATTCTGCCACTGCGTTCGGTCGGTCGAATCAGCGGTGTCTTTCAGAAACCAACTTGTGGCCGCCACGGTGCGGCCCGCCGTTGTCAGCGGGATCTGATTGACGGAACCGGGGCCGGTGCTGCCTGTCGACGCTGCCGTCAGCGGTACCCATGGAGTCGAACCCGGCGCGGTGTGCGGATCATACTTCACGGACTCCACAGCGTCACGGAAGTTCAGCGTCTGATCAGCGTCATTGAACGCGGTTGTATTGTCGACATCGTTTTCGGTCTCCTGCAGGAAGCTGATGATCTGTGCGGCGGTGGTCCGGGTTGCTCCGGAACCAACGGCGCCGCTGGTCAGGTCAGTTCCGCGGAACCCAGCCAGATATCGCATCAGCAGCAGACCATCCGTCGCGGCATCGACACTGCCGTTGCCGTCGACATCCGTGCGGCCCGCAAGGTTGGTGGTGATGTAGCTGCTGATCCGTTCGGCCGTATTGCGTCGCGTACCGCGGCCGAGAGCCCCGGTGATGAGAGCAGTATCGCTTTGTCCTGCCATGTGCCGCACCAACAGCAGACCGTCTGTTGCGGCGTCCACCTGTCCGTTGTCGTCCACATCGAAGCCGGTGTTCTGTTCAAAGGTGGCAACGTTCTGTTCGACAAGTGTCTCGTTGATGAACGGACTGACATTCGATTCGACGGGAGCATCAACGCGAATGTTCACCGGTTCCTGCAGCGCGGCCGACACCGTAACCGTGGTTCCGGGATCAGCAAACTGCAGTGCGATCAGGGCTTCGGATGCATCCACCAGTTGTTTCGCGGAATATCCCCGCAATCGAACTCGGTTGTTGCCGGTTAGCGGACTGATCACGCCGGGAGTCAGCGATCGGGTTTCCGTCACGGCACCGGAACTGTCCAGCACCTCCAGAGTAATCCCGCGTTCAACAACACCGATCCCCGTGATCGACTGTCCCTGTGTGGTCAGTTCCACCGCCTGATGCAGATCGCCGCTGTTGTCTAACACGGCCACGGCGGTGAACACCGTGTCGTCGGCTGAACTGTTGGCCGCGGGTGTGAATGTACTGCTGCCGTCGATTATCAGCGGACTTGCGGGCGTCATTCCCGGCAGGTTCTGTGCACCGCCGAGTTTCACCGGTTGCCCCAGGCTGATCGTCCGATCCGGCAGTGCGAACGTGCGGTCGAAGATCGAACCCAGATCAAAGGAACCAAGATCGTGAGTGTGTTCAAACAGCGGACCGACATCCAGCACATCTTCGCCGAACGCATCCACGCCGAATTTCAGGGCCTCCAGCTTCCCGCCAATCTGAATCTGCAGACCGATTTTATTTCGCAGGGTGGCTCCGAGAACCGCCGACGCTGCCACGGTAATTTCGGTCCCCGTCGCCGCGCTGACGGCCAGCGTGTCGCCCTGGCGGTACGTAACAACTCCGCCGTTTGTTGTCTGCTGTACGCCGTTGACGATCACTGTTGTGCCGGCCGAGAACTCGGCAGACATGGATTTAATGAACGGAACGACTTCAAGGCTCTGAGTGATACTGAGCGTCGGCGAAATCACATACGACACCGTCGTGAATTCCAGTGCGATCGGCCCCAGCGTCACGTCAGTCGTTCCGCCGAAACCGGTGAGAGCACCCAGATCGACGCTGAGTTGGGCGACCTGCCGTTTCGTATCCAGTTCCGAACCGGGAATGAAGTCGGCGGTGGTGGCGGACAATCCGCCGAAGTCATCGATGCTGCGGTCCGTCAACTGCACATCCGGAATGGTAATGGCCAGCGAACCCAGATCTTTGCTGACCGACAGCCCGACATCGTTGGAATCACCGCCAAGCCCCACCGACAGCGTTCCTTCAAGTCCCAGCAGGCTGCCTTCTGCTTCACCCAGTTCAAAACCAATCAGTGACTTCACACTGCCGAAACTGGTGCCTTTGTCTTTTTGCTTGTTGCGTTCGCTCTCTTGCTTCGTGCGGGCTGCCGCAGCGCGTTTGTCTGCATCGGCGATTTTGTTGCGGGCTGCCTGCCGTTGTTCTTCGTTTTTGGCATTCGCCAGTTCTTTCTGCGCGTTCCGTCGATCTTCTTCGGCTTTGTTTTCGTCGTCCTTCGCACTCTTGAGCGCATCAAACAATTCACCGACGACGCCGGTATCCGCAAACTTGATCTCGCCGGACATCACGGGCACCATGTTGCCGTTCCCGTCGTCCACCAGCATCGGCGTGCCGTCTTCATTGACCTTTTGTCGGTTGATCGACACCAACGGTATTTTCTTGTCGAAGCCGAGTTGGTGAGTGCCGCTGGCTTTGCCGATAAATGCGGCTTCCACCGTGATGTCGGCATTCAGTCGGGTGATCAGATCAACGTAGGCTCCGAACCGCGGTGACAGAGCGAACAGGCTGCCTTCATCAATTGATACTGAAGGCGTCAGCGAAAACGTGTTGTCGGAAGGTTCGGAAACGGCAAACCCGATATCTCCGCCGTGACTGACATCCACCGAACCGGAATTGGCATAGAACCCGTATTCGAATCCGAATTTGCCGTCCACATCGGCGCTCAGACGGGCTCCGTATTCATCGCCAAACAGCCCTTCAGAAATGCCGCCGACGGTAAAGCGATCCGGGTTGAATTCAAAGCCCAGAAACTCAGGGTCCTTCTGGATGCCGCTGATGTCACTCTTGCCGTCGCCATCGGCATCCGGCTGGCCGTCATCGAAACCGAACCCATATACTAAAGCGCTACCGGGGCCGAACTGACTGGCTCCGGCAATGTTTTCCTGCCAGGAATGGTTCACAATCTCCTGCACTTCCACCGCACCGATATCGTGAATGCCGCTGCCGAATCCGTCCAGAGCCTGAACAGGCAGACCTCGCTGGTCGGTGAAACGTGAACTCTGCCCGGCATCAATCACCAGAGGACTGCTGACGCCGTCCGGCATATGCGTCGGCACAGGACCGCCGTTGTCAGCCAGCTCACTCATCGAAAAGAACGCACCGGTGAATACAATGTTGCCGTTCTGACCGTGATTGATGATCGGCACGGCCGGATCCTGTCGCTCGTCACGAGTCGGCCCCGGACCAACCAGCACATGATGAATGTCCGTGCCCAGTGTTCCGCTGCCGGTATTGACGATATTGTTGCTGACGGAAGGCCCCGCATTCCCTGCCACAATGGAATTGGTCAGGGACTCCAGAACACCGGCATTGTGAATCCCCGGAGTACTGTCGGCGAAGTTCAGGTAGATCGTGCTGTCCGCGATGGCCAGCACGGAATCCGCGTCATTGAAGATCGCTCCGCCGAATTGGGTCTCAACCTGCAATTGCGGACTGCCGGTGTCGCGGACACCGTTGGAAGACAGTGTGGAATTGCGGATTGTTACGCGAGTCGAAAACGTCAGTCCGTCAGGAGTGCTGTAAATCGCTCCGCCGCTCGTCTGCGACCAGTTGCCGTGCAGCGTGCTCCGGTTAATGTTGAAGTTCGCACCGAACCCGGCAATCGCGCCGCCGCTGCCCGTATCCGTCGAACTGCCGATCGCCACACCGGCAACGTTCTCCTCAAAATACGACTCATCAATTCGTACCGTTACAAAATTGTCTGCATAGATGGCTCCGCCGTAATTGATGTCCACGGCGTTTTCGTCCTCAAACTGTGGAGCAGCCCTGTTCCTGATGAATTGAGAGGCAGCAATCGATGTTGCCGCCCGGGACTGGTGAGCATTGATGGCTCCGCCGTTTCCGTGCGCCGTATTGTCTTCAAAATAGGCGTTTTCGATCGTCAGTTCGTCTTCCGTGTAGATGGCACCGCCATCGAGTGATTCGTTTCCTTCGAAGATGGAATCGCCACCGATCACCAGCGGAGCGTCACTGTAGACGGCTCCGCCTTTGCCCATGCTGAACTGGTTCAGGAAGCCGCCGCGAGTCAGGTTGCTGAAGAATTCCGCGTTGGTCAACGTCAGTTCCGCAGCCCGGGTTCCCACTCCCTCCACGGCAGCAACGCGGGCGTTGTAGATCGCACCGCCGCGAGGGTCATCTCCAGTGGCCAGGTTGAGAGCGAAGTACACGTTTTCAATCGTTGTTTCTCCGTAGTTCAGCAGTCCGCCGGCTCGATCTGCAGCTCGACCTTCCACGATTGACAGGTCTTTGATCAGCACCTTTGGCCGTTCATTTCTGCTGAGTAATTCCTGAGTGCCGATTTCAAAGATACGCGTTTTTTCGTCGGATGCACTGCCGAACAATCGGCCGCGAATCACCGTCGACTGCCGGCCGTTCCCGATGATTTCGACATCGTCCGTCACCACCAGCGGCCCCAAATCGGGATTCAGATCCAGACTGCCTCCGGCGAAGGAAATCGTGTCCTTTCCGGCTCGGGCGTTGGCGAACCCGATCGCTTCGCGGAGACTCATCTGGCCCGGACCAATCAGTCCGTCCACGACGTCTTCCCGGGAATCAACGATCAGGATCGTCGGAAGGATCTCGTCATCCGCCACCGTTGCGGTCAGTGTCTGTGGCGGGATTGCGTCAAAGGCGTCGTCGCTGGCCGCAGCGTTGACGGTCGCTGTCAGCGTGACACTTTGCAGCAGGTCAACGACCGTATCATCAATTCCTGTCACCGTGACGGATTGAGCAACATTCCAGTTCTGCGGCGTGAATGTCAGCGAAGCCGGAGAGACCGTTGCTTCGGATGAGTCCGACGACGTGACATCAATCACCACATTCGATGTCGGCTGAGCATTCAGGACCACAGTCACCGTATCGGTCGAACCGTTTTCACTGACCGCCGTGTCAGCGCCGGTATGTGCCAGCGTGACTCCGGCTTCATCGTTGTCCACGATCTCGACGGAGACCGACTGGGAAGGAGCCGCGTCGAACTGATCATCCGATTGAGCGGCATCGACAGCAATCTTCACGTTGCTGAAATGAAAGAAGCCGTCTTCAACAAGTCCGTCGTCCACCGCAGACACAGTGACTTCCTGTGGTGTGTCCCAGTTGCTTGGAGTGAATGTCAGTGTGTTCGGCGAAATCGTAACCTGAGCCGGATTTTCCTCGCTGCCGGCGTCATTAACGTTGGTCAGATTCACGACAACGTTGGAGGTAGGCTGAGCATCCAGAGTCACAGTCAGTGTGTCGCCGGTGCTGCCCTGTTCAAAGACATTGGTGTTCCCGTCGGACTGTTCCACGATCAGTCCGGCCGTCAGAGTCAGTCCGATGTCCTGCAGCATGGCTCGCTCGACCGGATGCAGCGCTCGAGCATTCACCACACCTTTCGCACTGCCGGAGATCATCAGGTGTGTCGTGGCATCAACACCGGCAGCGTTGTCATTGATGTGACTGGCACTGCTGCCGATCTGAAATGTCGTCGGCGCAAACAGAGGCACCGGCTGACCACCATTGGCCGCCATCGCACGCGGTCCGATAAACGTCAGCCCGGACGTCTTTGCCGCGTCCCACCGCGTCTGATTCAATTGAAACGTTGTCGAATCGATGATCGGCTGTCCGGCGGCATTGCCGATGAACTGATCGAACGGCCCCCACGCGGTCTGCGGCACGGAGGAGTCGTCGATGATTTCTGAATCTCCGCCCACCCTGATGTTGGAAACAAATCCCACAATATGCACCAGTTCGTGCATGATGGCCGCTTTGAAGTCATCCTGTCCGAACGTCACCGTGTCGGTGTACGAATAGTTGGGCGAAAAGTTGACGATGATTTCCCCGTCCGTGCGACTGCCGTTCAGATCACTGCCGCCGGTAATCTTGCGTTCTGCAATGTTGCGGTTGCCGAAGCCCGCTGAAAACGAATTGGCGATATCTCCGCCGCCTTCGGCCAGAAACGTGCCCGAGAATTCCGACAGCCCCATCGTCACATCAATGGTGGCGGTGTCGGCAAACCAGCTTCCCACCGTTGCCGCTGCGTCTTCGACCGCTGCGACTCGGACAGACCCCAGATTTGGATCATCAAAGCCGCGATCAGTGCCCTGATTGATGTCCTCGTAGTCGAACGTGAAATTCAGAGTCAGCAGCAGTCGGGATTCCAGAACCTCCATTATCGGAATGGCCGTACGTGCCTGAGGGCGCCGACGTGACCGCCTGTGGTGCGTTTCAGATGCGTTTCGAAACCAGTTTTTCAGCCTGAGCATGTGTTAAGAATCCCGCAATCAGCTCAAATTGGTTAAGAAGGAAGGCACAGAAAACCCTGCTTCATTCAACTATCGCAGGGATCTCACATCATTTTTTGGTAATGGGCACTTCGCCGAGAATTCGTTGGCGGAAACAGCAAAGTTTTGTCGCTACCATAAATGTATGGGCCAACAGTCAATCACATCGCTGACGATGCTGCAGGGCATGCGGGACAACGATCCCGCACAATGGACTCGGTTTGTCGATTTGTATTCCGGGCTGGTCTACGAATGGTGCCGTCGCAGCGGTATCTCGTCGCACGATGCCGCAGATGTCGTGCAGGAAGTTTTCTGGGCCGTCGCGAGCAGCATTTCTGAGTTTCACCGCGATCAGAATCACGGCTCGTTCCACGGCTGGCTCTGGGGCATCACTCGCCACAAATCCATGGATCATTTTCGATCCAAAGCCAGGCAGCCCCATGCGCTGGGCGGATACTCTGCGAACGTGCAGGTGCAGCAGTTACCGCAGCCGTTTCCGGAACAACCGGATGCCGAAACCTTCTGTGCGGACGCCCGTCTGATCTACCTGCGTGCTCTGGAGTTGCTGCAGATCGAATTTGAAACACACACGTGGCAGGCTTTCTGGCGAACAACGATCGAAGAGGCCACCGCCGCTCAGGCTGCGCAGGAACTGGGGATGACCGTGGGCGCTGTGTACAATGCCCGTTACAAAGTTCTGCATCGTCTGAAGTCCGAATTCGCGGGGATTCTGGATGAATCCGAGAATAGGTGAGTCACCCCGGTACGGCTCTCGGAAAACTTCCTTCAACAACGCCCCATGCTGATACTTCCGAAGACGAGACTCGGGCATCTTCTCAAAAAGTGTGTCGTGACCGATGGTGATCCGGGAGCCTCGCTCAACGCTGAGAGAGTTTTGCTTCGTTTAATCCGTGGCCAGCAGGCCGGGCCGTACTGGATTGCACACGTGCGAATTTCGGAGAAATCCCAGACAGCTCTGCCACACAGCTGAAAATCGTGTGAGATTCAAACGATGATTAATTGAGCGGGTGTGGTGTGACGCCCGAATTGGTCGCGAGCAAATGTAAAAACCATTGTTTGAGGGCCATGAATACAGAACATTGTCCATCACGCAACGACTTTCTTGACCTGATGTCCGGCTCGCTGCCACCATCGCGGGCGGAAGTTGTGGCGCTGCATCTGGATACGTGTGAGTTCTGTCGCAGTACGATCACCAACGTGGAAACCTCGCGGTTCTCTCGCCATCGCCCCAATCCCGTACTGTCGACCTTCGAATTTGAAGATGAGCCGGCACTGCAGGCGGTTCTGGCAGAGATCCGAGACATCACACGACTGAAATCGCTGTTAAAACCAGTCACAAAGCCATCGCCGTCGTTACTCCCGCCAGTTCCTCGGCTGCGCGATTACGACCTGCTGACAGTAATTGGCACCGGCGGAATGGGCTCCGTATATCTGGCCCGACATGTCAAAATGGATCGCCTCGCGGCCATCAAGCTTCTGCCGCGCGAACGTACAGAAGATCCGGCAGCGGTGGCTCGCTTTGAACGCGAAGTTCGGGCGGTCGGGAAACTCGATCACCCGAACATCGTCCGCGCTCTGGATGCCGGTGAGTCTGACGGCCTGCATTTTCTGGTGATGGAGTATGTTAACGGCGTCGATCTGTCTCAGTTGTCAAGGTCACAACGGCAGTTGGCGATTGCGGATGCGTGTGAAATCATCCGGCAGGCGGCAGAGGGTCTGCATGCGGCACATCGGCTCGGCATCGTGCATCGCGACATCAAGCCGTCCAATCTGATGTTGACCCGCACAACTGAGGTGTCCGAGTCATCGCAGTGCGTGGTGAAGATCCTGGACCTGGGACTGGCTCTGCTGAGCGAATCGCATGGAGAGTTCGATGCGAATCTTTCCGGAAGCGGTCAGATTCTGGGAACCCTGCATTACATGGCACCGGAGCAGGGAGTTGACAGCCACAATGTCGATGTTCGAGCGGACATCTACTCTCTGGGAGCAACGCTTTTCAGGCTGCTCACAGGAACACCACCATTCCCTCAGGAGAAATACAACACACCCATCAAACTTCTGATGGCCGTCGCCAACGCGGACCCGCCTTCGGCCGGAACTTTGCGACTGCTGCCTCAGAAACTCGTCGACCTGGTTGATTCGATGGTGGCTCGTGATCCGGACAGACGACCTGCGACGGCCTCCGAGATTGCACATCGACTCGCGCCGTTCGCAACCGGTTCCTGCCTGGGTCGCCTGATCGACACGGCTGATCGCAAAGAAGACGAGCCCCGGTCGGACACCCTGGCTTTCGCGCGTGCAGAAGGCGTTGACACCTCTGCGGAATACAAACGGTCTTTTCCGATCGCCTCACATCAAACGGCGGGCACGGCGACCCGAACTCTCAGAATTCTCGGCGTCTTGCTGGTTTTAGCAGCGGCTGCCATCGCTGCATCCGTCGACGGACTGTTTGGGATATTTCGAACGACGCCCGGTACAGTCACAGCACGTTCTGCTTTGACGGTCGATGTTGAGACTGACAATCAGACACATTCCCCGAACGGACTGCAGCTCGAAGGCTCGCCCTCCGACCGATTCTTAGCCAACCGACTTCTGGCGAGCGGTTGCACAGTGATTGTGGAAACAGAGTCTTCCATTTTTCGTTGCCAGACTCCGGATTCGCTCCCGAACGTTCCCGTTCGAATGGTCGGACTTATTCTGGGAGACCCGTCCAGTGATGACCAGAATGTGAGGGTCATCAATGACAGTCTGATGATGGAGATCGCCGAAGCTGGTCTTCCTGAACTCAGGTCACTGACGGTTGACTGGCAGGCGGGAATCACTGTCGCCGGGTGGCAGGCCGTGTTTTCCGCCGCTCCGAATCTGGAGTCGGTAGTAGTGACGGCAGGTCGGCCACTGCCGGGAGCATGGTTTCCTGAACTGGCTCGACTTTCATCACTGCGGTCCCTTTCACTCAGCGGTACCGGCGCAGTCAGATCTCTGCACGACTATATCGTCGGTTCGGCAGACACCACACTTCCTCAGGTCACTCGACTGAGCCTTGAAGGAACCATTTCAGGAACCGTCCATGAAGTTCTGCCACACATTCATCGTCTGCCCGGTCTGACCAGACTTGAGCTGCCGGATGACTTTATCAGCGATACGGATCTCAGGCAGGTCTCATCACTCACCCAGCTTGAAGTACTGCGAATCCGACGGGGCAATGTATCTCAGGCGGGTATCAATGCTCTGGCCCGGCTCAGGAACCTCCGGTTGCTGGAAATCGGATTCGGACACCCACAAACCCGGTCCGCCTCAGATTGTCGCACGCTGTGCGATTCGCTGCGAAGCCAGCTGCCGCGATGTGAGTTTCGTGTCCCCTTTGGCTTCGCAATGACAACACTGCCATCAATGAATGGCGATCGGTTTGTGCAGGATCGAACATGGAAGACGGAATCCAGCCGCAGAGCGGCAGAGTGGGTTCTATCCTTCCCCGGCAGCGAAGTTTTTCTGGAACCCTTCTTTCCGGTCACTGATGCTGAACGTCTGCCGGACGAACCATTTGAAGTGCAGATTGTGCGTCTGAATTGTTCAAACAAACAGGCCACCGACGATGACCTGCAGCAGCTGGCTGACCTGCCGGGCCTACGAACTCTCTACATTCGACATGCGACGACTCTGACCGGAGTCGGCCTTGCCCATCTGCGTCATTCCCCGCTTGCCATACTGGAATGCGATTTTCCGCTGACAGCAGATGGCGCGGAAATCATGCGGCAGCTTTTTCCGGATCTCAGGTACCTGGACGTTCCCCAGCACGAGATTTCGGATCCTGTTTTTCAACAGATTGCTTCCCTGAACAACCTTGAAAGCCTGTGTTTGTACGGCGGTCGCTATTCACCCAAGGGTTTGGCTCTTCTGAACTTCCGGAATCTGAACCAGTTGAATCTGAGCAATAGCAATATCGAACTCGGTCACCTCCGAGCACTGGAAAGGTTTCCTCGACTGGACCATCTGGTCGTGGAGGATACTTCGCTTTCGGATGAAGCGCTGCTTCAACTCGAGAAG
>JAGQPY010000148.1 GCA_020426485.1 Planctomycetaceae bacterium
CGCTTGTGGTTGCGGGTATGAGGGGGCGGAATCCATTGGAAGCTGCATCTTCGGAAGTGATGATTGACGATGAGCGCCCGTCGACTCACAATGAGGGTCGGCCGTTGGAAGCCGTTTCGCTGTGATCCATTGACATCTCATCAGACATGAATGTCCATCGAATGCCAGAACGACAACGCCGGTTCACTCGACGCAACTGGCTTCAGAGGAGTTGGCCAGGCGTTTCGATTGGATTCCTGCCTGCAATTCTCGGTGATATTCAGGCGGCGACGCCGTCGGGGTCGCCATCCACTGTACCGGGATTTGGTCGAGCGAAGTCGGTGATCATTGTCTTTGCAAGCGGCGGTCAAAGTCAGATCGACACGTGGGATCCAAAGCCCGATGCGCCGTCTGAAGTTCGGGGCGCCTTTCAGCCGATAGCCACCTCCGTCCCCGGCGTTCACCTCTGTGAACACATGCCAAAGATTGCTCAGGTGGCAGATCGGTTGTGCATCGTTCGCAACATGTCGCATGAAGATCTGGATCACGGATCGGCATTCTACCTTGCGAACACCGGGCGGTATCATCGGCGCCGATCGGCCAATCCATTGCCCAGTCCCGAAGACCTGCCGTGTATGGGAGCCGTCCTGCAGCGAGTCGCGCCGGACCGGTCGCCTCTGCAGACGGCTGTCCATCTGAACGGTCCGGCCGAAGTTCCCAACATCGTCGGCCCCGGCCAGTTCGGTGGCTTTTTCGGAAAAGCCTACGACCCTCTGACACTGGGTGATGTCAGCAGCGGGCCGATCGCTCTGCCCGGACTGGTTCCTCAGCCTGACGTTTCAGTTTCACGGCGTGAACGTCGTCGATCGCTGCTGCAGTCGCTCGAACAGGCGACGGAATCGCTCACCAGAGGGTCGCAGGTTCAGGGCAAGGCTGCTCTGTATTCGCAGGCTTTCGACATGCTGGCGAACCCGAAAACGCTGACGGCCTTTGATCTGTCACAGGAACCCGATTCTCTGCGCGATCGCTATGGTCGCAATCGCAGCGGGCAGGCGTGCCTGCTGGCTCGACGACTGGTGGAAGCCGGTGTGCCCTTCGTGAACGTCATTTGGAGCCACAACAATCGTGGTCAGGATCGGGAACCCGACAACACCGATCTCTACGGCTGGGATACTCACAATGACATCTTTGTCAGTTTGCGGGACCGCCTGCTGCCAAGATTTGATCAGGGATTCTCCGCTCTGATCGAGGATCTTGATCAGCGCGGTTTGCTGGATGAAACGCTGGTGGTGTGCATGGGTGAGTTCGGTCGAGCACCACTGGTTGCCTTTGAAGAGCGCTTTGCCGGTGCATCACCCGGGCGAAAGCACTGGAGCTGGGTTTATTCCATCGCGCTGGCTGGTGCGGGAATTGTGCCGGGAAGCGTCGTCGGCGCGTCCGACAGTCGCGGTGCCTTTCCAACTTCCGAACCGTACGGGCCGTGGGATGTCACCGCCACAATCTTCTCCGCTCTGGGGATTGATCCCCAACTGGAATACAGGGATCCTCTTGAACGCCCGTTTCGTGTCTGCGACGGAAAAGTCATCCGCGCCGCTTACACCAGTTGATCGTGGTTGATCAAACTGCGCTCAGGGCGGCGGTCCGCTGTCGAACGGTGTGACCATTGCATCTGTTCCATCGAACTGACTGCCATTGATAACAAAGCAGCTTCTGAATGTTGCTCACACGTCTGCCGGAAGACTGCCATTCGGATTTCCGCCGTGTTTCAACACGATTTCCGCACTTCGAACGACGTCTGCGTCAATCCCGTCTTCTCGCATGTCATCCAGAGTCCGATCGATATCGTATTCGACGCGACACATTCGTACATCGCCATCTTCGATCACGGCATAGGACGCTCGTGGGTCACCATCGCGAGGCTGTCCGACGCTGCCGGGATTGATGACCCGCGTTCGTTCCAGCTGCAGATCCATCGGGACGTGCGTGTGTCCAACGCAGACGAAATCGACATTCACATGCTCAAGCCGTGCCGCCCATTGCTCTGCATCGGCCGTCACATATTCGTCCATGGGGTCGCGTGGAGTTCCATGGACCAGAAGGAAAGACTTGCCGTCGATTGTCAGGTGCCGAGTCACCGGGAGTTCGGCCAGCCACGTCAGATGCTGCGGGCCGAGAACGTTGAAATGGTGAGGTCGCATGGCGGCGGACATGCGGCGAAACATTCCGCCGGGCCTGACCGTCACTCGCTGAGCCACCGAATGATCGTGATTTCCTCGGATACAGTGCGTCGCGTGCCGTTGCAGCCAGGAAATGCATTCGACTGGTCGCGTGGCATAGTCAACAGTATCACCCAGAAACAGACACACGTCAAATTCTTCGTCGATCGCCTGCAGCGCCGGCCAGTTGGAATGAATGTCAGCCAGCAACAGAATCTTCATAACGATCAAACAAGTCCCTGGAGGAATCGATTGCTGCTCACACAAAAGGCCAGCCATCGACAAGTCTTCGAAACGTTCCCGCCGCGCCGATGGCACTGCGATTTTCCGTCAATGACAATGATCGAATTGCTGCATGCATCAAGCGTCGTGACTCACGCAGTCGTCAAATTAAGTCGTAGCGGAATTCGTCAGAATTCCCCTGAGCGTCCGAATTCTTACGAATCCGAAGACGCCTTCGTGCTCGCCGCCAAAATGAGACAAACCTGAAAGACGCTACGCGGGACAGTCATTGGAAGGTGAGCCTCAGTTGACCACAAAACGTGATGGCGGTCCAGCACTGTTTCCGCAGAAAGTCGCGAACCAGCGATGAAGGCATCCGTCTTTCGTGGTCTCTCAATCTTAGAGCACGTTCCGATGGTGGCGTTTCGCTGACCACCGACTGACTTCTGAAACTGCTTTGCGGTGAATTGCGGTCCGGATTTCCTTCAAAGTAACGCAGACGGATTTGAGTGTTCGCTCTGTCGCGCTGCATCATTTCGTGCAGAACCTCAAAAACTTCCTGAAAGCGTGCCGGGGGGACAGTTCCTGAGACGACCAGGCTTTCCGGACGGGGGAATTCACGGCGTTCCACCCGAAAAATCGAGTGACTGAGCATCGAGTTGCCGTGTCCAGGTTGCTGAAGGGTATCACACGTCGTTATCGTCGCGGAAATTGTTGGGCCAATCTGCCTTCCATCGTGCTCGTCCCGCAGCAAAGGTCATTCATGACATCATGGAATCGTCGCATTCCGTTCAAAGTCGATATCGCCGGAATCATCGAAATCATGGGGACGTCGCTGTACAGCCGACTGGATACTCCCGTGCGGGAGCTGATCCAGAACGCCAATGACGCCATCATGCGCCGACGGCGAGGCGATCTGACGTTTCGCGGTCGCATTGATGTTCGGCAGGATGCGACTGAAGGGACGATTTCTGTTGAAGACAACGGCATTGGTCTGACGTCCGACGAAGCGGAATCTTATCTGGGAACTCTGGGCATCGGCATCACCGGCATGATCAAGCGAGGTCGGCCACCGGAAACTTCCGGCAATGCCATGGCCGCGGCTTCGGATCTGATTGGGCAGTTCGGCATTGGATTGTTCAGCGGCTTCATGCTGGCGGATCGAATTACGGTGGACAGCCTTCGCGCTGACGGTGACGCCCCCGTGCGCTGGGAAGCGGGAGCGGGAACCGACATCACGCTGTGTGAGGGGACTCGTCAGGACGCGGGGACTCGTGTCACGCTGCACCTGAAGCCGGAATTCCGGATGCTCAGTCGAGACGCCGAAACGCTGGAACATATCATTCATGAGTACGCGGACTTCCTCTCAGTTCCCATTCACCTGAATGACGCGGAACGGCGAGTCAACGTCATCAACGCGGCGTGGCTGGATGCGACGCCGGATCTGGAAACAGTCGAGCTGGAACTCGAAGGTCGCTTCGGCGAAACGCCGCTGGACATCATTCCGATTCGTGTCGAGCGTCCGGTTTCGGTGGCCGGTGTGCTGAGCATCAGTCCGCAGCGAGTTCCCGGCTTCAGCGAATCCGGCACGGTGATGGTCACCGTTCGCCGAATGGTGATTTCGCGACGAGTTCAGGACCTGTTGCCGCCATGGGCCTCGTTCCTGCGTGGCGTTCTGGAACTTCATGACTGTTCGCCCACTGCCAGTCGAGAAGATCTTGTTCGCAATGAAGCCTTCGAGGCTGTCAGTCAGATTCTGAAGGATCGGCTCTACGGTCATCTGGAATCTCTGACGACCAGCGATCCGACGCGCCTGCAGAGCATCATTGCGTGGCATCGCTACACCTTTGCCGGTGCATCTCTGGAAGACGCCCGGTTGCGAACCCTGTTGCGGAAGGTCTACCAACTGCCGACCACCGCCGGTCAGCTGACGATCGATGAAATTCTGAAGCGCAGTTCGGCGGATCCGCTGCACGAACCGGATGCTGATCGGGTCGTGTGGTACAACACAGATCGACGCCAGGAGCAGTGGATCAATCAGCTGTTTGCGTCACACGATGTTCCGTGCGTGCACACGTTTCGCAGCTTCGAAGAATCCCTGCTGGCCCAGGTGATTGCCGATGACAACGCGTCCGGCATCGCTACCGACTTTCGAGCCGCCAGCGCGGGTTCTCGCAACTTTGCCGAAAGCATTCTCGGCATGCACGATATGGAAGACGCGCCACCGGAATGGCAGAACTTTCTGGATTCTACCGGCGCGCGAGTTCTGACGGCGTCCTATCCGGCCGCGCAGCCGGTAATGGCCTTTCTGAACGAACGATATGAACTCACACAAACGTTCGCGGATCTGAAAAAACAGGGACAGATCCCTGCGGGATTTCAGCGACTGATTGACTCACACCTGCAGAGCGACGAACAGGAGGCTCGCAACGAAGTCATCCTGAATACCAGCCACCCGCTTGTCCGCCGAGCCCTCTCGCAGCGCACCGGAACACCGTTGTCCAGTGTCCTGCGGCTGTTGGTGGTCAGTGCTCTGAACGCCGTGGGAGCCACCGTTGACGCCAAATCCCGCCGACAGGAAATGGAAGACCTCGACTGGATCGCCGAAGCTCTCTGGGGCCGCGACGAAACGTCCGGCTGATGGATTCCATGTGAGGTCATGACATACTGAACCCGACCGCGGACACACGGTGTTGGTTTCAGAAACAGCGACGCCCTCAGCTGGGGAGCGTTTTCCGGCGACCAGAAGCTGCCGTGGCTTGATGACGCAGCAGGTCTTGATGTACCTGGCACATTGCCGAGAAACAGCCGCGTACGCGAAATGTTCTGCCGGGGCGATCGTGTGAACATCGAGGACCTTCAGGAGTCGAGGGATGAAAGTCGGACGACCAGGCCCTGATCGCGCAGAACTTCCATCTCCACAGGCGATCTGAAACCGGCGCCTGCTCAGCGCTGGAAAGGATTCGACATTGTCAAACCCGCTGCCGAGGTCGACGTGTTTCGTAGACAGGCATTGCTTCCTCTGCGGGTTTGGTTAAACGAATTGTGTTTTCTCACCTCAAGACTCTTCACAGCGTTGCCTCTCCGGGCAGCCGTTTTCGCTGTGTTTTTTCGCAGCCCTCCGAAGGGTCGGCTTGTCGATCTGCCATGCGGAATGCGGGTCACGCTGAGCCGGGCGGAGATGAGGAACGCCGACAGACATCGGCGGCGATGATCAGGTCGTGACGCCATCGACGTTCCTCAGAATTCTACGCGAAGCCTGGGCTTTGACTGCCGGGACTTTGATCGATCTGTGTCCATTGGCCTGCGTTCGTCACGAACGGATCAGCGGCGGTGATGGACCGCATGCCAGGTCGATGGCGACTGATGATGAACGAAGGCCATTCGTCCGAAATGCATGCCGGCACTGGCACTGGATGCACTGACGACAACGGCACTGGCCAGCAGAACTGCTGTGAGAATGAATCGACGCATGTGACACCTCTCTCGCACAAAGGTTCAGCGAAGCTCAAAGGAAACCGCACGCGCGGTCTGTGGCGTAGACGGAGACTTCGCGGGGTGCATGTCACGAATGCAATCACTATGCCGAAATCGATTCAACGGCGTTAAAGGCGATCTGAAGAAGGCAGGCTGACCCTCTCCGGGAAGCCATTTTCGCTGCCCTGCAACGGGTCAGACACCTTTTTCAGATCAGAAGATGGCCGTCAGAATGCAGGACGATTTCAAGGACGACTCTTCGCCGACCAACAGTCCCGTCGGTGATTTTGCTGATCAATCCGTGACCAGTCAGGAATGTTTCCATGCACGCTTTCAGTTGACCGACTTCTGTGAATCGCCTTCTTCCTGCCACTGATACAGGCGGCTGACAAAGTCTTCCGACATGCCGGCGGCCAGTCGAGCTTCTTTCTGGAAGACATTTCCTTTGGCGGTCGATGGCCGAATGGGCCACCGCAGGGCCGTCTGCCACGCATCGAAGTCCGAAACGCCTGCAGGTTTCAGGCGCTGCAGCCACTTCATTCCGAATTCCACGTGTTCGATTTCGTCGTTGTGAATGGCTCGCATAATCGCGGCACTGCGCTGGTCGCCGTAGTCCAGAAAGTACTGTTCAAACTCCAGCGAATGATCCAGATTGGCGTTCTCAAAGACCAGCGGCAAACCAGCGATGTATTCCAGCACGGAACTGTATTCCAGTGCCTTCTTCCAGATGTAGCAGTTCACCGGCAGGTCGCCGAAATTCAGCCCCAGATCGGCAGCTCGATGAGCGTGCATTTTTGTGTGCCGCTGCTCATCGAACATGATGTTGGCCATTCCCATCCGAAAGTCCGCTGGAGCTTCCGGAAAAGCCAGCAGAACCATGGCCATGACTTCCAGAGCCTGCAGTTCGTGATTGGCCATGATGTGATGCGCAACGGCTCGCTTGGCCGGATCAATGAAGGCCTGCGGCTTCGGCATCTGAGGCGCTGTTCGAGGCGGAGCGAACTGCAGGTTGGCGGGACGTCCCGGCATGTCGACTCGCAGAACTTCGCCCGGTGCGACGTCGGTCAAAGGTGTGGAGGGACGCTCTGTCTTTTCCGCAAGCGATTCGGACAGCAGGACTTTTTCAGCGAAGGCTCGCAGTTCCACGAACGGTTTCCTTTCTAATCAGGGCGAGCGGCTGATGAGTCAGCAACGTCAGTGTCGTGGTACAAATGCCGCCGACGACTGCTGCTGGTCCATTGCTTCTTCTGCGTACGGATATCTCCGGCGCTGGCGATCAGCCGGCCTTGGGTGACGGCAGTCCTTCATTCAGTGGCTTCAGATCGTCGGGCACGAAGAAGCCGTCTTTGCGAATGAGTTCTCCATCGAACCAGATTTCGCCGCCACCGTAATCCGCTCGCTGAATCAGCACCAAGTCCCAGTGAACTTTGCTGCGATTGCCGTTGTCCGCTTCGTCGTAGGCATTGCCGGGAGTGAAGTGGAACGAGCCGCCGATTTTTTCATCGAACAGAGTATCCAGCATCGGATGCAGAATACGGTTGTTTGTTCCGAATGACCATTCCCCGATGTACCGCGCGCCCGGATCGGAATCCAGGATTCGGTTCAGGCGTTCAGGAGCATTCGCGCAGGTGGCCTTCTCAATGCGGCCGTCTTTCAGTTCGAATTGAATGCCGTCAAAGATGACGCCCTGATACCGAGACTGAGTATTGAAGCGAATCGTGCCGTTTACGCTGTCCTTGACCGGAGCCGTAAAGCATTCGCCATCGGGAATATTACATTCTCCGGCACACGGAATCACGGGGATGTCGCGAATGGAAAACGAAAGGTCCGTCCCCGGAGCCGTAATGCGAACCTGATCTGCGGCTTCCATGCGAGCGACCAGCGGTTTCAGATCGGCCGCCATCTTTGCGTAATCAGCGGTGCAGACATCGAAGTAAAAGTCTTCAAACTGCGCCGTGCTCTTGCGAGCAGACTGAGCCATCGACGGCGTGGGATATCGCAGGACGACCCAGCGAGTCTTCTTGACTCGGCGTTCGATATGCACGGGACTCCACCAGTGTTCGGTGTACAGTTCCATGTGTTCCGGAGGAACATCAGAGAATTCTTCGCTGTTCGCGGAGCCTCGAATGCCAATATAGGCATCCGCATTTTCCATCGCGGATTTTTCCACATCGCCCGCCCAGCTCATGCTTTCGGGAGTGGCTCCCAGATACAGACTTCGCAGAACGGAATTGTTTTTCCAGAACACCAGCGGTGTGGCACCACGAGCGTAAACAGCTTCCACCAGCTCGCACACCAGATTCGGTTCCGGCAGATCGAAGGCTTCGATAATCACCTTCTCACCGCTTTGAATGCGGCAGCTGTGATTGACAAGCGTTTCTGAAAGTCGAGCAATACGGGGATCTTTCATCGTGACGATTTCTTCACTGACAGGAGTGTGCGAAACGGTGCGTACGAACCAATCGAAGCAGCCGAAGGCCGAGTCACTGTGGATCTGCATCATGGTCGAGCTGCATCATGAACGGAACGGCGTCGACTGTAGTGCAAATCAATGGGTTCTGGCACGTTTGCGCTGCAGGATTTCGCTGGCTTTTCCCAGACGGTCGACGAGTTTCTCGAACTCAACATCAACATCGGGCGGAATCACGCCCACTCGATCGGCCACGGCAAATTCCGTGATTTCCGGCAGAATGATTTCGCCGGTCAGCATGGCGGTAATCAGACTTTTGGTGCATTCCACGGCCGCATTGGATTCGACCAGCAGCTGTTCCAGTTCTTCATCTTCCACGCCCGGCGGCAGAGCCGTCACGCATGACGGGCAGCCCGCCTGGCACGGACATTCGGAAACAATCGTGAAGGCCAGCTGCAGGGCTTCTCGAAAGACTTCGAAGATCTTTTCGGAATACCCCACGCCACCTTCGATTGTGTCGAAGACAAACAGCGCGCTTTTCCAGTCCTGTTCGGCAATCTCGGTCAGTGAAACGTCGGTTTCGATGTTCTGTTCGTCGCACAGACACAGACTGGGAGCGGTCCGCTTCAACACATATGCCAGTCCATACAACGCAGCGCCGACGTGTCGTTTGTCCGATTGCTCCATCGTCTCGCGCCAGTCGGTCGGCGGATACAGAGCAAAGCCGGCGGTGTCGTAGATGAACGGTTCCAGAGTGATGGGGCCGTAGCCGATGTTCTCCAGAGTTCGCTCGCGAATCTTTTTGTACAGCTTGGGCTGACGATTCACATTGACGTAGCCGAACTCCAGCCGAGCGTAGTCATTTGAGGAATCGGACTCCGCGGCATGCGGTGAAAGCCCCGCGGCGTTATCGGGCGTCAGTCGATATTCGTCCAGAGACGCCGTGATCTCGACGCGGCTTTCCCAGACACATTCGGTGTAATAGTCGACTTCGACTGGTTCCACACGACACAGCTTCTTTTCCAGATCCAGATCCATCGACATGTAACGACGTCCCAGATGCTGGTAGATGGCGTCCTTGTACAGCGTTCCCCGCGCGCCGATGGGGTCGAGTTCTCCAATGACTTCTGTTCCGCAGAAGATTTCGATGTTGTAATCCGTCATGCCGCGCAGATTGACGCCGCGAGCCGGATAGTCTCGCAGGGCATAACGATAGTTGCCGTGGTATTCCTTCAGTGTCTGATCCTGTTTCAGCACTTCAAGGGCGGCGGAGTATGCAGGTTCGGGAAAGGCTGGTTCGGCATCTCGCAGAGGATGTTCGTGAGCGGCGCAAGGAAGATGCTGCAGCAGAATGTAAGGATTGTCGGCGTTCAGCCAGGCACGTTCGATGGGAGCACTCTGCAGGAACTCCGGATGATTGACGAAGTATTGATCAATCGGCGTGTCCCGCGCGGCGTAGACGATGACGGCCCGTGAACCTCGCCGACCAACTCGCCCGGCCTGTTGCCAGAAGCTGGCCATCGAACCGGGATGACCGCTCAGAATACACAGGTCCAGATCGCCGATATCAATGCCCAGTTCCAGCGCGTTGGTGCTGATGATGGTTGTCACGCGACCTTCCGCCAGATCGCGTTCCAACTGTCGACGTTCGTTGGGCAGCAAACCGCCTCGATAGGGTTTCACTTTGGATTTCAATGCGGGATGACCATCTGTGACGGCTCGGCAGAGTCGTTCGACCTGCTGACGAGCACGACAGAAACAGATGGTTCGCACGCCTCGTTTGGTGGCTTCCCGAATCAGCGGAATGCTGATGGAATTCGGCCCCTTGCGATACATCGCGTGTCCGTGACTCTGCACCACCGGAGGATTCAGCAGATACAAATCCCGCTGTGGTCGCGGAGCACCATCGCGGCTGATCACATGAAACGGTCGCTGAAACAGCGCTTCGACGTGTTCTGCCGGATTGCCGATCGTGGCCGAGGAACAAATGAACGTTGGGCGGCTGCCATGCATTTCGCAGACTCGCACCAGTCGACGCATGACGTTGGCCACATGAGACCCAAACGCTCCACGATACGTGTGCACTTCATCCACGACGATGTATTTCAGGCGAGACAGAAATGTTCGCCAGCGACGATTGTGATTGGGCAAGATCCCGGAATGCAGCATGTCGGGATTTGTGATCATGAAGTCCGCCTGAGACTGAATGCGATTGCGTTCTTCGCGCGGAGTGTCGCCGTCGAAGGTTCCTAATCGCATTTCGGCACCGGCCGCCTGCAAAAGACGCCCCAGCGTGCCTTCCTGATCGCGTGACAAAGCCTTGGTCGGATACAGCAGCGCGACGCTGAACGGAGCAGCAGCGTTCATGTATTCGTGAAGAATCGGCAGTAAGAATGACAGAGTCTTGCCGCTGGCCGTTCGTGAGACCAGAACCGTGTCCTGCCCCCGGCGGATCGATTCAAACGCTTCGCTTTGATGGCTGTACAACTGAGTCAGCCCGGTGGCCTGCAGAGCATCTTTCAGCGCAGGGTTCAGGGCTTCCGGGAACGTTTCGAATTCGCCAGACGTCGGCGGGATCACGGTGTGGGAGGCGATTTCGCGAACGAACCGCTGTTCCAGAAAGTCAACCAGCGAAGACATTGACATTGTGAATCTCCATATCGAGGTCTTCACGGGGAACCACTGAGGTCGGTGCGTCAGCGGTCGCTGGAAAGCGGTCCGCACCGAACCGTCGGCCGAATGACAATGAATCACGGCATCGGTGGTGGCGTGAAGGTTTTTGACAGTCCATTTCTCCGTCGGGAGTTGCTGTGTTTTATGCGGGACTGCAACTTCATGCCAGGCAGTCCACGTTCCACGGCTTGAATTCGCACGGCATGGACAACCGACGTGTTCCGGACGCCCCACGAAATCGAAGGACAGAAATCGTGGAGCCGGGTCGGTGAATCGCGTCAGATGAACGGAGGACCACGTTCTCATGGTCGCCTCTGGTCCATGGGAACGTCTGGCAGACAAACTCCCGCGCTGCAGAAACTGGCCCCAAAAGCGGCGCGAAGACGGCTCACTTCACTCAGAGACCGTATCGAATGATTCTCATGAACCGTGGCCAACCCTCTGCGGCTGATAAGGATATGTCACTCATTGAACGGCATCGCGTTAAACGGTGGGAATCTCTTCATGGCGCTGGGGAGTGCCCCTTTTCGTCGGAGAGCCTTCAGCAATCCGGAGTTCGCATCGCCCCAACGGACCTGACGACTCGAATGGCCAGTCGAAACATGACATCCAGCGGGCGTCCGGTACAAATCGCGGTGTGAGTACGCTCCGTCGCTCGCAGGGCTCCCGTCGCGCG
>JAGQPY010000149.1 GCA_020426485.1 Planctomycetaceae bacterium
TGCAAAGAGCCGTGTTTTCAGACTCTTTCCGCGAGCCAGTCCCGTTTTTCAACAGGCTGATAGGGGCTGACACAACGGCGTGAAAGGTTTTAAGCTGGAAAAACACGGACACCCGAAACGGAACTTGCTGTTGTTTCAGGCAAGGAAAATGACTGCCTGACCCGATGCGGCAGGCGAGGCCCATTTTGCCCACGATTCACCTCGCCTGAGGCGGCGGATCGAACGATGTGAATCTCATCACGGCGTTCGACTGACACCATTCAACCGAAAGTCCCGTTGAACGGCGAGTGTTTCGAAATGTTTGGGCAGATTTTTTCATCCGACGCGGCCGGTTTTACGTTTTCTGTCCACGACCCCGGATGAGCCTCGGACTGAACGATGACCAGGAAAGACACTGCTTCAGCAATCGGCAGTCACATTGACGGCGAGAAACTGAGCGTGAATTGATAAATCGAGCCATCAGCGAGAGATCTCGCCGGATTCCTTTACCGACGTTTCGGGCGACCATTCCTCCGACCAAATTGTCTTCGTGCTGCGTCACGAAGGGGTCTGACCACTCTAAATCGACAGCGCGATTGCCTGGATGTTCGTGAGGCAGGTCGATACAGTGCCGACACGGAGATAACTGTTACCGAGGGAATTCATCCTGAACCCAACAGGACCTTTCAGAAAATGAGCGACGACAAAATTTCAGAAAAACCGGACCTTCTGAGCAGTCAAAATGATTCCGATGACGATGGCCCGGGCTCGGTTTTTTTGGTTTCGTATCCCAAAATCGTTTTCCTTTACCCCACCGTGCTGGCTGCATTATTTGGCGCGATTTACATGATGGCCAAAGGCGGTGATCCATCAGCGGAATACGCTTCGTTTCCCGGACGGCTGTTTCTGTTAGTCTTCCTGGTGAATCTGGTGGTGATTTCGTTCGATTTTCCGCGTACGACTTCGCTGACGTGGTTCTTTGCGGCCATTGCCATCGCGATTGGTCTCTGGACACTCTTCCGGTTGAATCCGGATTTTGCTCCGTGGGTAACCCGCCAGATGATGAAGATCACGCCTGCGATGAACACGTCGTTCTACGTTCTGTACGTACTGCTGATGATGTTCCTGTTTGTCTGTGTGATCGTCAGTCGACGCTTTGACTACTGGGAAGTGCGGGGCAACGAATTGCTCCACCATCACGGCATTCTGAGCGACCTTGAACGATTTTCCGCACCGAATCTGCGGATCGACAAAGAAATCAATGACGTCTTCGAGTACCTGCTGCTGCGTTCCGGACGATTGATCCTGCACCCCAGTCAGGAACGTCGAGCGATTGTGCTGGAGAACGTGTTCTTCATCAATCAGAAGGAAGAACAAATCACCCGGATGCTGGGTGCTTTGCAGGTTCGCGTGCGAACAGACAAGTAGCCTTCAACTCCACCGAGGTGTTGTACGCTGCCCGCGTTTTTCAACATCAAAAACAAGAAGGGCTGAACGCATGCGGATTTTGTTCTGTAGTGTGTTCAGCCCTGTTTCATTTGGAATGTGACGCTCCGGTGGTGTTTGCTGCCCACCGGTTTTTCGTTGATTTGGCCTGACGTCCGACCGCGGCCCGTCAATCGACGTAGGCATCAAATACGCGGACTTTTTCCCAGTTATCTTTGCCTTCCGCGATGAACTTCAGGTGATTTTCGGACGTTTGATAGACGTCGTGAGATTCCTTCGTGTCGAAGACAACGTGCAATGCCACGTGGAATTCGCGGTCATTCACCGGACGATCAAATTCGGGTGCCAGTCGCCCGGCGGCAAAAAACTTCACTCCGTCGTGAGGCTTCAGATAGGTCTGACAGGCGTCGACCAGTTTGCTGCAGGCAGCGTCGGAAGAATCCTTCAGCGTGAAGTAAACCATATGAGACAACATGAACAGGCGCTTTCGTCCGGAATGATGAGTCGTAAATCACAGGAGACGCAGGTCTGGTCATTTTGAAGTGGCCACGACGGTTAATCTGCCGGCATGTGACACTCCATGGGCCAGACTTCGGAGCCGTTGGGCTCGCTTCCGCAAGTTTTAAGGTGACGTTTAACGGATTTCCATTCAAAGCTCGGCCGAAGTGCAGTTCTCTCCATGTCGGACAGCAGGTTTCCGCAAAACGGACGGTTGGGGATCTCGCGTACCATGTCCCTGCCGCATCTGCTAGAACTTCCGGTCTCAGCGACTGTTCCGGGGCTGAGACGATCTTTCAACGCAGATGCGCCGCGTTAAATGCGGCCTGCGATCGTGCTTCGCCCGGTGTTACGCCTTTTCCAAGACAGGAAAGATGACAGGATGCCTTCGGCTCCGACTCGAATTGATGGCCCGGTCGCCGTGATCGGTGATGTTCACGGTCAGGTCGACAAACTGCGCACAATTCTTCAGAAGCTGTCGACGGTCCCGAATATCAGTCAGCGCTGGATTGTGTTTATCGGCGACCTGGTCGATCGAGGGCCGGATCCCAAAACGGCCGTCGACATTTATTGTGAGCTGGAACAGCAGCACAAGCGAGTGACGTGGGTTTGTGGGAACCACGAACTGGCCATGGCCGGATCGCTGCGGTTGATCGAAGTGCCCTCCTTCGTCGACTGGCCCAGTCGGTGGCTGCCGAATTACGACTCCGATAAGACGTTTCGGTCCTATGGCGTTGAGCACGGTGATCTGGACGCACTTCGAGAAGCTCTGCCGGAACGCCATCGTCAGCTGATGTCCGATCTTCCCTGGAGCGTTGAACACGGGCAGTATCTGTTTGTTCACGCCGGACTGGATAATAATCTTCCGTTCGCCACTCAGGTCAATATTCTGCGACAGCGAGACTACACGCTGGCGCATCCTCCCTGGCTTTACGACAAGGCCTTCGTCCACGGGTCGGCGGCTTCCGACTGTCCCGTGACAGTTGTTGTGGGCCACACTCCGCTGCCACAGGTCCGATTTGGTGATCGCGTCATTGGAACGGACACAACAGGTGGCGTTCGTGGCGATTTAAGCTGCGTACTGCTGCCGGAAAACGTCGTGATCACATCCGGCGATGGTCCGCCGATGGAAATGCGTCCGACTCCAGTGACTGCCGCAAGACCGAAACCATGGTGGCGTCCCTGGTGATGGTCGTTGCTCAGAGTAGCGGGCATCCAGCCTGATTGAGCAATGCGACTTTACGACACCAGGGAATACGGATGCCGTATTCATCACGGATGCCTCCCGGCCCGGCATTCCGCCGCAATTGGCTCGACCCGGTGAAGGCCCTGTTCATCTTCAGCAAGCTTTATTCAGCAAGCGAGGCCACCAATCAGAGGAGCCAATGGCTCTGTTCGCGGCTGCTTTCAGGGCCGCCGGTTGGAGAAGTCGGATATTGAAATGGGCATGCACAGCGCAGCCCGCCTGCTGATGTGGGCAGGTTCATGACTTTGCAGTTTCGGAAAACCTTCATTGCCCCATCAATAGCCGATCGGCGAAGGAACGATCCAACTCCGGTATGGCAAGGATCTTCTCAACGGTCGTCGTGACGGGATAATCAACCCGTCGAAAAACAATCTCATTCTCTTTCAGAATGACGTAACAGGCTCTCGCATCACCGTCGCGAGGCTGACCGACGGACCCAACGTTGATCATCAGCTTCTCTTCGCCAAGCGGACAACGATAGTCGCATGCTTCAACTCCAATGAACCGTTCCCGAGTGAAAACGCCGGGAATGTGTGTGTGGCCCTGAAAACAATAGTGTTCAATCCGGCTGAACAAGACGTCCATCTTTTGCTTATTGACGCACAATTCCGCTGTTCCCGGAACTGAAGCCCTACCTGCAGGAAGCTTGGGACAACGCAGCAGACGGACAGGAATTCCTGATCACGCGCTACCGTGGGGCTACCCAAAATCTGCGGACAACCATCCTGAAGATCATTGAGCGGGCCGGTCTGAATGCGTGGCCGAAAATCTTCCAGAACATGCGTTCCAGCAGGCAGACGGAACTGGAATCACGATTCGAGACCCTCGTTGTATGTGAGTGGATGGGGGACACGCCGAAAGGTGGCTCACAGTCACTATCTGCAAACCACAGGAGACCACTTCCAAAAAGCAGTGCAAAATCCGGTGCAGTGTCCTGCGGTTTTGGGGGGAATAGAGCGGCAACCTTCCGCAGCAAACGAAAAAACGCTGAGGAAATGCTGAAAACCAGCGATTCCCCAGCGTCTTCATTAACCCGACCAGGACTCGAACCTGGAATAACAGAATCAAAATCTGTTGTGTTGCCGATTACACTATCGGGTTGAGGTGTTCAGGTTGCTGATGTGAGCAGTGCGAGCCTGAAGTTGTGGTCCGCGGATCTTAGACTGTGTCAGAAATGTGGACAAGTTGTTCCGCAGGCTGGTTCGTGCTTTTGCGACTTTGTCTCCACGGCACCGGAGTTCTGTTTCTTCTCACGGAACTCGTTCGAACCGCTGTGCCAGCGTTCCCGGGAACGCTGGCCGATCTGAACGGTGGCCTCGGGCAACCTTGGACGCTGACATCCGGAAGCGGCGAGATCAGGAAGTGCCGCCGCTGTGAATGCAACGCGTTCTGATAACCGCACGTGCGATTCCTGGCCCTCGGCTGTTCGAAGAAGAACAGCCGAGGGTCGGATCGAGAAGGTCAGTCGTTACGCAGCTTCAAACCCATTTCGGTCAGCTTCAGGCGGATTTCGTTCAGCGAAGTGACGCCGAAGTTTCGACTGGCCAGCAGTTCGTCCGGAGTGCGAGAAACCAGTTGGCCGATGGTCTGAATGGCCAGTCGATTCATGCACTTACGAGAACGCACGGACAGGTTGAGGTCGCCGATTGGTCGATTCAGCTGAGCCTGTTCTTCCGGGGACAGGTTCTGGTCAACGAAGGTATCGCGAGAGTGAACGCGATGCAGATTCATTCCGATTCGCAGGCCATGGGCCGCCAGCAGTTCGCGAATTTCCAGCAGGCTGGTTTCGCCGAAGTTCTTACCAGCCAGCAGTTCCTGCTCGCTGACTTCGGTCAGGTCGCCCAGAGTCATAATCTGCATGGCATTCAGGCAGTTGCGGCTGCGGACGGACAATTCAAAGTCCGTGACAGGTCGCCCCAGCAGCTGCTTCATGCGAGCTTCCTGACGAGCCTGATCTTCGTCGTAGTACATGTCCTGAGTGGCTTCGATGTCCTTCAGGTACAGTCGGGCACGTTCGTGGTTGGGATCGAATTCCAGAATTCGTCGAAAGCAGAAGGCGGCTGCTTTGTAGCTTTCGCGATCTTCGTACAGCAGCCCCAGATTCAGAAGCGCGCCGACGAAGAATGGGGGTTTGGACAGACTTCGTTCGTAATAGCGGATGGCTTCTTCGTCGTTGCCGCGGAGAGAATTTTCTGCGGCCAGCCAGAACAGAGCCCGCGAATGGTGCGGGTCCATATCAACAGCGCGTTCGAAGTATTCCACTGCCGTCAATGAGTCGCCTCGGTCGGCCCAGATGCATCCCATCTGGAAGGAATATTCAGCTCGACTTGCGGCAGAGGCGGCGACGCTTCGCAGCATCTGTTCAGCCGTGTCGACAGCTCCGCCCGCTCGAATCGCACCCGCCTGTCGCAGGGTTGCGTCAATACGATCATAGCCCACTTTGCCCGCATCTTCAAAACGGCTGGCCGCTTCCTGATGACGGCCGAGCGATGTCAGCACCTGGCCATGGAAGTAGATGGCCACTCCGTCACTCTTCACATTCGAGAGCAGGCGATCTGCTTCCGGATGGCGAGAGAGCAGATAAGCGACAACCCCCGCCCGGGCGTATTGAGATTCTGAGGCGTTTCCTGCAGAGATCTGCTGATTCAACTCCGTCAGTCCCTGACGAACCTCACTGGCCTGAGTTCCGATCATTGCGGATCGGAGAGCCTCAACCTGGTCGAGAGTCACGGGGCTGTTGAGTTTCAAAAGTTCAGATACGTTCACCAAAATTGTGCCTGACACGAACGCCAATTCCTTCCGGGATTGAAAGAAGTGATGAGGCAACAGCAGCCAATTCCGGATGGCAGCACCGTTGCGGAGAGTTCACAGAGTGAGGGCTCGTTTTTCGGAAACCCAGCAGTTTACCGCATCGGTTGACTTGACACAAACGAGAGGCGATCCGAACGCTCGATTCACCTGCATTTGAGACGAAATGGCATGTCACGGTCGGCGTGTCAGGAGTCTTCGAGTACGCAGAAATCTACGAAAACTGCGAAACGGGCGACCTTCTGTCATGCTTTAAGTTGTTTTCCTGAAATAGTTTGCGTTTTTGCGGGTGCATTCATGGCCGGTCGTTATGGACGGCTTCGTCGGGTGCGAGACCAAAGTCCCGATCGCGTGACCTGAGCATAAGCCGCGGCCTGCCGCAGGCCGGACTCATATTCGGGGGGAAGTCCGAAGGCATCCAGCAGCCGAGCCATCCCGGAGCGCAGGGCGAGTTCGCTGACATTTTCGCCTGATTCGGTGAAGATCCAGGCGAGTGTTCGGCCGTATCGATCGACCGCGGGGCGGCCTTTGATCAGGGTGACCTTCCTGTTTTGCAGTAATTGGTCCAGCCATTGCGTTGATTCCCTCGCGAATGGCTGTTCACTCTGATCGTGGTGGGCCATTTCCGGCGCGTCGATTCCCAGCAGGCGGACTCGCCGACCATCGGACAGTTCAACGGTGTCTCCATCCAGAACGAACCGAACCGTGGCTGGTTCGGCGGGCGACGGAGCATCTGTGGGCGCTCCGGGGGTGATGTTCAGGAATCTTAAGGCTACCAGCAGACCAAAGATGGTCGCCGCGATCCCAAACGGTGTCGGCTTTCGCCAATGTCTCATACTTTCGAACCCGTAACAGAATTCGTAAGATTGCCACGTCCGCGTCGATCTTCAGGGGGCCAGACCGGTTCGTGACGTCGACGACGATTCAGCCTCACGATATCGCCCCCACTGTGGAACGCCCCCACCGTGAGCCGTGAACTGAGCAGTAAAACATCGGAGGCCATCTTGAGCAACCCCATTGATCGGTCAACACTTCGTCCCGCCAATCCGGATTCCATGAACACGGTGGAACAGACTTTCGTGACTCAGGCGGGCGGCATTCCTGATGGTCGTGTCAGAGCGAAGTCGGCCAGCAGTAGACGTTGTCAGGCCTGGCTGGCAGGAGGAATCGTGATGCTGATGGTGGGCTTCAGTGATTCCGCGGATGCTCAGCCGACCGGCTTCAACTATGACGAAACCAAAGTGCCGTCCTTCGAATTGCCTGATGTCCTGACGACGGCTGCCGGTGAGCCCGTGACGACGACGCAGCAATGGAAGGAAGTTCGCCGTCCGGAGATTCTGCATCTGTTCGAAGAGCATGTGTTCGGCACGTTGCCAAAGAACGCGGTCAGGCTTCGTGTTCGAGAGCGGTCTTCGGTGAACAATGCGGTCAACGGAAAGGCGCTGCGACGAGAACTGATCGTTTCGTTTTCGGACGACGACAACGGTCCGGCAATGGAGATCCTGATCTACACCCCCGTTCATGCACCGGGGCCTGTGCCCTGCTTTCTGGCTTTGAACTTCAACGGAAACCATTCCATCGAAGCAGATCCCTCCATCCATCTGTCGGAATCGTGGATGCGAGAAGACGCCAAACGAGGCAATATCAATCACAGAGCCACGGAGGCGACTCGAGGCTCGGCCGCAAGTCGCTGGCCTGTGGAGATGATCATTGATCGTGGTTACGGGCTGGCCACAATTTACTACGGTGATATTGATCCGGATTTTGATGACGGATTTCAAAACGGAATCCATGCAATGCTGGAGCAGAATCCGCAGCAGCGGCCCGCGAACGCAGGCGGCTCAATCAGTGCATGGTCGTGGGGATTGAGTCGAGCTTTGGACATCCTGGAACTCGATGCCAAAGTGGACGGTCGCAAGGTTGCGGTGATGGGGCATTCACGTCTGGGCAAGACTTCGCTTTGGGCGGGTGCCACGGATGAGCGATTCGCGATGGTAATTTCGAACGATTCGGGATGCGGAGGAGCGGCGTTGTCTCGTCGATGTTTCGGTGAAACAGTCAGGAGAATCAACACTTCCTTTCCTCACTGGTTCTGTCGCAATCATCGTCAGTACAACGACAACGAAAATGCTTTGCCGGTGGATCACCACATGTTGCTGGCTCTGATGGCTCCTCGTCCTGTTTACGTGGCGAGTGCTGAGGAGGATCAGTGGGCAGATCCGCGAGGCGAGATGCTGTCACTGTATTACGCGACGCCGGTGTTTGAGCTGTTCGGAAAGAAAGGACTTTCGTCTGATCAGTTGCCGCCGGTCAACGAACCGATTCAAACCGATGTGGGTTATCACATTCGGACCGGCAAACACGACGTGACCGATTTCGACTGGACTCAGTACCTCAACTTTGCAGATCGCCATCTGAAGGAATGAGATACTCGTTGGTCGCCGGATGTTCCATCGCAGGTGATCTCGTCCGTTTCAACGAGGTAAAGTCCCCGATTTCTCCAGGGCTCCGGATGCGACGGACTGCTTCGAATGCAGGGTTGCGGTTCCTGCCAAGCCTTCGATCCGGAGCGTACGGGCGTGACGGGTTTTGAGAATCGACCGTTGAAAATCAACGAAACGCAGTGAGGTTCATGAATCGTTCTCGGGGAACGTTACACTGCGGCCCCATCGGCTTCGGCTCGTTTCTCGGGAATTTGAAATGCTCGCCGGTTTCTCCGGCAAAGGGTCAGAAATATGCTGGATCGCATCGCCTATCGAGGGCTCACATTCGACGACGTGCTGCTGGAACCGGGATACAGCGAACTGATGCCTTCCGAGGTCGATCTGGATTCCATGCTGACGCGCAATATTCCGCTGCATGTTCCGATCGTCAGCAGCCCGATGGACACCGTTACCGAGAGCGAAATGGCGATCGCCATGGCTCAGCTGGGGGGAATCGGCATTATTCACAAAAATATGTCGATCGAGCAGCAGGCTTTGCAGGTGGATCGCGTCAAACGCAGCGAGCATGGCGTAATCGTCGATCCGGTCACTCTGCCTCCGGAAACCAGTGTCGGCGAAGCGTCCCGCATTATGGACGAACGCAACATCGGCGGCGTCCCGATCACAGTTGATGGAAGGCTGGTCGGAATTCTGACTCGCCGCGACCTGCGTTTTCTGGAGTCCAAAGACCGGCCGGTTGCCGAGGTCATGACGAAGGAAAACCTGGTAACGGGCAAAGAGAATACCAGCCTTGAAGAGGCTGAACGGATTCTGCTGGAAAACAGGGTCGAGAAACTGCTGCTGGTAGACGATCAATATCAACTGAGAGGCCTGATCACGATCAAGGACATCGACAAGAACCTGCAGTTTCCGCAGGCTTCGAAGGACCTTCGCGGGCGATTGCGTGTTGGTGCTGCGGTTGGTGTTCGAGATCTGGATCGAGTCGCTCAGCTCGTCGACAAAGGGGTGGATGTGCTTGTTGTCGACAGTGCTCACGGGCACTCGCGCAACGTCATTGACACGATCCGGGAAATCAAATCTCAGTTTGAAATCGATGTAATCGCCGGCAACGTCGCAACGGCTGAAGGAGCGAAAGCTCTGGTGGATGCCGGAGCGGATGCTGTCAAAGTTGGAATTGGTCCGGGGTCAATTTGTACGACTCGGATCATTTCGGGCGTCGGTGTTCCTCAACTCAGCGCGATTGCCAATGCGGCACGAGCACTGGAAGGGACGGGCGTTCCGATCATCGGTGACGGCGGGATTCGATTCAGCGGAGACATCACCAAAGCTCTTGCCGCCGGTGCGTGTACGATCATGATTGGTGGTTTGCTGGCCGGAGTCGATGAGAGTCCTGGAGAGATGATTCTTTATCAGGGCAGAAGCTTCAAGCGTTACCGAGGAATGGGTTCGCTGGGAGCGATGGTCAAGGGAAGCAGCGAACGTTATCGGCAGTCCAAGACTGTGGGTAACGACAGTTCGAAGCTGGTTCCCGAAGGTGTTGAAGGCCGTGTTCCGTACAAGGGCGCGCTTCAGCCTTTGATTTATCAGCTGACGGGTGGCCTGCGTTCCGGAATGGGATACGTCGGCGCTGCGTCAATTCAGGATCTCCGCACGAAAGCTCGCTTCATCGAGATTTCAGCGGCATCGGTTAGGGAAAACCATCCTCATGACATCGCCATCACTCAGGAATCCCCGAACTACTCGGTGGAACACGGAACTGACAGTCAAAAGTAGTTTTGAGTGTGAGCGTCGACGATTCGTTTCACTGCTGGTCGTCGCATGCAGTTTGACCGGCTGGCTGCATTCACTGCCGGCGGATGATGGGGTCTCCCCGGAGCTTCGCCAAAGTCGGGCTCTGCTGAATCAGCTTCGCAGTCAGGCGCAGGTTGCGGATGTCGATGCTGCTGAGGCCCCAATGCAGGTCAACGACATTCTGTTGACTTCGGGCGAAGACAAGCAACTGAGCGGTGTCGTTCGTATTGCTGATCTGACCGAAACTGATCAGACAGCCCTGCAGAACGGCAACACGCTGCCCCCGGCTTCGATGCCGGGCGTCGTCTCTTCCGGGGAATTCCGATCTTTTGCGAACGACTGTGCGAAGCCGCAGAAGAAAATGAAACGTTCTCGAGGTGCCTTTGCTTATAAGACTCGGGAACGAATTCGGTCTGTGCAGGACGGTGTCACAAAGGTCACGGGCGGTCTGATTGAGTTTCGGGACACTGACGTCGAAGAATATTTTGATACGTACGACTACACGATGCCCATTCTGCTGGTTGCCGGCAGTGAGCCTGCGGAGAACGAGCCAGAAGACTCGACACCGGCGGCCGATGATGCTGGTCGTCCCGAGATCCTGAACCGCAGGCTGTCCGATATTAAGCCGACGCTCAGCTACGCCTGGGGCGAGAAGCCGGATCTGCTTCCGAAGGACTTCTTTAAGAGAATGGACGAAGGCGTCTACGAACCCATTGTTGCTGACCGAACTGTGATGCAGTGGGCTCCCACAAATCTGTGGTATTACCCGCTTTACTTCCAGGATGTTGGACTGGAACGATACGGTCATACTCGCCATCCACTGGTTCAGCCGTTCGCATCCACCGGTCGCTTCCTGGGTCAGGTTGCCGGACTTCCCTATCAAATGGTTCTTCATCCGCCGACATGCCCGGAATATGCTCTGGGCTACTACCAGCCCGGCGAATGGGCTCCCAAGAAGAAGTACCAGATCCCCTTCAACGAAGAAGCGGCCACCGTCGAGCTGGTCTGGATCGCCGGCCTGATCCTGCTGATGCCCTGACAAGGGCGATGCCGTTGACCCAATAGCGTGGAATGTCGTTTGAGGTGGTTGGTTCCGTGCGCCGGGACGCTCACGTTGTTCGCTTTGGTCCCGAGGACAGTGCTGGGCCTGAGCCGAACAATGACTTGCGGGCGACTGAAGGTTGACTTCCGGGAGCGATCCGTGATCTCAGTAGATTACAGACGGGTGGCTCAAGTCCGGGACGCTTTCACGCGGAATCTCCTGATATGCGTGCTTCTTCCGAAATCACTGTTACACATGACGATTTGTGACGCTGTTGAGATTATCACGACCTGAAATTATCAACTCGGTCAACACATTCTCAGGAGCGGAACCATGCCGGACGGAACACGAAAACGCAGATTTGCCGCGGACGACGCA
>JAGQPY010000014.1:0-8502 GCA_020426485.1 Planctomycetaceae bacterium
GCCTTCGATTGCGCGAAAGCTTCGCTCAACGCAAAAACAGCAAGCAACGGGACGGCGAGCTGTGCAAATCTTCTGGTTCGGTTGCAGAACGCCACGACGGTCTGCGAACAGAACCATTGGGCCGTCCGATGCTCAGCAGGATTCTGAAGACCAGATTGACGATCTGCACTGTGCTTTGGTGTGAGAGTTGGCATTCGCGGGCCTGTCTGCAAGGAGGCGGGAGGTTTTGAGACGCGTTGAAGTCCAGGGAATCAAGATGCACGGACGTGCGAGTATGTTGGTGAGGGATCCGCGGGAATGGTCGTTTTATTCTCCGAGTGACCCCTCGAATGAGTTGTGGGCGTTGTCCATGTTGTGTTTGTACGGACCAAAATGGTCGCTCGCAAGCGAATGGACGTTGATCACGGTTGAATGGGCGTTGACTCAATTTGACGACAGGTTGTCGCGGTGTGGAATTCAGATTCGTCCGACCATTTCCGGGGATGTCAGCATTTCCTGAAGAATCCATGTGGCACGAAACCTGCATTGCCACATACAAAACCATTGTGGCTTTGGTCGTCGATCGTTGTCGAATTGCTCATGACAAGTCCAACGGTTCGGCGATAATCTTTTGCAGTGCCCACTGGTCGTGTTAGTCGATGGCAGACAGGAACGCTCCCGTGATCCGTACGATTGTGACATCCCTGACGATGATCGGCATGATGATTCATGCCGTTCTGGGATGTTGCGCACATCATGATCATGGACATCAGGCCGTCGTGACTCTTCCATCATCAGACGAAGGGACGACAGCTGAAACACACAGTTGTTGTTGTCGACATCATCACGGTCCAACCGGCTTGAGTGATCGACCCAACGTGCCTGGCGGTGATGACGTTGTTGTCAGCACGCCTGCCCTTCCTCAGGACGACAGCCACCACGATCAGCACGACTGCAGCGAACACTGTTCATGGGTGTCAGAGACTCGTTCGTCGATGGACGTCCTGATGCTGCCGGTGGTGCAACGATTGCCTGCAGATTCGGTCGCTTTTCTGTGTGCCGATGCAGCGGAAGAAAATGCTCTGCGTGCCGTCCGCTCTGAGGACAGCGCCCCATCCTCAGCCACGTTACGCGCTGAGTTACAGGTCTGGCGATTGTAGACCTGTATCAAATTACGCTGGTCTCGAAAGGGGCAGCGTGCATTGGCTGGAGTTCCGCGGATCGCTGCGGTTGATTTCAACAGTTGCGCGCCTTTCGGACTTGAGCCTGTCGATGCTCGTCCATAACGGCGAATCGATCGCCCGAAGCGAATATCGCAAGCGATAGGTCGTCACTTCGTCAATGTTCAGGACGGCACCCCACACGCCATCGTTCCGTGGATGGTGATTGACTGAGCGCAGGCTGTGGTGACCATGCGCGGCCTGGTGATTGTGCCGGCGAAGATTCGTGTCTGTCGTTCATCAATTCTGGTGGACGAATTCGAACGCGTGCCCGGCGATCCTGACTGGATTGTCGGCGAGAAGTGGACGCCGGCGAACGGCGACGGATTGGGAATGACTGCCTCAATCTGTCTGCGAGGAAACGCGGCCGTCAGGCGTTGGCTTTTAACAAAGCATATGTTGGTGAGGTGAGTAATGATGAACGCGGATCAATCGAAGAACATGAAGCGATTTGCCGGGACGATCGTTCTTGTCGCTGTTTTCATAGTGGCGCTGACAACTCAGGGACGCTGGTGGCCCGGCGTAAAAGCGTGGGTTCAGGATACGATTTCCAGTCGCCGTGCTGCCGAAAGCGAGTTGAGCCACGGGCATTCACATGGCGGTTCGGCTCACAGCGATGATGATCATGGCCACGATCATTCCGGCCACGATCATGCTGGACACGATGATGCGTCTTCGCTGGAACTGTCGACGCAGGCTTTGCAGAACCTTGGATTGGTTGGTGATGGAATTGGTCGTATCGAAATCGGCGCCTTCGAGCGATCATTCAGTGTACCAGCAGTTGTCGTGGAACGTCCCGGAAAGTCTCGTACGCAGATTTCCACGCCAATGACGGGACTGGTGACGGCCATTCATGCCGTCCCCGGGGAGGCCATTGATCCGGGAACACTTCTGTTTGAGCTGAAGCTGACTCATGAAGATCTTGTGAAGGCACAGACCGATTTTGTTCGGATGCTGGGCGAACTTGATATTGAGGAGCGTGAAATTGAGCGGCTGGAGTCAGTGGCATCGTCCGGCAGCGTGGCTCGAAAAACTTTGATCGAACGAGAGTACGCTCGTGACAAGCTCAAGTCCTATCTGATCGTGCAGCGCGAAGCTCTGAGGCTGCATGGTCTGACGGAACAGCAGGTTCATGCAATTGAGACGCAAAGACGCCTGTTGACAGATCTCAAGCTGTATTCGCCATCCGAAGACGGAACGAGTCGCAGTGAACTGAATCTGAGTGACCAGCGTGGACGCGACACGATGTTTCCCGTCGCGTTCCTTTCGACTGAAGCGGCGCCGCCGATGATCCTTCGCGAACTGCACGTGCATCGGGGTCAGGCCGTCAATGCGGGGGAACCACTGGCGACACTGGTCGACTATTCACAACTGTATGTCGAAGGCATGGCGTTCGAACAGGATATTGTGGCTTTGACGCAGGCGATTCAGAACGGCTGGACTGTTCGCGCTGAATTCGATGAGACGGCAGGACGACGCCATGTGGTGGCCGATCTGGAAATTGCCTACGTCGATTCGGAGGTGGACAGTGCGTCGCGAACGATGAAGTTTTACGTGCGACTTCCCAACGAACTTTTGCCGTCGCCCGGTCGTAAGCAGGACACAAGATTCATCAACTGGAGATATCGACCAGGGCAGCGACTTCAACTGCAGATTCCTGCGGAGGTCTGGGAAAAGCAGATCGTGCTGCCGGTCGACGCTGTGGCATCTGAAGGTGCGGAGTACTTCGTCTTTCAGCAGAACGGAAACCACTTCGATCGCGTCCCGGTTCATGTGAAGTATCGAGACCAGACGTCGGTCGTGATTGCGAACGACGGGCAGCTGTTTCCGGGTGATACCGTTGCGATGAAGGCGGCGCATCAGATGCAGATGGCTCTGAAAAACAAATCGGGTGGCGCTGTGGATCCGCATGCGGGACACAACCATTGATGTGGAACGGAGAACAACAGACATGCTGAACGCCATCATTCGATTCGCGCTGCGTCAGAGACTGCTGACAATCGCCTTCGCGATTTTCCTGCTTGGTTATGGCACGTGGCAATCACTGCAGACTGATATCGACGTGTTTCCGGACCTCAATCGTCCGCGCGTTGTGATCATGACGGAAGCACCAGGTCTGGCGCCCGAAGAGGTGGAGACTCTGGTGACATTTCCAATCGAAACCGCCATGAATGGTGCCAATGGAGTCCAGGAGGTGCGAAGTTCGTCCGGCATCGGCATCTCGGTTATCTATGTCGAATTCGATTGGGGAACCGACATCTACACCGACCGTCAGGTGGTCACGGAACGGTTGCAGCTGGTTCAGGACCGCATGCCTGCCGGAGTTCGACCGACTCTTGCACCAATCTCCTCGATCATGGGCCAGATTCTGATGCTGGGTATGTGGAGCGACGGCGGCGCGACTGATCCCATCGAACTGCGGACTCTGGCGGACTGGGTTGTGCGGCAGCGTATTCTGACGATTCCCGGTGTGTCACAGGTGTTCACGATGGGCGGCGGTCGGAAGCAGTTTCAGGTTCTGGTCAATCCGTCAGAGATGCTGCGGTACGGAGTGACTCTGCATCAGGTCAAACAGGCGGTGGTCAGCAGCAATCAGAACGGCACGGGAGGCTATCTTGATGAACAGGGACCGAACGAACTGCTTGTTCGAGCTTTGGGGCGAATCAGTTCGATCGAGGATCTTCAGAAAGTTGTGGTCGCGGTGCATGATGGTCGTCCCGTTGCGCTGGCTCAGATCGCTCGCGTGACGGAAGGACCGCAGGTGAAGCGTGGCGACAGTTCTGCCTGGCGTCGTGGATCGGAGGGAGAGTTCTCCGGCGGACCTGCTGTCGTTCTGACCATCAACAAACAGCCGGGCGCGGATACTCGACGAGTGACGGACGAAATCCTGCGGGCCGTCGAAGACCTGCAGACGACGCTGCCCGGTGACATCCGGATTACGCCCGTTTATTCTCAGAAGTCGTTTATCGATCGAGCCATCGAAAATGTCGTGGAAGCTCTGCGAGACGGCGGCATTCTGGTGGTCATCATTCTGTTTGTGTTTCTGCTGAACTTTCGCACAACCTTCATCACGCTGACCGCGATTCCACTGTCACTGGCCATGACTGCCATCGTGTTCAGGGTCTTCGGTTTGTCGATTAACACGATGACGCTGGGCGGTCTTGCCGTGGCCATCGGAGAGCTGGTGGATGATGCGATTGTCGACGTCGAAAACATTTTTCGCCGACTGCGTGAGAACCGACACGCAGCGAATCCTCAGCATCCGCTGCTGGTTGTATTTCAGGCGAGCTGTGAGATTCGGAACTCCATCGTCTATGGCACGATGATTGTCATCCTGGTGTTTCTGCCGCTGTTTGCTTTGACGGGAATGGAAGGACGGCTTTTTGCCCCGCTGGGTGTCAGCTACATCGTTTCGATACTGTCATCGCTGCTGGTGTCTCTGACCGTGACTCCGGTGTTGTCGTACTGGCTGCTGGGTTCCGCAAAGCTGCGGGACCACAGCGACGAGGGGCTGCTGTTGCGAATGGTTAAGCGTCTGGGGGACGCCGTTATTCGCTTCAGCCTTCGTTTTCCGGTCCTCAATCTGGCACTGACCGGTCTGGCCGTGGTTTTGGCGGCACTGTTCGTTGCCAATCTGGACCGGGATTTTCTTCCGCCGTTTAATGAAGGGGCGATTCAGCTGAATGTTGTTCTGCCGCCGGGCACATCGCTGGCGACTTCCAATGACATCAATCAGACAGTTGAAGAAAGATTGCTGGAGATTCGTGACATCAATCGCTTCGTCCGTCGCACCGGCCGTGCGGAACTGGATGAGCACGCAGAAGGCGTGAATATGAGCGAATACGTGCTCGATCTGGATCCGAATTCTGACCTCTCACGCGAACAGCAGTTGACAGAAATCCGCGAAGCCATGGAAGAGATTCCCGGCATTGTGACCGCCGTGGAACAACCCATTGCTCATCTGATTTCTCACATGCTGTCCGGAGTGAAGGCTCAGATCGGTATCAAAATCTACGGTGATGATCTTGACATGCTGCGGCGAAAAGCGGCCGAAATGGAAGCTGCCATTCGACAGGTACGCGGCGTTGCCGATCTCATGACGGAACCTCAGGTCATCATTCCTCAACTGCGCATTGAGCTGAATCGCGACAAGCTGCTGTTGTACGGAATGACGGCGGCCGATGTGAATGAGTTTGTCGAGACCGCCATGAATGGCGATGTTGTGTCGGAGGTTCTGATTGGTCAGCGGACGTTCGATCTGTTGGTGCGACTGGACGAAGACTATCGCGAAGACCTTGAGAAGTTGCGTCGACTGACAATCGATCTTCCGGACGGAGGAAAGGTGCCGCTGGAATCGCTGGCTCGCATTTATGAATCGGGCGGGCCGAATACAGTAAACCGAGAAAGCGTCCGGCGTCGCATTGTTCTGCAGTGCAACGTGGCCGACCGTGGAGTTGTCGACGTTGTGGAAGATATTCAGCAGGCTGTGGCGCCGATTGTCGCGACACTGGAACACGGATGTTTTGTCGAATACGGAGGACAGTTTGAAAGTCAGCAGTCTGCCTCACGCGTGATTGCTGCCCTGTTCTGCGTTTCCATGATGGGCGTCTTTCTAGTGCTGTATTCCATGTTTCGTTCGGTCAACCTTTCGCTGCAGGTGATGGCCGCTCTGCCCATGGCATTCATCGGTGCTGTAGCGGCGCTGGTGCTGACCGGCCAGACACTGACCATTGCGGCGATGGTGGGCTTCATTTCGCTCGGCGGGATCGCTTCACGAAACGGAATTCTGCTGCTCAACCACTACCTTCACCTGGTGAAGTACGAAGGTGAAAGCTGGACACGCGATATGATCGTTCGCGCGGGGCTGGAGCGATTGGCGCCGGTGTTGATGACGGCCTTAACCTCGGGCATCGGCCTTGTACCTTTGGTGATGGCTGCTGGTGAGCCGGGCAAGGAGATTCTCTACCCAGTCGCCACAGTGATCCTTGGTGGTCTCATCAGCTCCACCATGCTGGACTTCTTTGTTCATCCGGCACTGTTCTGGCTGTTTGGCATGAAAGAAGCACAGAGAGTCGTGGAATCCGACGCTGCTGAAGTGCCGCTGACAGAGCCCGCTGATACACCGGCCTGATGTGGAATGAGCGAGACAATGGATCAATCAAATTGAAATTCACGCTCTGCAAAGATTGCAGAGTTTACAACGCACAGCGGTCACAAATCCGTCAGGACGTCACTGAAGAGACCGTAGAATAATCGGAAGGTATTCCCATGAAACGGACAACACCTGTTGGGCTTCGAATCTTTCACGCCGTCGCGATTTTGACGATGACGGTTGCGACATCTTCCGCGGCTGAGCCGATTACTGTGGCTTATCGCGCAGGTCGATTCGTTACGCATCATTTTGATGATTCCGCGAAAGCGACTGAGCATGCGGCCGCCGTCCGCAAACTTGGTTGCGAAGTCAACGTCAATGAACATTCGGGACACACCGACGTCTCGTACCGCCTGGTCCCATGGAAGTCGCTGGCGTTGTCGAACGAACAACTCGCTCATCAGTGGGAAGACTGGCTGCAACTTGCCGGGTTTGAAACTCTTCATGCTCACCCGGATGGAGCGGACCACGCCGGACACAATCACGGTTCGTCCGGTTCTTCTTTGCCTGCCGGTCACAATCATGGTGACGGGCACAATCATGGAGATGCGGTCGCCGAGGTACTGACTTTTCAAATGGCTGACTGGAAGACCCATCATTCGCGAGATTCGAGCGAGGCGGCCGAACTGAAGTCGATTCTCCTGGGACTCGGCTGCGAAGTTCAGACTCAGCGACATAATGATCATGACGATGTGGTGTTCCGGTGTTCCCGCGCGATGCACATTGACCTGCCGTCTCATCAGGCGGTTGTTGGCTGGGAAAAGTGGATGCAGAACATGGGATTCCGGACACAGCATGTTCACTGAACTTACCACGCAGACGATTGCATTCACGGTAAGTCAGCGGTTGGTTGCTGATTCCCGATGGTATTCTGACCGAGCCGAATACCTGCAATGAAGATGATTCGGCAAATGATTTCCGAGCGGTTCAACTCTCACAGCCAAATGTCATTCACCCGAACGCCGTTCGGGGCCTGTTAATCAACATTTCAAAACCTGAAAGGTTCAAGATGAAGCCAGCATCGTTAGCAAGTCTTCTGATTCTGAATGTGGCAATATTCTGTCATATCGGTTGTCAGGAGGAGTCCGGTACCGCCACCGGATCGATGCCCTCCAGCGAATTGCCACCCGACACACTTTCCGATCACGATCATGATCACGCTCACCCAACCGAAGGGCCGCACCACGGAGATCTGGTGGAACTCGGGAACGAAGAGTATCACGCAGAAATCGTCCACGATGATCAATCCGGCAGTGTCACGGTTTATATTCTGGACGGAAGCGCTACGAAGATGGTGCCGATTGATGCAAAACAGGCCACTATCAATCTGGTACATGACGGGCAGCCGGAACAATTTGTACTGAACGCCAGTCCGGATACTGCAGATCCGGAGGGCAAGGCGTCTCGCTTTGTGTCCGACGACAAAGAACTTTCGACTGATCTGGATCGGGAAGGTGCTGAACCAAAACTGGTTGTGGAAATCAACGGGAAGTCTTATCGCGGTGAGATTCAGCACAGTCACGAAGGGCATGACCATGATCACAACCATAAACATGAATGACGTTGTTGATTGGACGTACCGGAAACACCAGTGTTTTGGCCTCCGTATTTGTGAGCAGGTGGGGCGGACCGCATGTAATCGACAGCCCCGTTTAACGACCTCAATTGATCTTTGACCCGTTCGGTGGGCAATCGCATCTTTTGCCAACGCCCTGACTTCTTGCTGACCAGCGAGGATCGTCAGGGCGTTTCCTTTGGGGGCAGGACAAACTCGGCTCCTGTCACTGAGGGTCCTCGGGGAGCTGTTCTTCCACTGACACGCGTACGTTTTGGGGAAAGATTTCCACAATTCGATGGCGACGTTGGTTCACTTCAACAGAGTGGATACGTGCGGTATCCACTCTGGAGGGTCTTGCGAAATAAGATTTCGCTTAAACTGACTGTCGTGAATTGGAATCCACTCAGGCCCCCTGTCTTGCGTATTCTGTGATTTCCTGTGGCGGGATTACGCTCAGAGTGGCCGTTCACCGACCAGGTGGCGGCCGCTCTGATAGATCGGGAGACGCTTCGACGTGGCGAGATTCGGAGTGGAGTCTTCAATTAACCAGGTCGGCTTCGAACGATCGTTGGGAATGACAGGCTCACCAAAGT
>JAGQPY010000014.1:8602-32403 GCA_020426485.1 Planctomycetaceae bacterium
CTGGGATATCAATCAAGGAGGAGAATCCATGCTTGTACTGACACGAAAAAGCGGCGAAGAAATCATCATCGGTGAAGAAATTCGAATTCGAATCGTCGAGATCAACGGTGGGCGAATTCGAATCGGAATTGAAGCCCCCAATGACGTCCGTGTCCTGCGGTCTGAGATTGTCTCAGATTCGTTCGCCAGTCAGGTCCACGACCAGAAATGCGTTTCGGATCTGTGTGTGCATTAATTTCCGGCAGGCCGCGTCGAATCGATCTTCAGGAACGGTTTTCCCTGCTGAGGAAGTTTGTGGATTCGCCGCCGCGCCGCGTGTCCCGAAGTCCGGCGGACGTCAACGATTGGCGTCGTGTGTGATCCCACTGGGCCGCGGTTTCCGGCAGCTGCCCGCATCTGCACTTATATCAATGCGCCGAAAGACGCCGCTCGCTGTCCGTCGTCGTAGACCTGTAGCTTCGGCCTTCCATTTGGTCCGTCCGTGTCGCGTCTGACAACTGTTGTTTGCATGAATCAGTTTGCGTGCTGCCGGTCAGATGTTGAAGATCGGTCGCGTCTGTATTGATGTTCCGCTGAAGTTCCGTCATGCCTGCTGGCGTCATGCCGTTCAGAAGACGCGATGGCTTTTCCAGGGTTGTTCTCCATCGTCGCTCGCCGTCGGGGCGATCTGTCGATACATGGTTGTCACAGCGACGACCGTCTGGTGTGATCAATCGACGCAGTTGAAGAACGGATCTGTGTTGTTACGTGCCGATGCATTGTTGCTGTTGGCCGAACCTGCTGCCATGAGCCTTCTGGTCATGCGATGAATGGTCTGACCCTGTCGACGGCTCACGGTCTGTAAAATCGTCGATCGATGATTGCTGAGTGACCGGCGGACGAGCGATGTCGCGGTTCCGCTGGTCTCCGGAGTGACCGTCGATCGTTGCGAGCGGCGGGCGACCAGTCAATCGATTCTACTGTGCCTTGGGACCTGTAAATCCGCCTGAAACGCTCGTGTTTTCGCATTCGAACGTTTGAAAGTCGCTTTGGTACGCGACGTGCGATTGTCGTAACTCAGAACGCGAGAGTGGCTCGTGTGTAGTTGGTTTAGACAGGTTGAATGACCGAAGGAGAAATTGAAATGATGAGTCAGCAGGAACTTCACGGAAACTGGAATCAGCTCAAAGGCGCTTTGCAGGACAGGTGGGGGCAGCTGACCGACGACGACCTGACTCGGGTCCGTGGCGACATCAATCAACTGATTGGTCTGGTCCAGCAAAAGACCGGAGAGGCTCGAAAGAATGTCGAAACGTTTCTGGAATCCGCGATGGAAGAAGGGGCTTCCGGCCTCCAGCACGCGGTGGAGTCTTTTCGCGAGAAGGCAGACTGTCTTTCAGAGACGGCTCACCACCAGTACGACCGTGCTGCCGAAATGTTCGCCGACGGTCTGGAGAACGCTCAGCAGACCGTTCGTCGTCGTCCAGCCGAATCCGTAGCCGTTTGTTTTGGTGCGGGGCTGATCGCCGGTGCTGTACTGGGCCTCATGATGCGAAATCGGTCGTAGCCTTGTGCGGGCAGACATGAATCTCTGCGTTTCGAGCGGTGGTCGTCTTACTTAATGCTGTGGAGTGATTCTGAATGTCCGTTGATCCCACCAGTTTATCGTCTGAATCTGCGGCATCCATCTGTCGACAAATGGAGCTCCTGCGACAGGAGCTGCGTCGAGACGTAGAGAGTGTTTCTGACAGAGCTCGCGAGTTAACCGACTGGAGGCACTACGTGACCACGTTTCCTGCCCTTTCGTCGTTGCTCGCCGGCGTTGCTGGATATCTGATCGTACCCGCTCCTCGGTCGAACTCGAATGATGGGGCAGTGTCTGCTGCCGCTGGACCCAGTCGGCAGGATACTCGGTCCGACAGCTTTGGACGGATGGCACTGCAGATGATTGCCACGGCTGGGCTGCGAACACTGGTGGTCCACGCCAGCCAGCAGATGGGCCGGATGTTGGCCACCGAAGGGATATCGCCGTCCGGCAGAAAGGTCTCCGATGATTAACCGAATTTCAGAGAACGGAAGATGTCGCATCGACAATGAAAGATCCGAAACGTCACGAGATTCACTGTCCCGTAACAGCGGTGGACGACTTTCAAGTGGCATTCGTCAGATGAAATCTCTGATGAATTGTCATCCCGAAGTTTTTCTGCTGACGGCACTGGCCGTGGGCGTGGGCCTTGGATATTGGGTCAAGCGACGATGAAACAATTCAATGACAGTTGCGAAATGGCAGCAAACTCGCCGTCGGCCGCTGAAGCTGGTCATGGAAAGCCTGGATTTCAGGAACTCTTTCGAGACGTCATGTCACTGGCTGAGCTTCAGGTCGCGTTGTTTGCTCGCGACCTCGTTGAGTTGCGTCGAGGGGCAGTTGGTTCACTGATACTCCTCACGACGGGCGTTGTTATGGCCATCGCGAGTCTTCCGGTTCTTGCTGCAGGACTGGGACTGCTTGTCTCGACCATGTTGGAGTTGCCCATCTGGGCCGGACTTCTGATTACGTCCGTTGTGTTAGGTGTGATCCCCGCTGCCGTGATTGTATCGGTGGGGTGGCGTTCCCTGTTCAGGAATCTGGCCACACTGGATCGATCCGCAGGAGAGATGCGAAAGAATGTGGCGTGGCTACGTCGACGGCTGGGCGGTCGCTCGGGAGGTCGATAGAAGTCAGGCGTGACGGTCGGCAGAACGAAAACGAGACTGGCACCCATCTCGACAGAAATCACACCGAGCTTCTGTCCCGTTGAGGAAGTCAGTGCCGGTCTTGTTACCGGTTCGACGTTATGATGGCAGATATATTTATTGGAGGATGATCATGAAAACCTCGTTCGATCACTCAGGTATGACTCAGGACACCGACGCGAATTTGTCCCGTACGCTGTCGTTTCATGAACTTCGGCCGGCTCAGGACTTCGTGTCCTACCTTCAGGCGTACGCCCGTCAGAAACCCGATGTGGCTGCACTCTGGTGCCTTGGAATTGGCATCATCGTCGGTTGGAAAGCCAAGCCCTGGTAGGCGGTCGTTCCTGCGAATTCTGGCGCTTTCAAACTCCGGTCGGCACGCGCATGGGTGACGCGGGAACCGATGAGATTCAGGAGTTCTTTATGATTCCTGCAAGCATGAATCACCAGTGGCGGGCTGATTCGGAAGTCGGTGCCAAACCGCATATCGCTGCGGCACCGCATGAGGATTCCTGCGACGCGTCGACCGCAGGGAGTGCTGACGCGAAACTTCCGGTGTGGCTCGCTGTTTGTCTCGTGATCGTGACTTTTTCAGCGATCTCACAGGCGCTGTACGCTGCGTCTTCTGTCTGCATTCCCGTTGCTTCGTCCGTCGTTATCGCCCTGGCTTTGCGTCCACTTGTACGCCGCCTGCGTTCCGCCGGGATTCCGGACATGCTGGCGGCTGGGGTGGTTCTTGGTCTGACGCTGTTTTTTGCGGCTGTGGTACTGGCTCGATTGGTGACTCCCGCATCGGAATGGCTGGGGAGAACACCATTCGAGTTTCGGATGCGGCAGCTGGAACGAAAGCTGGCGCCGGTGAAGGAGCCGCTTCAAAGCCTGACGGAGGCATCGGAACGGATAAACGAGGTGGCCTCCGCCGGGGCGACTGAAAAGGATATTGAGAACCATGTTCAGCAGGTTGTTGTCAAACCTCCATCGCTGATTTCGGAAGTTGTCAATTCGACCACTGAGTTTGCTGCAGGTGTATTTCTGAGTCTGGTGTTGACCTACTTTTTGCTGGCGACCGGAGACCGCTTGATTGCTCAAATCGGTACCCTACTGCCGCCGGACAGAAAACTGGGAACGAATCGCGGAGATGTCATTGGTGCGGTGGAACAGAGTGTATCGACCTATCTGATGACCGTTGGTCTGATCAACCTTGGTCTGGGAATCGCTGTCGCCTTCAGTTGCCGGCTGATTGGTTTGCCTAATCCGATGCTGTGGGGGGCTGTTGCAACTGTGCTGAATTTTCTGCCCTACCTTGGCGGACTCATCGGTGCCGGAATTACTCTGTCGGTCTCAATTCTGACTTTTGATTCGCTCGGCTATTCCTTCGTCGCTCCCGCGATTTACCTTCTGCTGACGGCCATCGAAGGTAATCTGATTACCCCTTCAATTCTTGGCCGGTCGATGAGTCTCAATCCTCTGGTGGTGATCCTCTGGCTGACGTATTGGAGTTGGCTGTGGGGGCTTCCGGGTACCATTCTCGCCGTGCCGATGCTGGCCATTGTTGTCTCAACGTGCCGGCAGTTCGACAGGACTCGGGCATTCGCCGCGCTGCTGAGCAGTTGATCTTCATCAGCAGCCGGGTGGAGATGCTGACGGGCGGTTGATGTGAAGGTATCCAGTTTCGACGCAGGCACGTTTGCGTACCTCGCGGAGTCGTCCTGCAGCGGTGCGCTGATGAACGTCATCGCAGTTCCTTTCCACGCAATCGTGCTTCGCCCGGATCGCATCGCACCACCAGGCAAGGGTGGGCTCGTTTCACATTTACGTCTGTCAGATGCGAATGGTCTCTCTTCATGAACGCGTGCTTCACGTGAGCTGTGAAATTGCGCGCGGCCACGGGAGCGGCGGCATACAGAGACGTCGATCGCTTTTCTTTTCAAGAACCGGTGACAAAGCCGGGACAGGCACGCTTTCCAACGGGTACTTCACAGGGGCATGCTCCGTTCCGGCAGCCGGTCCCGCCGTTGTAAGGGACTCAAAGGCGGTTCAATCCTGCTCGTAGTGCTCGCGGCACGAGCGACGACACCGTTGCGGTGATCGATCGGACGCCCGGCGATCGATGTGGCCGTTCAGAAAACGAAGATTCATCGAAGTCGTCGGAGGGACGCGAGTCGCCACAGGAATTTCCACGCTGTGTGATTGCAGTGTCGATTGGCACACCATCTGCGTTGTCAATTCAAGAAGAATAAAGTCGATCCTCACGTGAGCGTTCGAACGGTCTGTCAGCTGAGTAGAAGGAGTGATGAAATGTTGAGTTATGCAATTCTGTTTCTGGTGATCGCGTTGATTGCCGGAGGTCTCGGGTTTGGTTTGATTGGCGGCATGGCGTACGGCGCGGCGAAGATTCTGTTCTTCGTCTTCGTTGTGCTGGCCATTCTGTCACTTTTCCGCGGACCTCGCGTTCGCGCATGATCCGCTGGTTCTGAAACGATTGAACGATACGAACTCAGGAAGAAGCAAAAGGAGATTTCGACATGTACCTCAGACAATTCATTGCAGCTGGGATGGCTGCAGCAGTGGCTGTTGGGTGTGGGACCGACAGGAAAGATGTGCAGCAGGCCCGGAATGATTACATCGAAGCCCGTCAGGAGGCGGACCAGACTATCGCCGACGCTCGTCAGCAAGGGAATGAATACGTTCACGAGACTCGCAAAGTTGTGATGGACGATATTTCCGATGCGGAACAGGACGTGGAACAGGCAAAGAGTCAGGCAGAAGCTCACGCGGAGCGGGCCGAGCTGGCCGAAACTCGTGCGGATGGCAAAGACGCTGTCGAAGAAGCACTCCGAGACCGCGACAAAATAATCACGGACGCCAAACGTGAGGCGGACGAAGAAGTCGCTGAAGCAAGGAAGGAGCTGCAGGAGACACAGCGCAAAGCAATTGCTGATGCACAGAAAGCCGTCGTTGAAGCGGAGTCTGCACTCGCCGAAGAGGAAAAAGGGGTTACCAGCCTGAAGTCCGAGATTGCCTCTCTGGAAGCGAAACTGAAATCGTCATCTGAGGATGAGAAAGAGGACATCCGGGAAAAGATTGAATCTGTACAGGAGGACCTGAAGGCCCAGCAGGAAGACGTTGCTGAGGCCAAGAAATCTCTGGACGAAAAGCAGCGTGAGCTACAGAGGGTTCGAGTGACCGTTGGTTGAACGAAACGATATGGCCCGTCGAAGTGAGTGTGATCAGGCGAATTCCTTGCCTGTTGACACGACGGAATCCAGGCTCGTCAATGGCGGGCATGCGAGAAGAGACCCGGTCAATCTGAATGACCGGGTCTTTTATTATGATACCGAGCTGCGACCTCGGGAAATCAAGGCATGAAAAGGCCTGTTTGTGCTGCGGACAGCGATGACTTGTAAGTGACTCTCGATGTTCAGGCATCCTGCCTGGATGACTTTCGGAGTATGATGCAGGCATGTTGATGAGTGCCCCGCTGGATTTTCTCAGCGCTTGTGACGGGTCCATTTGAGATCGGGTTCTACGCCATTGGTTCGAAGGCAAAGTCCAACGCCGTGAAGAAGTCCGTACCCGGGAAAACGAAATTCGTTTAACCCGCTGCCGCAGGCGAGGTTGAGTGAGGATCTGAATAAAGGAGTATGGCCATCTTCGAACAGCCGATTCTTTGTTGTGTTTTTGCTGTCCCCAAAAGGGTCGGGTCTCATTCAATCAACACTCCGGATTATCGCAGGCAGGACGGGCCTCGCCTGCGGCAGCGGGTTAAACGATCCATTTTCCTTGCTCGAAAAAACTGAAACAACAGTGCGATCCGTTTCCAACGTCAGGTTTTTTACAGTCCAAATCTCTTTATGGCGTTGAGCGAAGTCCTTGTCAGGACTTTCCGAAATTGAGCTGAACGACAAAGGTCTTTTAGAATGACAGAGCAATCTTCGGGCGAACTTTCGGCCATCCCGTTTCAGGCACAGGAAAACGATGAGGTGTCAGGAGACGAATCTCTGGCCCCAAACGATGTCACGGGTTTCAACAATGAGAAGTCGCGGCGAACCTCATCGTCGATAGTGGCCAGCGGGTTGACGGTTGTGGGCGTTTCCTGTGCAGCCGCATATGCTTCTGTGAAATCTGAACACGCAGGTGTTGGAATCACGGCATGGGTGGCGGTTGCTGTGATCGGTGCATCGGCGATGATTTCTGCCGCCAGACACGGTTAGAACTGACGGAAGTTCCAGCGAACCAGAACCGCTATCGCAACCGGGACCGGTTCCCGCAACGAGGCAGAACCCCTTTAATCATCGATCGGGAACGGGACTGTCTCGGATTTGTGAGGGCCGCTTAGTCGTCCAGTGTCACGGTTTTATCCAGGGAAATGCCGAAAAGGCGCACGCGATCTCTGATCTTACCGCGAGTAATGCCCAGTATCTGAGCTGCTTTGGTTTGATTGCCTTCGGCAAACTGTAGAACTCGAGTGATCAGATACCGTTCCATGTGTTCGAGTGCCTCCGCGTACAGGTCGCTGGACTTCGCTCGAAGTCGCTCATCGACAAACGGGGCCATATCGGACGGCACGCCTGCTTCAGAGTCATGACCTTGTGACCGGGCGGTTGGGTTTGCATCGCGGCCCGTCAGTTCCGGAGGAAGAAAAGATGGGACAATGACTGGTCCGGTGGCATTCAGCAGCGACTGCCGAATGACACTCTGAAGTTCCCTGACATTACCAGGCCACGAATATGCTCTGAGCATTTGCAGGGCCTCCGGCGAAATACCTTCAATGTCCTTCAGGCCCATTTGTTTTGTCCAGAACTTCAGGTAGTGTTCCAGCAGATGTGAAACATCATCTCCTCGTTCGCGCAGGGGAGGCAGTGTGATTGTCAGTCCGTTGAGGCGGTAGAACAGATCTTCTCGGAATTCGCCGTCCTTCACCATCTGATCCAGATCCAGATTTGTTGCAGTAATGATTCGCACATCCGTTCGAATCGTGGCATTACCGCCAACGCGTTCGAACTCCTGCTGCTGGAGAAGTCGCAGAACTTTGGCCTGAACCAGAGACGACATGTCGCCGATCTCATCCAGAAAAATCGTGCCGCCGTTGCAGGCTTCGAACTTTCCGATCCGTTGTTTGTCTGCGCCGGTAAAGGCACCTTTTTCATGTCCGAAAAGTTCGCTTTCGAGTAATGCGTCAGGCAGCGCGGCACAGTTCACTGCCATGAAGGGTTCGTTGCTTCTGTTGCTGTTCTGGTAGATCGCACGGGCCACCAGTTCCTTACCGGTACCGCTTTCTCCTCGAATCAGCACCGGGACATTCTGGGCGGCAACACGACCGATCGACTTGAATACGTCCAGCATTGCCGGACTGCGGCCAACAAAGGTTTCGGCGTCACCAGCGTCCCGAGTGCTGATGGGAAGTGCCACCGGCGTACTCATCATACGGCGAGTTTCAATGGCCGATTCGATCAGGTCGGTGAGCGACGGAAGGTCCAGTGGCTTTGTGACGTAGTCGAATCCTCCCAGCTGCATCGCCTTGATGGCTGTCGTGCTGTCACTTCCGGAGGTGATGAAGATGATTGGCAGCTTTCGGTCAACATTCCGGATGCGTTCGAACAGCTCCAGTCCGGAAGTCTGCGGCAGCATGATGTCCAGCAGCAGGACTTCGGGGGATTCTGATGCCAGGAGTCTCATGCCATCTTCGGCATTTGCTGCGGTTGCCGTCGTGAGATCGACTTTGTTCAGGCTGCTGCGCACCATCTCACAGACTGTTCGATCATCGTCAATTACGAGCACGTTTGCCATGATTTGATCTTTGGGATTTCCAACGTCATTTCGCACATCGGTGAGGGGGACAGAAGACTTTCCTGCACTGATGGATGACTCGATGTGGTCGACGCTGTCGAAACCGGAATCCTGTTGAGCCGTCAGTGTCGATGCCGAAGACCTCAGTCTTTGGGGCATGGGTATTCCGCCAAAACCGAAAACTGCGTGACGCAGAGTTTACCGCTCGACCCGAGACAGGCAATCGTGGCGACAAGGATTACCTGATTCCTTACCGAACCAACACTCTGAAGTCCGTCTGGTTCGCGAGCGGTCAGTCTGGACGATGAACGATCGAAGTCGCAACGTCGGAATTCCATCCGGACAGCAATCGAAGGTGACGATTTTTTTGGTACGAACATTGCTTCGGCTGGTGATCGCCGCCGACAGCCCGATTCGTGGGTTCACTTCCCTGAAATCACGGCACGTTTGGGGCCGACCGAACATCAGGCAACCTGAGATTGCGTGGCATCTCACCTGTCGCTTGCCGACCTTCCCAGCCGGGCCCTTTCCTGCAGGAATGAACGAAATGGATTGGACAACTCAGCAGAATTTGTGCGTCGGGATTGGCGCTTCGGCTGGTGGCTTGAGGGAGGTGCTGACGATCTGCTCACGATTACCCGAAGAATTTGCGGGAATCATAATTCTCGCAATGCACCGTCACCCCGACGAACCGGGCAACCAGCTGAAAGATCTCGTGGAGCAGTTTGCTCATCTCAACGTGGCCGGCATCAGAGACGGCAGCCACCTGTGTTGCGCGACGATACACGTGTCGCGTCCCTGTGATATGTCAGAGGTTGTTCACGGGCATTTTCGAACGCGCGCAGACTCCTGCAGTTCAGACAGGATGACTCGAATTGACGAGGTGTTTCAAAGTATGGCCTGTGAGTTCGGTCGCAATTCTGTGGGGATCATTCTGTCCGGAACTCTGGACGATGGTGTGCAGGGACTGGTCGCGATTCGAAGGGCGGGTGGCCGTTGCATTGTTCAGGACCCCAAACTTGCGACATTCGATGAAATGCCGCGGAACGCTTTACACACGGTCGGTGCTGATTTTATCGGGTCGAGTGATGAAATTGCCTCAGAGCTTCATCGGCTTTCACTGGGGCGGGTTTGTGTGGATCAGTGTCAACAATGAACAGGTCTCTGAGTTCAACACGACTGCGGCTGATGGGGAAGTGTCGCGGCTCTTTCCGGCGCTGCGGCTACGCAGGCAGTCCTGATCGGGATGACCGGTTGCAAACTGCCGCGAGCGGTGAGATGCGACAATGTGTCGAGGGTAGACTGCGTGCTAATCGATCACTTTTGGGAGTGTGGTTCCTGCCGCCCGTCAACGTAGAGCTTCGCGTGATGTCTTTTCATTCGCATCGAAACCCGGATGATGTCAGAATCCGTGACTGTTCAGAACTTCAAGGCAGACGGTACTCCTGGAGCCGCTCACTTGTTCGGGACAGGCAACCTTGCCGACAGAGTGTCACAGGGTTGATGCACTGGCTGTAGGGACCAGCCCCGGTTTTATGAGCGGTTCTTAGGCCACACATGAACGGAACGAAAAGTTTCACTCAGGATCGAACCTTCCTTCTGAAAATTCATAATGATGTGGCTGTGATGTCACTGTTACCTGTTCTCGATTCTCGCCATGTTTCCTTCCCAACTGCTTCTCAGTTCATCTCCCGACGCCATCGTGATCTGCACTGACGACGGCGTGATCAGTGAATGGAATCTCGCGGCTGAAAACCTCTTCGGTTGGACACGCGACGAGGCCATTGGTGCGACACCGGATCAGTTGTTTGTGCCTCCGGAGATCCTGAAACAGTATCAACGGGCACTGGGGGAGATGGCGGAATCCGGCCGTGAGCGTCATTCCGGCCAACGTCGTATCACGATTCTCACGAAAGAAGGTGGTCGGCGAGCGGTCGATTTCTTTTTTCGCCTGGCAACCGACCGAGGCGCTCAGTACATCATTGGGTATTTTCGAGACGTGACGCATGTTCACTATCTGGAAACCCGTGTCGCGCGATTGAGTCTGGAGTCGCGGCTTCTGGATCAGGCCGTTCTGTATTCCTCGGAAGAAGAATCGTTTGAAGATGCCCTGCGTGGAGCTCTGGAGACTCTTTGTGAAGTAACGGGCTGGCCCATTGGGCATGCACTCATGCCGGACGACGAGCAGAAGTTTCTCGAATCGTCAGCTGTCTGGTCGATGGTCGGTTCCATCGGGCAGGACGTCGCAGTGCCGAATCGGACGGAGGCTTTGATTTCACCAGGCGACGGGCTGCCGGTGAAGGTGTGGCAGTCCGGAATGCCGGAATGGGAGCTGTTGTCGGATGAAAGTCGAGCGGAGATGCAGTTGGAAGGACTGCCTTCCGGTCTCCGGTCTCACTACTGCATGCCCGTGCATATCCGCGGCGAAGTGATTGCTGTTCTCGAATTCTTCAGCTTTGACACGGATCCCCCGCATGAGGGTCTGGGAAGTCTGGTGCGTCGCCTGAGTCGCGCTCTGGGACACATCTTTGAGCGTCGTGAGTGGCATGACGAACGACAGCGAATGGCAGCGATCGTTGAGTCGTCATTTGATGCCATCATCAGCAAAACACTGGACGGTACCATCACCAGTTGGAATGGAGGCGCGGAACGGCTGTACGGTTATTCGGCCGAAGAGGCTGTTGGGAATTCCATCAGAATTATCCTGCCCGGACATCTTTCGGAAGAAGAAGCCGAAATTGTCGAGGCGATTCACAAGGGAGAACGGCTTGAGCAGTTTGAAACCCGTCGCCGAAGAAAATCAGGTGCCGTGGTCAACGTGTCCCTGACCGTTTCGCCTATTCGTAATTCTGCTGGTCGAGTCATCGGAGTTTCCACGATTGAGCGCGACATCACTCGCAGGAAGCGTGCTCAGCAGAAGCTACAGGAAGCGATCATCGCTGCTGAGCAGGCCAACTGCGCGAGGAGTGAGTTCATGGCGAACATCAGCCATGAACTGCGAACACCCATGAATGCGATTCTTGGGATGACAGAGCTGGCACTGCAGGAAGAACTCTCCGACGCAGTCAGAGACTATTTGGCAACGGCAAAAGAATCCGCGGACACAATGCTGGTTCTGATCAACGATATTCTCGATTTTTCCCGTCTGGAAGCTGATCGACTGGAACTGGATCCCGCACCGTTTGATGTTCGCCGAATGATTGTGCAGACGATGCGAGGCCTGTCACTGCGAGCTCATGAAAAGGGTCTCGAACTTGCCGTGCGTGTCGACCCGGACGTCCCGTTTCGGTTGGTCGGTGACGCCGTGCGTCTGCGGCAGATTCTTGCCAATCTGGTGGGCAATGCGATTAAGTTCACCGAAACCGGCGAAGTCGTGGTTGAGGTCAGAGCTCTTGACAATGACAGGGACGGTGACTGGAAAATCGGCGAGTCTGTTCCTATGAAGTTCAGCGTGACTGACACTGGCCCCGGGATCAGTCGAGAGGATCAGTCCCGCATTTTTGCGCCGTTCACACAGGTCGACGCTTCTTCGACACGCAGGCGAACCGGCACAGGCCTTGGTCTGTCCATCTGCTCAAAACTCGCCCAGCTGATGGATGGAAAGGTCTCTGTTGAAAGTGAGTTGCGAAAAGGAAGCTGCTTTTCGTTCGACCTGAAACTGTCCGTCGCTCCGGCAGCCGACATCATTGCGCATCCGACAATCGATGTGCGTGACCTGCAGGGCATGAATGTGCTGGTCGTGGACGACAATGACACCACGCGTCGAATTGTAAAAGAGATGCTGGAGTCATGGTCCATGAAACCGGTCACGGCGGCCAACGCTCGGTCGGCTATCGAAAAGCTGGAATCCGAATCGGCCGGTTTTCCACTGTTGATCGTTGACGCCGTGATGCCGCGAATGGATGGCATTGAACTGCTGGAGCATATTCGCGGATCCACGGAATCTGTTGGTGCAACAATTCTGATGACGTCTCAGGTTGATCAGCACCTGTTTCGAAATCGTTGTGAGGAATTGCGGTTGGGGGCGTTTCTGGAGAAGCCGATTTCTCAATCGGGTTTGCTGAATGCGATTGGCGAAGTCTTTGGTAACGCCGCCTTCGTCAGCAGTTTACCGCAGGCTCCGGCTTCGACTGCAGAGCCTCTGAATATCCTGATCGCAGAGGATATTGTTGCGAATCAGAAGGTGGTGTCCGCCATTCTGCAGAAAAGTGGCCACCAGATCACCGTGGCTCACAACGGCCGTGAAGCGATCAATGCCTTTGAACGGGGCAGGTTTGATGTGATTCTGATGGACGTTCAGATGCCGGTTTTCGACGGAATTCAGGCGACTCGAACGATACGGCAGCTTGAAGTAAAACGATCAGCCCGGCGAACGCCCATCATTGCAATGACGGCTCGAGCCATGCCCGGCGATCGTGAGGAATGTCTGTCGGCGGGAATGGATGCCTACGTGTCGAAGCCACTGGATTCACGTCTGCTGCTGCGGACGATTGACCAGTTGACCGGCCCGGAACCCGAGAAACGCAGCATCGATTCTCTGACGCGGCGGTCGGGGATCTGGAAGTTTCGAAAGACCGATCCTGAGTTTTCGATACCGGTCTTTTCCAAAGACGATCTGCCTCGACCGGAAACAGCCTTCGACCGTCAGCGTCTCTGGTGCCCGGATGCAGCGCTGCGAAGAACCGGAAATGATTCCGGTCTGCTGGCCAGTATGGTCGACTTCTTCCTGGAGGACGCTCCGGGTCTTCTGCGACAGTTGCGTCAGAATCTGGAAGACGGTGATGCTCTGGAGGCAACGCGTGCAGCCCACAGCCTGAAGGGACTGTGTATGAATTTTGAAGCAAACGAGGCGGTTGAGGCAGCACGCAGGGTCGAGGAACATTGTCGTCGGACTCAACTGGCCGAAGCGGTTCCGCTGGTAGACCCGCTCGACCAGCTGGTGCGTCGGTTGATGGAACAGTTGGCTCTGTGGAAAACAGAATTCGAATCGACCTCAGATTAGTCACGGTTCCGTCAGCGGAGGGCGCGGCACCGAAGCTGTTGCGAACACGCAAACCTGCCAACAGCGTCAGCGCGCACTGGCTCCGCCGGCTGCTCAGCGGCCAGTGGTCATCGTCGTCGACGACCGCAATGACCGGATGAGGTTCATTCATTCCTCTGTCGGGGGGAGTGCTCAGTCGGGCAGAGGCACAGCGGTATTGTTGCAGGTTACTTTTCAATCCAGACCGTCTTCTGATTCACAAATTCCATGATGCCGGCTTTGCCAAGTTCGCGGCCGTAGCCCGATGCTTTGATACCTCCAAAAGGCATTCTGGGATCGGATCGAACAATGCCGTTGATAAAGACCGCTCCGGCTTCCAGGCGAGCAGCCATTTCCTGGCCAACCCTGACATCACTTGTCCAGATGCTCGCTCCAAGCCCGAACCGCGAAAGGTTGGCAAGTCGCACCGCATCATCGTCATCAGTAAAACGAATGACGGCTGCGACCGGGCCAAACAGCTCTTCCTGAAAAGCCGTCATGGATTCGGTCACGTCAGCAAGTATTGTCGGTGCATAAAAGAAACCGCTTCTTTGGAGTCGATGTCCCCCCGTGACAGTCCGTGCACCCTGCTCCACTGTTTGTGTGACCTGATCGGACAATTCATCCAGAAGATCTTTTCTTGCAAGTGGACCAACGCTGGTTGACTCCAGAGACGGGTCTCCGACCACCAGTGCCTGCATTTCTTCCGCCAATCGATCAACGAATTCGTCTGCGATCTGATCATGAACCAGGAAACGCTTGGCAGCGATGCAGCTTTGTCCGGAGTTCATCGTTCGGGACCGCGCAGCGCAGGACGCTGCCTGCAGGAGGTCGGCGTCGACTCGAACGACGAATGCGTCTGATCCTCCAAGTTCAAGGACGCATTTTTTCAGATTGCGGCCCGCGACTTCGGCAACTTTCCTTCCGGCATTTTCACTACCCGTTACGCTCACGGCCTGCACGGCTCTGTCGGCAATCACGTCTGCCACTTTGGACGACGGAATGACGAGCGAAGTGAAGCAGCCAACCGGGAATCCGGCGTCGCGGAAGAGCTGTTCAATCGCCACCGAGCAGCCGGTGACATTTGAAGAGTGTTTCAGCAGAGCTGTGTTGCCGGCCATTAAAGCCGGGGCGGCAAACCGAAACACCTGCCAGAACGGAAAATTCCATGGCATGATGGCCAGCAGAGGGCCCAAGGGATCATGACGGACGTAACTGCTGGCGGCATCCGTGACAACCGGTTGAGGTGCCAGAAAACCTTCCGCGTGATCGGCGTAGAATTCGCAGACCCATGCACACTTTTCCACTTCAGCCCGGGCCTCGCGGACGGGTTTTCCCATTTCCGTTGTCATCAGTACTGCGAAGGATTCAGCTCTGTCGCGCAGCAAACCGGAAGCCTGTCGCATGCGTTGACTGCGTTCCGCGAAGGAGACCGTCTTCCAGAGGTTAAATGCGTTTAAGGCATTTTCGAGCAGAAGGTCAATCTGAGCTGACGTGTGTTCTTTGTATTCACAGACCAGTTGTTCGGTGGCCGGATTAATCGTTTGCATAAATCATCAGGCTTCGGCTGCGCTGCGGAAAAATTAAGACGACACCCGTCACTGACAGCGCTGCGATCAGCCGATGTGCCGCCGGCAATGACAGACCGAAAGTGTAGTCCGGTGTCCGCAGCAATTCGAATGTGGCCACGATCGAAAGCATTCGGCGGATGAGCGTTCACAGGATCAGACGCCGGCATTCCGTGAAACTGTCACGGATATCGCGTCGCTGAGCCTCGCTGTTCGCTGCTCACCGGAAGAACACAGGCCGGGTGCTTCACTGAAGCAAAGCTGTTCGAGAGATCTCATTTTTTGTGGCGCGGAGCTGGCCGAGGTGGTGCATCTCGATCGGCCGGGTTTCTCACGAAACCAATTGTTCGGAGACGCATTCCGACCGCACACAGCCGGAGGAGAGGCGATTCGATGTTCGGGGCATTGGCGAATCTCGCCGCGTGTTACTGTTGCCAGGCGGCAGCGTAGCTGAGTCCCAGGTTCAGGACCTTTTGCAGCAGTTCTTCGTAAACCAGACCGGCGACTTCGGCGGACTCCGCAAAATCTTCGCCATATTCCAGGTTAGGATTGGCATTCGCTTCAATCACGTAGACCTGTCCGTTTGGCTTCATCCGCAGGTCGATTCTTCCGTAGCCGCTCATGTTGAGCGATCGATAGACGCGTTTGCACATTCTCTGAATGCTTTCGCGTTTCTCGACCGGAATATCGGTGGCTTCTGTTGTCTGAATGCCGTACTTCTTCTGGTACTTGGTATTCCATTTCACCTGAGCTGTGGCAATGTGTGCCATGTCTTCAGGCATATTCGTAAATTTCATTTCCCAGACCGGAAAGGTCTGCAGGCGAGTGTTTCCGATGATGCCCACATAGAGTTCGCGGCCTTCGATATATTCTTCGGCCAGGGCGTCGGAACCAATCTCCTCGTGAATGTAGGCAACGCGTTCCAGAAGTGCCTGCCGATTCGTGACGATGGAGTCCTGAGTAATTCCCAGGGACGCATCTTCCGTGGCTGACTTCACCATGATGGGAAACGTGAGCCGGGTTTTGGGACTGGCTTTCTTCTTCTTTCGAAAGACCGCGAAGTGCGGCGTGGGAATTCTGTGATAGCTGAGAATCTTTTTGCTGAGTACCTTGTCGTGTGTCAGCATCAGACCTCGGGCGTTGCAGCCTGTGTAGTGCTGCTTCATCAGTTCGAGGTAACTTACAATGGCATGATCGTATTGAGCAACTCCGTGAAACTCCTCCAGCATCATGAAGGCGATCTGTGGTTTCCAGTCGATGATCAGATCTCGAACGGGTGACAGATCGTCGTACAATCCCAGTGCTTTGACCTGATGTCCCATCTCTCCCAGCGTGGCGATGATGTCAAACTCCATCTTCCACTCGGGCGGATCTTCGACATTGTAACCCTCGGCATCGTCAGGCGGGACCAGCCCTTCCCGAACGAGGGCCGCGATACGAAGCTTTCTCATAGCGCGACCTTGTGAGCTTCGTCCTGAATGTGATTCATGGTGTGCATCGTGAGCACGATCAGAGCATCACGCTCCACCTCTTCCGGATTTCTGTCGACTCGCAGTTTCAACTGTTGGCATCGAGTGATCATGTCTCCCAGTACCTGATCGATGGTGTACTGGAAGTGCCCCGTCCATTCGGACACATCGCGGCGCAGCCGCTTGCGAATCTTCCTTAAAAACGACGCGGCTGATGGCTTACGACGATCATCTTCCTCAGCAGAAAACAGGCGGAGCAGTTCGTGATCATACGATTCGGACGCTTCGAGTCCGTAGTGGGCTCTCTTTTGTTCGTAATGTTCACGCAGCGTTTTTCGCATGGTTCGCAGCGGTTCTTCCTGCCGACGTGAACGCACCTGCGGCGCTTCTTCCCGCAGTTGCTGCATCGTGCGGTCGACAAACTCCAGCTTTCGCAGCGCGGGCCAGTCTTCGTAAACCTGCCGCCATCGAGATCGTGGCTTCAGCCAGACGGCGAACGTTTCTGCAAAGTCTTCAACAGGGTGACTTTGAGCGTACCACAGATCGATGTTCACAACATAACTGCGACTGTAAGGACGAGGACTGTAGGAGGTTGGGTAAGGTGCGGAGACATTGCCGAATGTTTCGCGGTAGCATCGGCGTCGTCGAAGGCGGTAAGCGTTATCAATCGCGTGACCGGCTTCGTGCCGCATGATTCTCATACACCACTCAACGGTTCCGCCTTCGACTTCCAGCATCTGCTGTTCTTCGAGTTTCATCAGCCGACTGTCGGCCAGATAAAAGGGAACGGCAATACCGGGGACACCATCAGGGGTGAACCATTCTTCCGACAACCAGAAATGTGGTCGGAAGTCCAGGCGTCGCGCTTCGAGTTCGCGATAGAGCTGCTCAATTCGAAGCTCCAGTGGAGTCCCTTCAATGGTGAGCCCCAGGTCGCAGAACCGCAGATCCAGCAGTTCGTCGTCCGTCAGATCAGCCAACTCAGGGTTGCCGAATGTTGCACGCGGCCAGGCTCGGCGACGTCGGTCTCGTACGCTTGCTGCCACCCCGTCAATCCTCCTGCGAATCTCAGCCATTTTGTTCTTATCGCCATTAGCAAGGATAGTGATGAGCGGAACTGTGTAAAGTCCCGTCATCTTCCGGACCTGAATTGTTTTTCAATCCGAAGTTGGCGGTCAGAATTCGGAGACCCTTTCTGAGAAAATCAGCGCAGCCACCATCGTTGGAATTATCAGGTGAAAGTCTCATCCAGGCTCCGCTTGAAGACGGTGCTGCTGGCGAAAAATGCCGTTCAGGCAAGGCGTTGTCGCACTGTCGAAACTCCGCGTTGTTGCAATGTCGAAACACGGCACCGAGTGGACCGCCCGCAGGCTCACAGGTCAGCAGCCCGGGCAACAGGTTGTGGAATGTCCGGGGATATCCCTGGTGATGGGGGCCCAGGTGATGTAGTCGAACAGTCTGATGCTGCAACTGGAAATGCGATTGAGACGCGCGTGTGTCGTCGTCGGCCGGGTACGGTTATTGGCCGGGGCCGGTAGTGTTCACTGTGCAAGCGTTGAGGCCGCGTTGATTACTCAGTGCCACCATACTGCTGTCGATATTCCTGAATGCGGTCGTAGAGCGCAGTTGTCAGCACCACCTGGCCGTCGATGCAACGTTCCTTCAGGAATTCAGCGATTTCATGAATATTGGCAATCGCGAATGTTGCCATGCCGAATTCTTCACGCAGTTCTGTCAGTGCGTTTTTTGTCCCCTGTCCGCGTTCCATGCGATCCACGGACACCACCAGTGCAGCCGGTGTGACACTTGCCGCGTGTTTCAGCAGGGGAACCGTTTCCCGGATGGATGTGCCTGCTGTAGTGACATCTTCCACAATCAGGGCGCGTTCACCGTCCTGTGGGACGTGCCCCACCAGAGTGCCGCCTTCACCGTGATCCTTGGCTTCCTTGCGATTGAAGCAGAACGGCACGTTGTGACCTCGTCGGCTGAGTTCCATTGCGATGCCGACAGCCAGAGGAATTCCTTTGTACGCGGGACCAAACAGAAAGTCGAAGTCCGGCTTCTGTGCCTGAATGGCGTCTGCATAAAAACCGGCCAGCCGGTTGAACTGGTCGCCGGTTCGGTAGCGTCCCGTATTGATGAAGAACGGTGTCTTTCTGCCACTCTTGGTCGTGAAGTCACCAAACGTAAGCACGTTGGACCGCACCATGAACTCAATGAAATCCTGCTTGTACTGTTCCATCGGATGAACTCTCTGACCTGTTTTCCAGTTGTTAGTTTTGTTCGGAGGCCGCAGAGGCCGAGTGATCCGTCGATGAATCCTGCAAAGGTGAAGCGGTTTCAGAAAGCCGATTCGCCACCAAACCGGCGGCAGACATTGCCGCGATTGTCAGTAACCAATCCTGCCACCACGTCAGTCCTGACCACACCCAGCCGTCGTATCCAATCATCCACACAGCGCTGTCCAGCTTTTCCCAAAGCAGAATGAAAACGAACAGCATCAGGAAATAGCCAGGAGACAATCGGTCGCGCAGGAATGGCTCACAATGAAACCGCTGCAGCAGCTTCGCTGGCAGGATGAGCAGCAGAACGAGCAGTACGATCATGCCGGCGGCCTGCCACCCGAGGAACACGGCCGTCAGAAAGATGCTGTGACGAACGGCCGCCCGCTGATTGTCGTCTGGTCGACTTCCGGCAATCAAATTCAGAGGGCCTGCCGACAGGCGAGCGAACAACAGTCCGCCCAGCGCGCCGATGAATCCGTCGAGCACGCCATCCAGTTGCACACCGATCCAGTGTCGCTGACCTGCTGTCAGGAACGGTACTGACCATTCGATGCCCCAGCTGAGTTTGTGAATGTCTTCCGACCACGGCATCGCCGGGACAGGACGCAGGTCCGGCCAGATGATTCCCGGTATCAGACCTGCAAACACAGCAAATGCAGTCAGTCGCCGGACGGGCGGATGACCGTCGTATCCAATCATGGCCGTCGCCAGCACCAGAACCAGCAGGCTGCAGTGATAAAGGTAAATGCCCGACAGATCATATTTGGCAAACCAGACCAGCCAGAATCCGGGGTGAATGTGAAAGTGATCCGGATGTCGGAGCGGAAGGTTGGCGGCTCCTGTGAGCAGTTCGCCAAACATCAGCGCCAGAAAGATGATTCCACAGGTGGTTTCAATCAAGGGGTAGCGAGCGGCAATGGGAAGCTGGCAATAGCGACACTTTCCTCGCAGCAGCAGCCAGCCCAGTACCGGAATATTATCGCGAGCCGCAAGGGGGGTTTCGCAGCGAGGACAACGGGACTTTGGTCGTCCCAGTGACATTCCGGCGGGCAGCCTGTAGATGACAACGTTCAGAAAGCTGCCGAAACATGTTCCCAGAACAAAGATCCAGACTGCAATCAGAGTCTGCATGCTGAGAAGCAGCAGGACAGGCGGCGATTCCAGCTGGGCATTCGTCCCATGCTGAGCCACTATGAAGACTTGATCCAATGCTGCGATTTGAGCCATATTGACGCGACGGCAGATGTGGCCACATGATCCGGAAAAGCGTTCCCCCCGAAACGCATCGAAGAACTCCAGTGGCACGGCAACTGACCGGTCACGGCAACTGACGGGTCACAGCGACTGTCAGTGGAAGGTTTGCTCCCGCGAGTCTGGGTTGTCGTCCGGAGCGAATCCTCCGACTTTGTCATCTCGATGACGTCTCAGGCTTCGCGTTGTACTTTTGAAATCCGCCATCGGCGAGCGATCTCCGGAATTTCTCCGTGATTTCTGAATTGCGGTTCAGCAGGACGGCTCCCTGTTCTCATCTCGTTCCGAACAGGGCTCTGTTTATGAAAAGATCCGATGCCGCTCATGTCAGCAGCCGGCCTTTGCTCCAGTGGTTGGTTTCCAGCATTCCACGAACGACTTCTTTTCGACTGCCCGTTTGGGAAAAGAATTTCAGCTGCTGTCTTGCTCCTGCGTGCTGTGGGAGTGTTTTCAGAAAGGTTAGTTCCTGCTGACAACCCAACTCCCGGGCAATGTTCTGAAGCTTTTCCACCAGGTCGCTGGTGACGGATTCCACGGTCTGCGGAAGAAAATCCTGAGTGCGAACCAGGCGAGCGTCGGTTCCAAACCGCGTTGCTCTCCATTTGTTCTGCTGCACCATCATGGGATGGTATTCAGACTGAAACGTTCCCTCATCGATTTCTCTGGAGATTGCTGTGACCAGGCACTGGACCAGAGCCGTGATGGCCATCACCTGATCAAGATTCGCAGGCATATCGCACACGCGAACTTCCACCGTTCCAAAGTTGTGATGCGGTCGAATGTCCCACCAGATTTCGCGGATGCTGTTGATGAATCCGGTGCTGACCAGGTGATTAATCAGCCACACATACTCGGACCAGTTTCGCATCTGATGCGGAAGCCCGGCCGTCGGGAGCCCTTCCATGATCTTGGAACGGTTCGACGCCAGTCCGGTGTTTCTGCCTTCCCAGAACGGTGAGTTTGCGGACAGGCAAAGCAGGAGTGGCAGGTATTTCAGCATGCGTTCACAGACAAGGATGGCCTTGTCGCCGGTTTCCACGCCGACATGCACATGCAGTCCGAACGTTACCAGGCGGCGAGCGACGTCCTGCATCAGGTCGACCAGGCGATGGTAACGATCATCGACTGTTATCTTCTGGTCACGCCACGACGAAAACGGATGAGTGCCCGCCCAGAGAAGTTCCAGCCCCATGGGTCTGACAACGGAATCCAGCACCTGCAGTTTTTGTCGCAGGTCGTGACCGGCGTCCTGAACTGTTCGGCAGACACCGGTGTTGATTTCCAGATAGCACTGCATCAGTTCCGGCTTCACGGTACCGGTGTGCTGCGACGGCATGGCGGCCAGAATGTCTTCAATACGACTGGTCAGCGCCAGGGTTTCTGAGTCGACAATCTGCAATTCGATTTCGACGCCCAGCGTCGGCGAATCGTTGCGTGCGAATTCAAGCTGAGCCATCTTCGTCTTTCCCGGAAGAATGGGCGGCGGGTGAAGTCAGCAGAAGCTGTGGCATACCCGCCAGTGAAAGAGCGGTCCGCGTCATCACTCGAGCACCCAGCGCGATGGCGCTTTCGTCGATATCAAACAGGGGCGAATGCAGGTGAGGCCATGGCAGAGACGCTGCGCAGCCCAGACGGATCTGAGAACCGCTGCAGTGATCCATGTAGACGGCAAAGTCTTCGCCGCCCATGCTGGGACGGTCCAGAATGATTACGTTTTCTCGTCCCACGATGGATGTTGCAGCTTTCTGGAATGCAGACGTTTCGCGCGCCGAATTCACAACGGATCCCAGCGGGTGACGAAAGTCAACGCGGATCTCATTGCCGGTGACGGCTTCGAACTGCCGACAAATGCTGCGAATTCGGTCGATCAGTTCGGTCCGACTTTCCGCGGACGTTGTTCTCAGAGTGCCTGCCAGATGCATTTCATCAGGAATGACGTTGGATGCCATGCCTCCATGGAGTTCTCCGAAGGTCAGCACGGCTGAGTCACGAACATCAATGCTTCGCGGAACCATCTGATACAGCTGACAGACCAGCATGGCAGCCGCATGCAGTGGATCGGTGGTGGAATGCGGTCGCGCCGTGTGGCCTCCACGCCCACAAATGTCAATAAACAGTTCGTCGACCTGAGCCGTAAAGACTCCGTAGCGAACGCCGATTTGTCCGGCCAGCAGGTTTGGTTCGACGTGAACTCCCAGAATCGATTGAACGTTTTTCAGAAAACCGTCCTCCACCATCCATCGAGCACCATCGCAGCTTTCTTCTGCGGCCTGAAACAGCAGGCGGAATCTTGCTGAGGGAAGGTGATCCGACATCGACTGCTTCAGATGGGTGAGCAGTTCTGCCACGGCCAGAACGATCGTTGTGTGAACGTCGTGGCCGCAACTGTGAGCAAGCCCTTCTTTGATGGATGCATAACTGACGGACTTGCGATCCGGCATCCGCAGCGCATCAATGTCGGCTCGGATGGCAATCGCGGGAGTCAGTTCGTCCGCCGTTCCCAGCAGCAGATCAGCAACGACGCCGACGCCTCGTTCCGGAATGTGAGCATCGATTCCCAGACTCTTCAGACGTTCGCAGACAGAGTGACTGGTCTCATGCTCTTCGCCGCTCGGTTCGGGGGAGCAATGGCGTTCGCGGCGATAGGCAATCCATCCGGCCGCGTGTTCTCGGGAAAATCGATCAATTTCGTGTTCGACGTCTGCATCTGTTTCCACAGGACTCATGTGTCAGCGCCTATCTCTCTTTCAGCACCATGTCGATGCACATGACGGCTGCCATAATCAGCTGGCGGACCGGGTTGTCTGGTGGCACCATCTCGGAAATCTGCAGGATGTAGTTGTCTGCTGACGTAAACATTTCTCGTCCGATGCCAGCCCACTTCTTGGTGACGCTGGCGAATTCCTGATCGCCTGAAACGAAACGGAATTCCCACCCAGTCCACTTGCCCTTCAGTATGCACAGTTCAATGTCGTCTGCGTTCAGAACTCTGAAAGCACCACCAATGGAAAGGAACTTCTGTCGGAAGCCACCAATTCGTTCGTCATCTTCGTCCAGCACATCGACTGATGAAAGAAACAGCGATACACCGCGCCTCACGCTCAGAATGGGCTCACCGGAAGGCGTCTTCAAGTCAATGTGGAACGGCGTCATGGTCTTATAGTCAGTGAATCGCAGCATCTTTGTGAAAGTGCCGATGCGTTCTTCACGACAGTGGATGATTTCCTCCCCCGTTTCCGGATCGAAAATGTCGTAGTTATTGGCGGCCTTAAACATCCCGACCTTCTCCTTCACCAGATACACATTTTGGTTCAGTACGGGATGCATCAAAATCTTTCCGACGGGCCTGAAAAACGGGGTAAGCAGTCTGCTTTGAAATGATTGCGGATGCCACACGGTTTTACAATGCAGTCCGCATTTTCGCACTTTGTATGATTCGACCAAAGATATGCGCGGCCTCAGCTGTCTGCTCAACGCTGTCGAACACTGGTCACTGATGTCAGACGAGGCATCAGCAGGGTTGCTCAGCGGATGACGGTGGCCCCGTGAAACCATGCTCCGCGCGCGAAGAAACCCGATGTGATGGAGACATCGGGCTTCTCAGGTTGCGTATGTCACGCGAGGACAATGTCGGTCCTTATTGTGCCAAAGCCATGGCGGTTGTCTGTTCAATTGTCTGATTGAACGTTTGGCCGCCGGTTTCGAT
>JAGQPY010000150.1 GCA_020426485.1 Planctomycetaceae bacterium
ACATGGTGGCTGCGGGCAATACGGTTGTCGTGAATCCTCACCCCAGCGGCAAAAAAATCGCGGCCGAAGGAGTTCGCCGATTCAGCAAAGCCATCTTTGAAGCAACCGGCCTGAAAAACCTGCTGACGATTATCGGCGAACCGACCATCGAATCGGCTCAGGCGATTTTCGATCATCGCGGAGTCAAGCTGCTGGTGGTCACCGGCGGACCAGCGGTGGCTCGAGCCGCACTGAAGTCACCTAAGCGAGCCATCGTCGCCGGTCCGGGCAATCCGCCGGTTGTGGTCGATGCCACGGCCGATATCGACAACGCGGCGAAGTCCATTGTGGCCGGAGCCGCCTTCGACAACAACCTGCTGTGCATCGGCGAAAAGGAAGTCTTCGCCGTGAAGGAAATCTTCGACCAGTTGATGGATGCCGTGGGTCGGCACGGCGGTTATCGCCTGGATGCTCAGCAAACGGCCGCCTTCACCGCAAAAGCGTTCAGTCCGCCCAAAGATGCCAACGACCACTACCATCTGAATCGCGATTTTATCGGCAAAGACGCTGCATGGCTGGCGGCTCAGATTGGGCTGTCCATTCCCGCGGATACTCAAATTCTGTACGGCGAGACGGACGAACACAATCCGTTTGTTCCCGAAGAACAGATGATGCCCTTCATCCCTTTCGTACGAGCCAACTGTGCGGACCACGCGATCGCTCTGGCAAAGAAATACGAACACGGCTTCGGCCACACGGCGCTGATTCACAGTCGAGACGTACACACCATCACGAAGATGGGTCGCATCATGAACACGACCATCTTCGTGAAGAACGGTCCGTGCATGGCCGGACTCGGCTTGGGAGGCGAAGGTTATCCTTCCTTCAGCATTGCCACTCCGACCGGCGAAGGCGTCACCAGCCCGATGACATTCACGAGACAGCGACGATGTGCGATGGTGGAGGATCTGCGGATCGTTTGAAGATTTCAGTGTTCAGTGTTCAGAGAATCGCAGGAGAACAGAGTTGTTTCACTCGTTCGAGGATCTGGATGTCTGGAAACGGGCGTGTGGTTTGGCAGTTTACGTTTATGAACAGTTGCAGGGATCCAGAGACTACAGTCTGAAGGATCAAATGCAGCGGGCTGCTGTTTCAGTGCCGTCGAATATTGCTGAAGGTTCTGAGCGCAGCGACAAAGACTTCGCTCGGTTTCTTTCGATTGCCCGAGGTTCAGCGGCCGAACTCAGAACACAGGCGTACATCGCAGCCAAAGTCGGGGTGATTTCTTCGGAAGCCATGAAACACATCGTTGAAGAGACCAGGCAGATCAATCGAATGTTATTTGCTCTCTCGAAAACAATCACAACGAATTCTGAAAACTGAACACTGGGTTTCTGAAAACTCATATGCAATCCGCTGTTGTCATTGGAAACGCAACTTCCACCGTGAAGCATTCTTCGCTGGCGGGTTGGCGTTTGGTGGTGTTGCAGCCGTTGAATATTCGTGAAGAGCCGGATGAGTTTCCGGTACTGGCCATCGATCAGCTCGGAGCCGGCAGGGGAGATCGAGTGTTCTTTACGAGTGATGGAAAATACGTTCGAGAATTAACCGGTCGGGATGACTGTCCCGTCCGATTTGTTGTCCAGGGAATGATTGAATGAAGTGTTCAGTTTTCAGTGTTCAGTTTTCAGCGGCGACACGCTGCAGTGACTGAATTCTGAAAACTGAAGACCGAAAACTGAAAACTATGTTTTCTGAATCCCAAATCGAAGCGATTACGCAGAATGTGCTGCGGGAACTGAGTTCTCGCGGGATTGCTGTGGCGAATGCTGCGTTGTCGGGAGGGGCGTTTGGCTCGAAGACAGAGACTCAAGCGGACGCCGCAGCTCAGAGCGACCTCGCCTCCGGCTGCGGGTTAAACGATCGAGTGATCACGGAGGAGGTTCTGTCGGGTTACACGACCACCGGACAGGTGACGGTTCGGCCCGATGCGGTAATCACTCCTTCGGGACATGACTACATTCGGCGCAGCGGGCTGACGGTGGTTCGAGGGGTGGTGGGTGCATCACTCCGCGGAGTCGGCACGTTGGTTGCGGTCGGCAGCTGTGCAACGGTGATGTCGGCGGCTGCGGCGGCGGGATGGAAGACAGTCGAAGCCGGTTGCGAATGGGACGCGGCTCGCAAGGCAACGCCTTTGCTGAACAAAGAACGGGTCGTGTGCTGCGGCGGAGAAGCTTCGGTGACGGCGTGTTTGCTGAATCGTAATGCAGACGTTCGAGCGGCCGTGGTCACACCAGCGTCCGACACCGACAAGGTGATTCGAAAAATGAATCCGCAGGTCGTGTGCCTGAACCACAGCGGCTGGTCATTCGTGGCGGTCACTCGACTGCTTAGGTCACTGGCGGCGGTCAGTCTGGCGGCTCCGGAAAAATGGAGGGAGCTGCGATGAGAATCATGGAATGTATTGGGAAGGTGACGCTGTCAAAGTGTCATCCTTCGCTCAGAGGAGCTTCATGGAAAGTCGCCGTGCCGCTGCTGCACGACGGACTGCTGGGAAAGGAATCCGGACGGACGGAACCGATTGTGGTGTTCGATGAACTGGGAGCCGGCATGGGTCATCTGATGGCCGTCAGCGAAAGCGCAGAAGCTGCTGCTCCGTTTCATCCTGATACCAAACCCATTGATGCGTACAACGCAGCCATCCTGGATCATGTCAATTTGTAGTTTTCAGTGTTCAGTCGTCAGTGTTCAGAAAAACTCAGACATTGGGTGAGCTTTGTGTTTCTGAAAACTGAAAACTGACATCTGAAAACTTATTTTCGAACAAAGTGAGAAAAAACATGTCAAAATGGAACAGCGGAATTCATGACCGAAGTCTCAAGGAAGAAATCTGTGAGATTGGTCGTCGCGTTTACAACAAAGGTTTTGCGGCTGCGAATGACGGCAACATCAGTATTCGCGTCGGCGAAAATGAAGTGCTGTGCACTCCCACGATGATCTGCAAAGGCTTCATGAAGCCGGAAGACATCTGTGCGGTGGACATGCAGGGCAATCAGATCGCAGGAACCCGCAAGCGAACCAGCGAAGTGTTGCTGCACCTGGAAATCATGCGGAACCGACCGGACGTCAAATCCGTCGTTCACTGCCATCCGCCTCACGCCACGGCTTTTGCTGTGGCCGGTGAGCCTATTCCGCAGTGCATTCTTCCCGAAGTGGAAGTTTTCATGGGCGAAGTTCCCATTGCACCGTATGAAACTCCGGGCGATCAGCGATTCGCGGAAACCGTCAAGCCGTTTCTGAAGGCCACCAACACCATCATTCTGAAGAACCACGGCACGGTCAGCTTCGGCAAGAGTCTGGAAGATGCGTACTGGAAGACGGAAATCCTGGACGCCTACTGCCGCATCCTGCTGCTGTCACGTCAGATGGGACAACCGGAATATCTGACCGAACAGAAGAGCCGTGAGTTGCTGGATCTGAAGAAGAAGTGGGGCTTCGACGATCCTCGTTTCCACAACGAAAACTGCGACCTGTGCGGCAACAGCGCGTTTCGTGAAGGGTACAAGGAAAACATTCCCGTTCAGCGAGCCTTCGCGGCAGCTCCGTCCTATCCCGGCATTCTGCAGCAACCCTGCGGCACCAAATGTGAAACTCAGGCCGGAGCGAATGAAGACCTGGTGCAGATGATTACTAACCAGGTACTGGCGGCGTTGGGCAAGGCGAACTAAGCTGTTTCGAAATCAGGTGGCTGTCGGTACATTGGGTCGGTCAGCCACCTGAAAGGAACACCAATGCCTGTTCATAACTGGAATACAATCTTCGCTGGAGCGTTTCACCATTTTCATCAATCGTGGATTCTTGAGATTTGTCGTCGACTGAACTCCGGGCTGCTGCCGGATGGATACTATTCAGCGGCGGAGCAGGTCACCGGAGGTCGCAGTCCGGACGTGGTCACTCTGGAAGAAGAAGGCGATGTTTTTTCGAGGGCTCCGTTGTCCGGCGAAGCAGGTGGTTTGCTGCTGAAGGAGGTTCCGCCCCGAGTTCAGTACGAATTTGAAGCGGATGCCGTGACGTATGCGGAGAAAGCCGATCGAGTTGCGATTCGGCATGTGAGTGAAAATCGAGTCATTGCGGTGATTGAGATTGTTTCGCCGGGGAACAAGTACAGTCGTCGAGAGATGAAAGCATTACAGGATACGGTGTATGCTCTGCTGGACGCCCGTATCAACCTGCTGTTGGTGGATCTGATTCTGCCAGGGAATTTCGATCCGGAAGGTTTGCCGCGAGGTCTGGCTGTCGTTGAAGATTCAGTGGTACCAGCCGTGACAGCGGAACAGCCTCTTTCGCTGTTTTCGCTTCGAGCTGATCCGCCGTTACATAGTTACATCGGACTGTGTTCACACAATCAGCCCCTGCCGGACATGCCACTGTTTCTCACTCCTGAACGCTACATCAACATCCCATTGGAAGAGACGTACCTGGCTGCGTGGCAGGGAGTGCCGGGACCGTGGAAACGACAACTTGAAGCCGGCGGTTCTGCATAAACATCTTTGAACCGTCCTGAAAGTTACCAGAAAATTCAGACTGAAAACGAAGTCCTATGAAAGTCAGTATCATTGGTGGCGGTGGCCTTGTGGGTTCCTGTGCGGGATTTGCTCTGCAGGCAGGCAAAATCGTCAAAGAGATTTCGCTTGTCGACGTCAATCAGGAACTGTGCGAAGGACAGGCTCTGGACCTGATTCATGGCGCATCCCTGATGGCTCCACAACGAATCACCTCCGGCGGCACGGATCAGTGCAAAGACGCCGATGTTGTCGTCATTACGGCGGGCCTGCGACGAAAGCCGGACGAAAGCCGACTGGACCTGATCAACCGCAACGTGGCTTTGTTTCGCAGCATTCTGGCCGACGTGAAGAGTCACGGGCTTCGAAAAGATGCGATCGTGTTTGTGGTGTCGAATCCGGTCGACGTGCTGACGTATCTTGCCGTTCAGGAGCTGGGATTGCCCGTTAATCAGGTGATTGGCCTGGGCACTGTTCTGGATACGACGCGCCTGCGTTCCATGCTGGCTCTGCGGCTGAACGTTCCGGCAACTCAGGTCAACGTGACCATCTTTGGCGAACACGGCGACAGCATGGTTCCCATCTGGTCTCAGGCTCAGATTGCCAACCTGCCGCTGGAGAAGTTCCCGGGAGTGACGCCGCAGTTGATTGCAGAAGTCGAAACCAAGACTCGCGGCAGCGGTGCGGAAGTGATCAAGAAGAAGGGCGGCGCGGGGTTTGCTGTTGGTGTTTCCATCGCGGATGTCGTTCACAGCATCGCACTGGACGATGATCGAATTCTGCCGGTCAGCAGTCTGCAGAATGGAGCGTATGGAATTCGCGACGTCTGCCTGTCTGTCCCCACCGTTGTCGGCCGCAGCGGAGTGAAGAGCCAGATTGAAGTTGACCTGTGGACGAAAGAAAAGATGGCTCTGCAGAAAAGCGGTGCTGTCCTGCGTGAAACCATCGACAAGGTTCTGAAGAGCTGAATCGCTTCTGACTCAGGTCGGCTGTTTCGTGTCGGTCGTGCAGCATGTGACATGACCAACAAGTCTTTCTGCCGAATGAAGGTCCCGGGTGTTTGAACAACAGTGATGCCGTGGAATACATTTCGGCCGCCGATGTTGCGACTTAGAATGTGGTTCTCGCGGCCTGACAGGTTTCAGGCGTTGCCCGGAACAGGTGTTGTCAGAGACTCCCGATGCTGAATATCGTTCTCTATCAGCCCGAAATCCCTCAGAACACGGGGAATATCGGCCGAACGTGTGTCGCGATCGGTGCGAAGTTGTGGATGATTCGGCCGCTGGGCTTTCATCTGGACGATCGCTACCTCAAGCGAGCCGGCATGGATTACTGGCAGCATCTGGACTGGGCCGTGGCTGACAACTGGAATGAAGTTCGTCGTCAGCTTCCGGATTCGCAGGTGTGGTGTCTGACGAAAACGGCCACTCGTCTGGTCTGGGATGTTGAGTTTCAACCGAACGACATTCTGCTGTTTGGAAGCGAAAGCCGCGGATTGCCCGCTTCGATTCTTCTGGAAGATGCGCAACGCAACATCAAGCTTCCCATGACAGATCTGGTTCGCAGTTTGAATCTGGCCAGCACAGTGAACACAGTCGCGTACGAAGCTGTGCGTCAGTTTGGTGGTCTGGCTTAACGTGCCGGTATGCCGCCTGATATAAGAACGGCGTGCCGCGAAGCTGCCGCTCTTCATTGAGCCAACAGAAAGACTGCGGCGTCGCTCGTTCATTGTCTTCGATCCGCGGACAACATTAAGGAGACGGTCAGGCAAACTGACGTCAGCGAAGAGAGCACAGGATGCCGCGAGGGACCATTCTGAACGAAGCGTTTTACAGCCAACCAGTCACTCAGGTGGCGGAAGCACTCTGCGGGATGGTGTTGATGCGGCAAACGGCTGGAGGTCTGATGAGCGGACGAATCGTTGAAACGGAAGCTTATCTTGCCGCTGGCGATTCTGCATCGCATTCGTTTCGAGGCCCCGGCCGAAAGAATGCCAGTATGTTCGGGCCACCGGGACGAGCGTACGTCTACACCATTCATGCTCGCCAGTGCTTCAACGTGGTCACGGAAGCGGAGCACGTTGGTTCTGCCGTTTTGATCCGAGCCGTCCAGCCACTGGAAGGTCTTGAGACCATGCAGCTGCGGCGAAAGATGAACCGGATTCAGAACCTGTGTCGCGGTCCGGCTCGACTTTGTGAAGCCTTCGACATCGGTCGTGAGCACGACGGACATAACCTGACCACAGGAGAGGATCTGTGGATTGCCGATCTGCCTGGTCTGCCCAGTCTGAATGTGGCTCAGTCACCAAGAATCGGTGTCACTTCCAATCACGAAGCGTTGTTAAGGTTCTATGTTGCTGATAACACCTACGTCAGTGGTCCACGAAGACTGAATCAGGCCTTTTGAAACAGTTTGACTGGTGATGAGCCTGCGGCAGCGGAACAAACACCGAAAACTCTTCGCGAGATCGGGCGCACCCCCCGAAGCAGTTAATTGGCTCGTTCCCGGAGATTCGATTTGTGTCCGTGCTGGAGATGAAAGGGAATGTGCAGTAGAAATCGGACGTGGCGGCACATCAGACCCGTCCGGACAAACATGCATCGTTGGCATCAATAACCGCCGCAGTCCACATTGTCGCGATGGAATTCTGTCGACAGCCGTTCGCTGGCGAAAGCAGGTTCATGAGGGAGTTGGTCAGTTTATCAGAACGTCAGCAGGCCCTGCGGCTGTCGGCCTACCTTGCGCTGCAGTCGGTTGAAACGTCACTGGAAGAAATCGACGGGCAGTGGGTGATCTGGGTTCATCGCGACGATGACCGCGAAACCGCCGACGCGACTCTGAAAGATTTCCAGTCAAACCCGCACGACGTGAAGTTTGAAAATGCGGAACGCAAGGTCAAACACATTCTGCGTGAGGCGGAACGGCTGAACCAGCAGTATCAGGAACGGCAGGTTCGACTGCAGCGTCGCTGGAAGGGAACGTGGTGGGATCGTTATCCGGCCACGTATGTCATGATCGGGCTTTGCTGTCTGGTTTCGCTGATTTGCACCCGATGGAACCCACCGCAGATGGGTGATCTGGGCCCCGTTCTGTGCAACAACGATGATTCTGCATTGCTGCTTCAGCTGGGAGTTCAGTCTCCCAGTCGTATTCAAGTTGACCCGGAAACCGGCGAACAAATCTTCTACTACCCGCTGAACCCGGATTTTCCGCGGGACGGTTTGACGGCTGACGTGATTCAGCAGGTGTTGAAAGGAAAGCTGGAAGCAACCGTGCGCGGCCTGAAGATTTCATTTGGCAAAGGTGAGGTCTGGCGTCCGTTTACACCCATGTTCCTGCACTTCAGTCTGCTGCATATTCTGTTCAACATGATGTGGCTGCGAGTTCTTGGAACCGGCGTTGAGTTTGTCCGAGGCACCGGAAGATTCGTGTTGTTCTGCCTTTTCGTTTCAGCCGTCTCCAATCTGGCCCAGTTATTCTGGTCCGGACCGTTCTTTGGCGGGATGTCAGGAGTTGTCTTCGGGCTGATCGGCTACGTCTGGATGAAGGGCAAAACACAACCGCAGGTCGGCCTGGGACTGGATTCACAAACCGTCACGTATTCCATTTTCTGGCTCCTGATGTGCATGACTGGTGCTCTGGGACCTGTGGCGAATGCGGCTCATCTGGTGGGCTTCATCTCAGGCATCCTGATTGGAGCTCGACAGGCCATCTGGCGCAGAATTTCCTTCGCGAAACCTCGCTGAATCGCGTATGACCGGTTATCGCGGTTTCGGTCACAACCAACGTCCCTGCACGCAGCGGCTGCCGAATTCCTGTCGCCGTACATCCGTGCTTCGCGATCGAAGTAATGAATTCCCTTCAACATTCTGCGATTCGTCATGTCTGCAATTCTGGGCATCTCCGCCTTTTACCATGATTCCGCCGCCGCACTTGTTGTTGACGGTCGGATTGTGGCGGCTGCTCAGGAAGAGCGTTTCACTCGAAAAAAGCACGACGAAGGCTTTCCGCAGCATGCGGTGGACTACTGTCTGTCCGAAGCCGACATTTCGCCGTCAGACCTTAGCTATGTGAGCTTCTACGATAAGCCGCTTCGCAAGTTTGAACGACTTCTGGAAACGTATCTGTCGTATGCTCCGGTTGGGTATCGTTCTTTTCGCAAAGCGATGCCACTGTGGCTGAGACAGAAGCTCTATATGCCGCGCGAAATCAGGAAGGGCCTGCGAGGAGACTATTCGGGGCGATTTGTCTTCACGGAACATCATGAATCTCACGCCGCCAGTGCCTTCTTTCCATCACCGTTTGAAGAGGCCGCCATTCTCACTCTGGACGGAGTCGGTGAATGGGCAACGTCGGCCATCGGCATTGGTCGTGGGAATCGCATTGAACTGACTCAGGAAATTCGTTTCCCTCATTCACTGGGACTGTTGTATTCCGCGTTTACCTATTACTGCGGATTCAAAGTGAACAGCGGCGAATACAAGCTGATGGGGCTGGCCCCGTACGGACAGCCGGTTTATCGCGATCTGATACTCAATCACCTGATGCAGTTGAATGAAGACGGTTCATTTCACATGGACATGAGCTACTTCAACTACTGTCAGGGACTGACAATGACATCGCCGCAACTGCATCGGTTGTTTGGCGGTCCGCCTCGGGATGCGGAATCACAGATTACTCAGCGGGAAATGGATATTGCAGCGTCCATCCAAAGCGTGACGGAAGAGGTCATGATCCGAATGGCCCAGTACGCTCATCAGCGAACGGGACTGAAGAATCTGGTGCTGGCGGGCGGAGTTGCACTGAACTGTGTCGGCAACGGGAAGATTCTGAAGAGCGGTCCTTTCGAAAACCTGTGGATTCAACCAGCCTCGGGCGACGCCGGTGGAGCCTTAGGCGCGGCGTTGTTTACGTGGCACCAGTTGCTGGAAAAACCAAGAATTCCTCAGCAGCCGGACTCGCAGTCCGGTTCGTTTCTGGGCCCGGAGTTCTCAGATAAAGACATTGAGGCATTTTTGAAATCGACGGGAGCTGTCTACTCGACGGCCGTCTCCGACGAAGATCTGTGCCGACAGGTCGCAGAATTGGTTGCTTCGGAAAACGTCGTCGGCTGGTTTCAGGGACGAATGGAATTCGGACCTCGCGCGCTGGGCGGGCGCAGTATTCTGGGAGATGCTCGCAGCGAACGCATGCAGTCGGTGATGAATCTGAAAATCAAGTTTCGCGAATCCTTTCGTCCCTTCGCGCCGATCGTCCTGAAAGAACAGGTTCACGAGTACTTCGAACTGAAACCCGGGACCGACAGTCCCTACATGCTGCTGGTGGCTCCCGTACATTCTCGCCTGCGAACGCCGCCCACTGGTGAACAACAGGCGGCCATCGGAATCGACAAGCTCCGGTTTTCCAGATCTCAGATTCCGGCCGTGACTCACGTGGATGATTCGGCACGAGTTCAGACGATTGACGCACAGCGAAATCCACTGATGCATCAGCTGCTGACGTGCTTTCACCAGCGGACCGGATGTCCGGTGATGATCAACACCAGCTTTAATGTCCGCAGTGAACCGATTGTCTGCACACCCAATGACGCCTGGCGTTGCTTTATGATGACGGATATGGACGTCCTTGTTCTGGGACACCATCTCCTTTTGAAGAACCAACAGAAGAATCAGATGACCGAACAGCAGCGGCAACAACATCTCAGCCAGTTTGAACTCGATTGAGAACAACCAGTACCGATCCATCGCGGCTGAACGGAATCACCGAAAAAGACAGACGCCCTGCTGCTGATGACGGCGATCGATATAACAGACCCACATTTCATCAGTTCCCGGTAAGCCATGGCTCTCATTGAAATCAATCTGACTCCCTCCGACCGCCAGCTGCGGCAGTTTGGCTGCATCTGTGCGGTGGCATTACCCGGTCTGGTGTGGTTCTGGACGCGAGATGCCGCAGCAACCCAGACGGCTGTTCTGTTTGGCATCACCATCGCCGTCGCTGGCTGGGTACTGCCGAAGCTGATTCGCCCGCTGTTTGTGCTGCTGGTCCTGCTGACACTGCCCATCGGTTTGATCGTCGGCGAGATCCTGTTGTTGGGCGTTTTTCTTGGTGTCTTCCTGCCGATGGCCCTGCTGTTTCGACTGATGGGGCGAGATGCTCTGCGGCGGCGAAAAGACAACCGAACAAGCCATTGGCATGACCGACCGAAACCTTCCGGCCCCGGCAGCTACCTCCGTCAGTGGTGATCCAATGCACTCGAAATCCCTTCGTTACGGGCAATGCCGGCGACTTCACTGGCATTCGACGGGAAGTTCAGAATCGTTTATTCGCAGGTCCATCGCGACTGGGATCTGTTCGGAACACCGGTAGAATTCCGGAGTCTCGCTGCACATCAGCTGAGATGAAATGCAGAACTGAGCATCGTGTCAGTCAGGAAGCAGATTGTCGGCATTTACGGAACGTACTGATTGACGCGGAGCAAGTTAGCGCAGAATGAGTTAGCGCAGGACAAGGGGGGACATTGCGATGTCGGATGACAAGCGGAATCCGGGACAGGACCAGAAGTCCGAGTTTGAACAGCAGGCGGAAGAACCATCCATGGGGCTCCTTGAGGAATTCTGGCTGTTCATCAAGGAGGAAAAGAAATGGTGGCTGACGCCCATCATTCTTGTTTTGCTCGGCATCGGAGCATTGGTATTCCTGACGTCAACCGGAGCCGCGCCGTTCATCTACACGTTGTTCTGACAGACCAACGTGTGATTGATGAAAGTGTCTGCCTTGCAGGAAGTCTGCCTGCAATTCATCTGCAGCACTGCCCGCAAATCCGGCTCACTTCCGTCTGAATAAGTGAACGCTGATCGAAGGCCACCAGTCGCATCGAAGTTCAGCTCCGTACGTCTCAGGAATCTGATTCGAAGATTGTCCGTCTCATGTGGACATGCCCGAACCCCATTCCAGCTACCGCTCAGAACAGAATTAGCCCTCCCGCTGGTCGCTCAACAACATGCGCGCATCGTGCGCGCGACTGACGCCGTAAGTCCTCACGGGCATAGTCATAAA
>JAGQPY010000151.1 GCA_020426485.1 Planctomycetaceae bacterium
CGCCAGTCGATCACGATCCCGCTGAAACTTTTCGCAGTAGGCCAGCCAGTAATGAGCGGCCATGACTGGTTGAGCACGCTGAAGATGCGTGTATCCCGGCAATACGACATCGGCATCCATGTCGCAGCGGTCCAGAAACGCTCGCTGGCATTCGGTGAGCAGCGTATCCAGCTCATCAATGCAGTCTCGGACGTACAATTTCAGATCTGTGGAAACCTGATCGTTGCGGCTGCGCCCGGTGTGCAGTTTTCGGCCCACATCGCCAATCCGCTTGATCAGCGCGCTTTCGATGTGCATGTGAATGTCTTCCAGTTCTGCGGAGAACGGAAAACTTCCCGAACGAATTTCAGCGCCGATTTCGTCCAGCGTACTGCAGATCTGATCGCGTTCGGTGTCGCTGATCAGGCCCACCGCAGCCAGCATCGTGGCGTGAGCTTTTGAACCGCGAATATCGACTTCGTACAGGCGATGATCAAAGCTGACGGATTCCGTGAATGCTTCGACCCGCGGATCTGTCTGCTGCTGAAATCGCCCGCCCCACGCTTTTGCCACGTTTCTGCTTTCTGTTTCAGTTCATACTTTCAGACGACGAGTTTGCCGCGTCCGACGTTGTCCTGTGGACATGAAAAGTCGGTCGTTCGGTTCCGGCCGTTGCGAACTATTCCGGCCGCTTGCCGTGTTCGACGATGACGGTCGTCCGAATTCCGCCGCGTGCCGTGAAGGCAGCTTCGATTCTCATCCAGCGAGGCTGAGTTACTGCGACCAGGTCATCCAGAATGGTGTTGGTGACGCGTTCATAAAAAGCCCCGTGATTGCGGTATTGTTGCAGATACAGCTTCAGAGACTTCAGTTCATAACAGACCTGATCCGCGATGTAATCGATTTTCAGAGTCCCGAAATCGGGATGACCGGTCTTGGGGCATAGAGAAGTGAATTCGGGCTGCACTGTTTCGATCACATAGTTCCGCTGGGGATATGGATTTTCGAACGTTTCAAGCACATCACGTGTAGGTTCGGTCATGACGAGAGTCTGGTTGAGCGTTAATGTTCCGAGATTGGAAGGGATGGCACAGCCCGGAACGGGCAGTGCCGACAAAAGTTGTTCTCTGATTGGTCAGGTCGATTTCATGCGTTGAGACCAGCTGCTCACGCAGACCGAAGCCAGGAAAGCTGTGTTCTCACTCCGATCCACGTCACGAAGGGGTCTACCCCATGAAGTCGACAACCTGCCACTGATGACGGGGTCGACAGGCGGAGGCTGAACAGGCAAAAGGTCAATCGCTGACGCAGGAATACCGGCGTCGGAATTCTACGTCTTCGGTTGCTCGATTCAACGAGAGCCTCCGAGGACCGTCGAATCGAGCTGACTGAACAGGCCGACAACCGTCCCGGAAGAACCAAGCCGCCGAATGGTACCGTGGATATACGATGTTTCCTCGTTTTGACAAGCTTTCTGACTCGGATTTTGCCGAGAACCTGCGTTTGATGACCGAAGCGGGAATGCCGGATCCCGCTGAATTCATTCACGCTCTGGTCCGCCTGCGCGAGGCGGCCGAAAGTGTGCCGACGTCGGCGGACGAATCGTCTCGCTCGGGAACTCCACTGTGGTTTCGGACGCTGCGTCGCATTCTTCTGGAAGCACCGTCGCCGCAGGCCGTTGTTGCGACGGTCGATCAGTTCGTTGCGAACTCCCGCAGTCCCGGCGATGCGTTCCGGCTGTTTGAAGAATCGCCTCGATCGCTGGAAGTGCTGGCACGACTGTCCTGCGGCAGTTCGTACCTGACACAGGCTCTGCTTAATCAGCCCGAAGCGCTGCAGGAACTGACGTCTCAGCGACGGACGGCGGAGATGAAGTCGCGTGAAGAATTCCATGAGGAGGCTCGGCAGTTTCTGGAATCCGGCCGGTCCACGGATGAAAAGCTTCAGCGGCTGCGACGATTTCAGAAGCAGGAACTGCTTCGCATTGGCATGTGCGATGCCTTTGGGCTGCTGGATCTGAAATTCGTGACGCTGCAGATTTCCCTGATGGCTGACGCCATGGTTCAGATCTGTCTCGAGCTGGCCTGTCAGCAGTGCGGGCTTGCGGAGGCTCCGTTTTCGGTGGTGGCTCTGGGTAAACACGGCGGGGAAGAACTGAACTACAGTTCGGACATCGACCTGCTGCTGATTGCGACGACCGACCAGCCTGCGACCCAGAAGGTGGCACGGTTGATGATTGACGGAATCAGTCGCAACATGCCCAGTGGATTTCTGTACCGGGTCGACATGCGACTGCGGCCGTGGGGTGATGCGGGGCCGCTGGTCAGTACTCCGGATGCGTTCGAAGCGTATCTCAATTCGCACGCCGAACTGTGGGAAAAGCAGGCTTTGCTGAAAGCTCGAGTGATTGCCGGTTGTCCTTCCGCCGGCCGCGAACTGCTGAACCGACTGCCGCCACTGTTGTTTTCCGTGTCCGAATCCGAAGTGCTGTCCAACGTGCGACGGATGAAGGCCATGATTGAAGATCGCCTGCGGCGTCGCGGGAAGCTGGCTTCGGAAGTCAAGCTGGGACAGGGATCCATTCGTGATGTGGAATTTCTGGTGCAGGCTCTGCAGCTGATTCATGGTGGCCAGGAACCGCGACTGGCCAGCGCGAATACGCTGGACGCTCTGGTGCGGCTGTGTGATTTTGGCATCATCAACGCCATTGAATACCGCCAGCTTCGTGAAGGATACGTGTTTCTCAGAACTCTGGAACACGCGCTGCAGCTGATGCACAATCAGCAGACGCATGAACTGCCGACTGGCTCTGAAGAACGTGAATGGCTGGCTCGCCGTCTGGATTATCCGGGGGAGTCTGTACTGCTGTCCAGGTTTCACGAACACCGTCGTTCTGTGCGACAGATCTTCGATCGCTGGTTTGCTCAGGCCGGTTCTGCCGCGGAATCAGCGCCGACCGAAGCTGTGGCCGAAGATGCTCACACGTCCGATCACACGATCTCCTCCCGGCTGACCGACACCATCGAACAGTCCGGAATCTATGCGGAACTGGGCGATCCGATCGTTGAAGGCGAAGACGCATCGCGCTGCCGCGTGATTGTTCGGCAGGCGGCCGCTGCCAGCGGTGGAGACCTGTTGGTCGCGGTGACCGGCCCCGAAACGGCCGGGCTGCTGTCCATGATCTGTGCGCAGTTCTTTTCCTACCGTCTTGACATTCGCGAAGGTCACGCCGTCGTCGGTCCGGCATCCGGACAACTCGGTCGCAGCGTTCCTGCCGGACGATTCCTGGGGTTGTTTCTGCTGCAGGAGACGTCTCCGGTGGCGGTGCCTGCGGCCGCAGGTTCGCCTCCGGAAGTACCGCTGCCGAATCCGATTCTGCTGCAGGAAGCCATTGAACAAGACCTGAACTCAGATATGGCACTACTTGCAGAAGGGAAACGCGATCTGGTACGTCAGTCGATGATCGAACTTTTCTGTCAGCGGATTCGGGAACTGCCCGCGAATCTCGCGCCGCAGGCAGACTTGGAACTGCAGATCTCCAGTCCGGACAACAGTGGTCTGACGGAAGTTGTGATTTCCGGCGATGACAGCTTTGGCTTCTTTTTTGAACTGGCCAACGCATTGAGCATCTGCGGGTTTCGAATTCGGCGAGCAGAACTGGGGACAATTGACGGGCGAGTCTCCGATCGTCTGTGGGTCTCAGAATCTGACGGCAGTGCTGTAACACGGGATCACCGTCGCGAGGAACTTCGAACAGCCGTGACATTGATCAAGCAGTTCACTCACTGGCTGCCGTCCAACAGTGATCCGCATCATTCCCTGCTTCGGTTTCGTGACCTGCTGCACTCACTTCTGGAAAAGTCGGAGCGCCGCACGAAGGTTGCATCTCTGAAGCAACCGAAGTTCCTGCGAGCCATCAGTCGGGTGCTGGGGATGAGTCGCTATCTGTGGGAAGACTTTCTGCAGTCCAGATCGGACAATCTGCTTTCGCTGCTCACGGACAGTGGTCAACTGGAACGGCGAGTCTCACGCGATGAACTTCGCTCAGAACTTCAGCAGGCCGGGTTGCGACTTTGTACCGAGCACGGGTTTGATCTGCCTCCCGAGAAAAAACCACTCCGTTCCGCTGGCAGCGTGGCAGGTGCTGCTGATGACATTGGTCAGAGCATCAACAGCTTCAAAGACCGCCATTTGTTTCGCATCGACCTGCGTCACGTACTGGGACACTGCGGAGCGTTCGGTTCGTTTTCAGAAGAGGTCACGGAGCTGGCCGAAGTCACCGTCGAAGCCGCCGTGAGTGTTGCATGGAAGGAACTGGCGGCTGCTCACGGTCTGCCCCGTCGGGAAGACGGTTCGCTGGATCGATTCACTCTGGCCGGGCTGGGAAAGTTCGGCGGCGTCGAAATGGGATTTGCTTCGGATATCGAGCTGTTTCTGATCTACGAGAGCGATTGTCGCACCGACGGCGGACGTTCGTCCGTGTCTGCCAGCACTTTCTTCGAACGTCTCATCAACCGTGTGGCTCAGTTGGTGGAGTCTCGTCACCGGGGAATCTTTGAAATCGACCTTCGCATGAGACCATACGGGCAGGCCGGTCCGGCTGCCGTCAGCCTGAAGACTCTGCGACAGTACTATTCAACCGACGGAGACGCCTGGCCCTATGAACGGCAGTCACTGGTGAAGTTGCGGTGCGTGGCAGGAGACCACGAATTCGGCCGCCTGGTTCAGGAGACCTGTTACCAGATGCTGTTCTCATCAGAATCGTTTGATTTTGCGGCCATGCGAGCCATGCGGGAACGACAGATTCGGCAACTGGTCCGCGGCGGAACTGTAAACGCCAAGCTCAGCGATGGCGGACTGGTCGACTGTGAATACGCCGTGCAGGCTCTGCAACTGACGTTTGGCAGACAGGAACCTGCCCTGCAGACATCCAACACGATTCAGGCACTCACCGCCGCTCAGCAGAGCGGAAAGATTTCTCTGTCTGAATTCGAACAGATCCGACAGGCCTATATTTTTCTGCGACAGCTGATTGACTGCCTCAGAATGGTGCGAGGCAATGCCGAAGACCTGACACTGCCGGCTTCAGCAACCACGGATTACCAACAGCTGGCACGCCGACTGAAGGCCGTCCACGAATCGTCGCGGCCACTGGATGAACTTGAGAACCAGATGGCCGTGGTGCGTTGGTTTTCAAACCGCGTGGAAGAAATCTGCAGCGCGAGTTGATTCAGAATTCAAGCGGCCGTGTACAGATCTCAGGCGGTTCGCATCTCTGGCTGCTGGGTGCCGGAATGGCGCCCGCATATTTGCGTCAGAACACAGGCGTCGTTTCGTCTGCAGCCCAGACAACCCGAAACCCGGTCGGAACCTCGTTCACGGAAGCCCGGCCCGCCACTTGGGGCCTGCATCCGCCGACGAACCTACACCGGCGGCTCCTTTGCGTCTCTGTGTGCCCTTGCGTGACGCTGCCTTCTCTTCGCAGGACAACGTATAAAATCAGCGGCCTTCTCGCAGGCGATCCCCCAGAAAGTTATCCAGTTCCGGAATATCGTAGATCTTCTGAACGGTCTTCTCGATGTCGTATTCGACACGATGGAATTCGACCGTGTTACCGTCGACGGTCACGTAAGATGACCGCGGATCGTTGTTGCGGGGCTGTCCGACGGAACCCACGTTGATCATGACTTTCTGCGGACCCAGCTCATATCGGAAATTGATTTCGCGAGGATCCAGAAATTCCAACGTGTCCGTGAAGACGCCGGGGATGTGGGTGTGGCCCTGAAAACAGTACTGCGGCACCAGCGCGAAAATCTTTTCCATCTTCACCTGGTTGTAGACATCGTCCGGAAAGACGTATTCATTCAGCGGGTTACGAGCAGACCCGTGAACATACATGGTCTTTTCGTCTTCGCTCAGGTGCCGACGACTCAGTTCGCCCAGAAATTCCCAGCGGCTTTCTGCCTTTGGTCCGGTGGCTTTTTCCAGCATGCCACGCGTCCAGAAAATCGCTCGTTCGGCACCAGCGTTGAAGCCTTCCGGATCAAACAAAGCGGCCTGATCATGGTTACCCAGCAGGCACATCTGCACGTTCATCACACGGTCGATGCATTCACAGGGATTGGGACCATAACCCACGATGTCACCCAAACAATAAATCTCGGTGATTCCCCTCGACTTGATGTCGGCCAGCACTGCTTCCAACGCTTCGAGATTGCCATGAATGTCACTGATGAGTGCTTTCAAAGTTCACTTCCTTCCGCCCGAGCGGAACACGAAATCCATCTTGTTATGACGTTTTCAGGTCATCAAACCGGTCTGAGTGAGCCGCATTCCGCAGGCCACTCAAAATATGAAAACGAGAGCGGTGTTTGAGTGTCCACTCGCAACCGGTCATTTCTAAAAGATGTTCAATTTTCGAACGAAGACCTGAATCGATTGTCTGAAATCGCTCTGACTTTGGCGGCCAGCCGACGGTCACATCGGCTGGAGCAAGCCATCCGTCATGATGACATCTGAATCGGCCCCCCGAACTGTTCGGCGTCCAGCCCGCAACAGCGACCCTTTCAGGAATCGGTCACGAAACCGAGACTGACTCCAACAAGAGCGGCAGAAACCCAGCTGAAAGACCTATCAGGAAGGGACCGTGTCCCGGTTCTGTCAGGGCCTGAGAGCGTTTGGGAAACTACGATTTCTGGTGGATTATTTTCCTGTAGAGGTCCTGCTCTGACAAGTCGTCACGGAAAACAGACACGGATATCCATGATTTTCCCCGCCATCGGAGCCGCATTCGAGACATCCTGTGGCAAACATTGTTCCGATACCAGCCAATCCTGCCAGCATCGGAAGCCGAGAGTCTGGTGAGTGAACCGACATGGTGTCCAACCATGACGCGGGATTTTCAGCAATTCTTTTGACCACTGTCCGAGAATTCGCGACGGAATGCCGCTCATTTCGAATGATTGACCTTAAAAAAGTGATCCGTGGTCGCGGGGATCACTTTCGACTCTTCGGCTGATCGGCCCTTGATCGCGATGGTTTCCTGCCGACGATTTCTGTGCCACGGGCGAACGTTGGGACGCTGCCCAGCATGATCGGACCAATTCGACAGGTTTATCGCTGTGAACAATTTACTGATTCGTTAGATTCCGAATGTCCACTGAAATCCTTCGGAGATCAAAATGCGAACAGTGACTGCCGTCTGTTTTTTAGCCGTCATCGGTTCTTTGACGTCGGAGCAGCTTGCGGGAAAAGAACCGTCTGAAACAGTTGCCCCGATCCAGACTTCCCGGTCGGACTGGCCGTGGTGGCGCGGCCCCGCAAGAAACGGGATTGCGCCGGCTGGACAGGAACCACCAACGGAATGGGGACCCGATCAAAACATTCTTTGGAAGGCGAGCGTTCCCGGGCGAGGTCATGGTTCTGCAACCATTGTGGACGATGAGGTTTTTCTGACGGCCGCCGATGCTCAGACCGAAACGCAGTCCGTCATGTGCTTCAATCGCATGACCGGTGAGGTCTTATGGTCGACGACTGTACATCAGGGCGGCTTTCCCTCGCCGGACGACAAGAAGGCCAACGGCAACGAGAAAGCTTCCTGGGCATCAACCACCATTGCCTGCGACGGACGTCTGATCTTTGTCAACTTTCTGAACAACAAGGCTGTGTTCACGACAGCGCTGACTCGAGACGGAAAGCAGGTCTGGCAAACAAAGATTTCGGACTATGTTGTGCATCAGGGCTATGGTTCCTCGCCGGCCCTTTATGAAGACCTCGTGATTGTTTCGGCGGACAACAAAGGCGGCGGAGCCATTGCTGCGCTGAATCGTGGCACCGGTGACGTGGTCTGGCGTCGAGAGCGACCCGCCAAGCCGAACTACGCGTCGCCGACGATTCTGAATGTTTGTGGGAAAGATCAGCTTCTCTTTACCGGCTGCGATCTTGTGACCAGCCTGGATCCGCTCACCGGCGAGGTTAACTGGGAAGTCGAAGGTGCGACAACAGAATGTGTCACGACAACCGTGACCGATGGACAGCACATTTTCACCAGTGGCGGCTATCCCAGGAATCATATTTCCGCTGTCGCAGGCGATGGATCAGGCAGGGTCGTCTGGGAAAACAACACCCGCACCTACGTTCCTTCGATGCTGGTGAAAGACGGGTTCCTTTACGCGATTCTGGATGCGGGCGTGGCGACGTGCCGCCGAGCTGATACCGGTGAAGAAATCTGGAAAGGACGACTTGCCGGAACCTTCAGCAGTTCACCCGTGCTGGTCAACGACAAAATCTATGTCATCAACGAAGAGGGGACGGCCTTCATTTTTGCTGCCAACCCGGCCAAGTTCGAACTGCTGAACTCCTGCCGGTTGGGAGACAGCGTCTTTGCAACTCCAACCATCTGCGGGGGCAGAATCTACATCCGGATTGCCCACATGGAAGACGGGCAACGGAAGGAGTACCTCTACTGTCTGGGGCATTCAGCCGACTGAACCGCAGGATTCCGAAAGTTTCCGCTGACCTGTCGGCGGAATGCCGGCACGATTTCTTTCGACCGGAGCAACGCAACGAAGACGGTGATCGGGTGCAGGGCAGTGAACAAGATCTTCAACTGCCCCATCGTTGCTGCAGACCACCGAAGGCATCAATGCGACGGTCACGAAAGAAGGGCCAGTGCGTTCGGGCTGTGTTGATGAGACTCAGGTCACACTCCACGATCAGGTTATCTTCATCGTCATGGGAGGCCTTCGCCATAACTTTTCCGTAGGGATCGGACAGAAATGAGCCGCCCCAGAACTGGATTTCGCCTTCCAGACCGACTCGATTAGGTGCACCGACGAACAGGCCGTTCGCGATGGAATGACTTCGAATGATCGTCTGCCACGCGGAGTACTGAGCTTCTCCGTAGACGTCCTTTTCGCCCGGAATCCAGCCAATGGCAGTTGGATAGAAAAGCAGTTCTGCTCCCTGCATGGCCGTCAGGCGAGCTGCTTCGGGAAACCATTGATCCCAGCAGATACATACGCCGATTTTTGCGTACCGCGTCGGGAATGCCAGGAAGCCCAGATCGCCGGGCGTGAAGTAGAACTTTTCGTAGTACAGCGGATCGTCCGGAATGTGCATCTTTCGATACAGCCCCGCCACCTCTCCATCCGCGTCAACAACAACCGCCGAATTGTGGTAGAGCCCGTGGGTTCGCTTTTCGAAAAACGGCACAACAACCACGCCCTGTCGTTCTGCTGCGATACGACGAATCGCCTGAATCGTTGGCCCATCCGCAGGTTCGGCAAGTTCGAAATTGGCATGATCTTCGGACTGACACGGATACTGAGTGTTGAAGACTTCCTGCAGACAAATGACCTGCGCTCCGGCTTCTGCATTCTGCCGAATCGCCGCAACCGCCTGTTCCAGGTTTTCACCGGGATCGGGCGTACATTTCTTCTGAACCAGTCCAACCACAACAGAACGTTTTGTTGACATCAGCCTGCCTGTACAGATTTGCCGGAGATCGAACCGGCGAATGTGACACTTGTTTCAGAGGGAAGTTCTTCAGATTCTAAAGCCCGGATTCCGCAGCATCGCCGGAAGTTGACTGTGGCGGGGAATAGTACTCACGGCTGATACGCCAGTCGTTACAGCCGTCCCCCCAAGCGTCGGAATAATCCGGAGGAAACTAACGGCCATCACTTCGACCGTCAATGTCGCCGTTCGGTTGACGCATCAGGAGGTCAGGAAAATGGCGATCACGCGCACGCCGTCGTCCCGGATTTGTGCTTTCGACGTCGCGACCAGTTACGGATGTGCCTGAAGTGGTCCCGATTCATTCGGCCAGTCGGGAATTTCCGGCCAGGTTGCGTTGGTCGTGTCAATCAGACGAGCCAGGACCACTCCATCGCTGATGACTTCAGCCAAGACAGTCGCGCCCTGGGGCACATGCCTCAAAGCCGGACGAAGATCGGCAAGACGATGGATCAGCAACGTCAGTCCTCGCTGGGCCTGTGGATCATATTCGAAGGGAGCCAGTCGGATCTTTCGGTCTCGAATGACCGGAACGAGTGATTCCAGATCCTGCAGCTGAAACTGGTGCGAAACCGGAGCGACATAAACGACCGAAGCTTCGGGGACCTGATTCCAGAAATCGCCATTCAGGGCGTCCGCCCAGTAGCACGCCTCCAGCCCCAGACGATTCACGGCCCCGGAATTCAGCCCCGCAACAACTGAGTATCGATCAAGCAGATACGGACTGAAGGGTGCAGCCTCCAGCACCGCTGAGAAAACCAACAGCAAAACCACGGAAAGACGAATCAGTGCAGAACAGCGATTGCTGCCGGAAGCAGTCTCCTCTGCAGAATCAGAAGCAGACAATGGGCAGAAAATCATGACCAGACCACGACCTGCCAGAAGTGCCAGGAGCGGCAGCACAACCAGAAACAGACGAACTCCGTCGTAAACCGGTGTTCCCGGCAGTGCGAAGACAATCAATGGCCAAATCAGAAGGGTAAGGCACAGACGCTCGACTGCGTCAAGTCGCCCTCGCAGGCATCGGAACGCTGTTGGCAGGATGACAAATAACGGAGTCGTGGCGAACAGCAGCACGAAAGGATAGTGCCACGGCACAAGTTTGTCGGCATATCGCTGCCCAAAGTACCACACGTAGAGCGTCGGGCGATCGGCTGCTCGGCCAAGATACGTCATTAGATTCTCAGCAGGATCCAGCCATAGCCACGGCCAGCCGAACAAAAAAACGGCCAATCCGGTCGCCGCAAGAATCGACAGCGGGCGCACGGCCCTCCAACCGAATTGATAAAATGCCCAACCGGTGATCAGTGGTGGGATCAGGATGCCCTGAACTTTCGTCAACAGTAACAGGCCCCAGGCGATTCCACTGACAAACGATTGACGCCCCGAAGGTCGATGCGGCCCCGTCCACCACTGAAGAAAACCTAGAGACGTCAACAGCCAGAAGAGCCCGGTGGCGGTCTCAAGAGATGCGATTCGTGAGTGGCCCAGCATTCGCGGCATTTGCATCAGCAAACATCCAGCGCAGAATCCAACCGGAATTCCGTAGTGCCCCGCTGCAAATGCAGTCAACAGACCGCACGTCAAGGCGAATGCCAGACTCGACCCTAGCCGGGCGGCAGGAATGCAGAACGGGGCATCCAGATTTCCGTCGAACCAAGTGGCAAAGGTCTGATGAGCCGCGCCAAGCAGAAGTCGCCCCAGCGGCGGATGATCGGGAAGATAGCCCTTTCTGCCGAAGACCTGTTCCGCCCCGGACGGCGTGAACATCAAAGGACCATGGTCGAGAGCAGATTCAAACAGATAGATTCCCTGACCGACATTGAACGATTCATCCAGTGTCAATCCGGGGCCGGACCGAACGGAGGAACTGACCAGTCCATGATTAACGCAGCGAGCCGAAACGGCAAACGCCATAGCGAAGACGACACCGGCGGCGATGACAGGCTTCATTCGAGATGCGGACGGCATGTCATATTCGGGTGATGGGGAATACAAGAAAGGAACACGCAGCGCGTGAAAAAGGCGGTCACCGGAGCGAGAAGCTTCG
>JAGQPY010000152.1 GCA_020426485.1 Planctomycetaceae bacterium
GTTCATTTCCACCTCGTTGCGGCGACAGATGGCGACACAGTCGGCGTTAGGATGAGCCTTGTAGATCGGAATAAATTCCGAACCGAATCCCAACCCGATCATCGCCACTTTAACCTGACTCATCTCGTCCTCCCGAACATTCAATTCTTAACTTGCTGGACGGCGAACAACGCCACGTCCGTATGTTGCCCGACACCGACTGGCGTGACTATGAGAAATCGCGCAGAATATTTGTGATATTTTACCAGTCGTGATCTTGCGAAAACGGACGTGCGTTCGGAAAAGTCGTTCGGTGGTCACTTCGCAGGCACGATTCATCGAGATTGCCTGCCTCGCAAACCTTTCGAATGTCAAACCGCATGTCTCGTCGAAAGTCTGTTGCTCTGCTGGTGGAGATGTCCAACGCTTATGCTCGAGGGCTGCTGGACGGTGTGATTTCCTACGTGCAGCAGAATCCCACGTGGTCGGTTTATCTTCCCGAGCGAGAACGCGGCGCGACTCCACCGAACTGGCTGAAGAACTGGAAGGGCGACGGCATTATTGCTCGCATTGAAACGCCCGAGATCGCTTCCGTGGTGCGAAAAATCCGTTTGCCGACAGTCGATGTGAGTGCCGGACGACACATCGCCGATGTGCCATGGGTGGAAACGGATGATTCCGCGATTGCTCGTCTGGCCGCCGATCATCTGATCAGTCGAGGTTTTCGACATCTGGCGTTTTGCAGCGATCCCGGTTTCAACTGGTCTCACTGGCGTGAACGAGAATTTCGGCACATCGTGTCGGAGGCCGGATTTGAATGTTCTGTTTTTCAATCGACCCCGCGTTTGTCTCCTCAGTATTCCTGGAATCGCGACCGGCAACAAATGACTCGCTGGCTGAAGACCCTTCCGCGTCCGGTGGGGATCATGGCCTGCTATGACATTAAAGCTCAGCAGCTGCTGTCGATCTGTCGCGACGAAGGAATCTCTGTTCCGGAGCAGATCGCAATGATCGGTGTCGACAACGATCGACGACTGTGCGAACTGTGTGATCCGCCGCTGTCGAGTGTCGTGCCGAATACAGCTCGCACCGGCTACGAAGCCGCGGCTCTGCTGGATCGAATGATGAACGGCGAAACAGTGGATGCCACCGCGTATCTGATTCCACCCACAGGAGTGGAAACTCGACAGTCAACCGATGTGCTGGCCATTGATGATCACAGCATTTCCACCGCACTGACTTACATTCGGGAGCGTGCCTTTGACGGAATCACGGTTGCGGAGGTGCTGCGCCACGTCCCCTTATCGCGACGAGTTCTGGAGTCGCGGTTTCAACAGATTCTGGGGCGAACGCCTCATCAGGAAATTCTGCGTCTGCGAATTGACCGCGTGAAACATCTGCTGCTGGAAACAGAATTACCTCTGTCCGCGATCGCCCGTCTGACAGGCTTCCGCCACCCGGAATACCTGTCCGTCGCATTCAAACGCAGCGAAGGCCAGACGCCACGCGAATTCCGACAGCGAAACAAGCACGCCTGAGAGTGGTCATCGACGCTGATCGATCACAACACCAGCATTCGCAAAACGGGCAACAGCTCTCTGATGTGGACCCTTGAATCAGGAGAAACGTGTTCGCACTGATCACTCGCATCCGCCCTGAAACATGAATGGACAAAGCGACCAACGGGAGCGAATCGGCGACTGCCGCAGCCCACCTCGAACGGCATTCCACGCCAACAGGTCAAGAGCGAAGCCCTTGTCAGGCGGTCATTGTTTGTCGTTTCCAGGCAATGATGTCGTCCAGAATCTGGTCCAGCGGCATTGTAGGACGCTGGCCGATGGTGTTCAGCAGGCGGTCGGTATTGGGAACTCGTCGCTGGACATCTTCGAAATCGTCTCCGTAGGCGTCTCGGTACGGCAGAAACCGGATTTCCACTTCCGGATTGACTTTTGAAGTCACCAGCTTCGCCAGGTCCAGGACAGAAATCGCCTGATCGCTGCCAATGTTGAAGACCTTGCCTTCGGCCGCGGGAGTTTCCACCAGTCGATTGACGCAGGTGACGACTTCGCGGACATGACCAAAGCAGCGAACCTGAGAGCCGTCGTCATAGACGGTGACCGGTCCGCCTCGCAACGCGGCTTCCACAAAACGCGGCACGACCATGCCATAGTTGCCGACCTGACGAGGCCCCACGACATTGAAGAATCGTCCGACAGTGACCCCCAGTTTGTATTTCTGGAAGTATGCCAGCGCCAGAAACTCATCGATGGCTTTGGAACATCCGTAGGCCCAGCGAGGTCGACTGGTGGGGCCCAGATGCAGGTCGTCATCTTCCGTCCATGCTTCGCCGGGATGCTTGCCGTAAACTTCGCTGGTGGATGCCAGAAAGAACTTCTTCACCGTGCCCTGTGAAGCGATTCGAAGGAGCTGTTCCGTCGGGTAGATATTGGTTTCGATGGTGCGGACCGGATCATCGGCCACCAGTTTCACTCCGACGGCTGCCGCAAGGTGATAAATGACCTCGACCCCGTGGACCACTTCTCCCAGCAGAACGGTGTCCGTGATGGAGCCTGTCTGAATGCTCAGTTTGGGGTGATCTCGAACCGCATCCAGATTGCCGGATCGACCGGTGCTGAGGTTATCCAGCACGACCACTTCATGGCCCTGACTGAGCAGAAGTTCCGTCAGATGACTTCCAATAAATCCGGCTCCGCCGGTCACCAGGCATTTTGCCATGTTCAAATCTGCTTTCTGCACGCCCACCACAATGGGAGTTCAAGTCGGAAGGGCTTCCAACAACTTTGGTCGCCCCGGATATTTCCGACCTGTTCCTACGTTCAATCCGCCCGCGACGTCGAAACGTTTTCCTGTCAATTTGACGAGGCTTCAGCGGGCTTCTGTCGTTTCTGAGCCCCGTTGCCTTTGTTGCGGCCGGAATTTCCACCGCGAGCAGCAGGCTGTTCTTCGGCGTTGATGGCGGGAATGAACTTTCGGAAGCTCTGCTTTACGTCGTTATGTGCTGAAAGACCAGCCAGATTCTTCCATTCATTTGGGTCGGCATCGTGGTCGTAGAGTTCTTCGCTGCCGTCCGCATAGCGAATGTACCGCCAGCGCTCACCGCGAAAGCTGTGATTGTCCTTGTGGAAAGTCGTCAGAGCAGGTTCGGTCCATGCGGCCGCCGGATCTTTCAGAAGCGGTGAAATGTCCAGCCCTTCAACGTGAGAGGGGCGGTCGATGTCGGTCAGCCGGCAGAGCGTTGGAAAGATGCTCATGTAGTCGACAGGACGCTGGCAACGAATTCCTTCGGGAGTCATGCCCGGCACTTTCCAGATGAAGACCGTTCGAGTCGGCTCTTCCCACAATGCAAATTTTCGCCAGTGTTCCTTTTCCCCCAGACTCCAGCCGTGATCGCTCCACAGACAAACGATGGTGTTGTCTTTGTACTTCGAAGATTCCAACGCATCCAGCAGCCGTCCGACCTGAGCATCGCAGAAAGCGATGGTCGCCAGATAAGCCTGCACGGCTTCCTTCCATCGCCCGGACTTCAGCATTTGAGCATGATCGCCTTCCGGCCTGGCCATTCGAATACCGGCAGGCGGAACATCGTCCAGGTCGCCTTCGATGTGCGGCGGCAGCTGGATCCTTTCCAGCGGGAACATATCAAACCACTTCTTCGGTACGCTGAACGGCATGTGCGGTTTGACAAATCCGATCGCCAGGAAGAACGGGCTGTCGTGATTCTCCTGCAGCTTTTCAATGCCGTAATCGGCCACTCTGAAGTCCGGCATGTCTTCGTCCGAGTTGGCCAGCGGGCAGAAATTGATGCCGCCGACGCCGTTGTCTTTGGCTGAAGGATGCCGCTTCAGGCTGCCACCTGATTTTGAAAAATAGTCCGTCCACTCGTCGCTGTGACCATACGAACCGTGATAGATCTTTCCCGCTCCATAGGCTTTATAGCCCGCCTTCATAAACACGGTGTTGAGCAGCTTGTCCTGAGAAATCACGGGGCGCCAGTCCTGTCCATTGTCGTAGACGCCGGATGTGCTGGGACGAATTCCGGACATCAGCGCCGCTCGCGAAGGGTTGCAGGCCGGTGCCGCGCAGTAGGCCTTCGTGAAGGACACGCCCTTCGAAGCCAGACGATCGATGTTGGGCGTCTTTGTCTGAGGATGCACGCCCAGATGGCTGACCCAGTGATTCAGGTCATCAATGGCGATGAACAGCACATTCGGGCGGTCGGCACTAAAGGCGCTCCGTCCCGCAACGATGAACATCATGACGGCCAGACATTGACACACGGAAGTTCGAGTCCGCATCTGTTTCTTTCACGAAGAGGCGATGGTTGACGGCAGAATCCGACACGGTCATCGATCGCAACCGCAAAAAAAACGGTCTCGAGGCCGGTTCTGCAGACAGATCATCACTGTCCAGCGTGCATCATGATCGATTCACTCGACAAGGCAAGGCAATGAGAGAGGCCACGAAAAAAGCCGAAGCACAAGGCTTCGGCTTTAGAGTTCTTTCAGTATTATCGACGCAAAACGCGATCTATTGCCCCCCCCCTGGACCAAGCGCCCAACGGAAGCGCCCCGGCGCACGGAACTCTCCACCCCCAACGACTCACCCACGCCATCGGATACAAGGGCGAAGCCCTTTTCAGGACAGAAGTTCGTGCAGAACTCGCGATTCTTCGACGCCGGTGAGTTTCATGTCCAGCCCCTGATGGCGTACTGAAAATCGAGTGGGATTGATTCCCAGCATGTGCAGCATGGTGGCGTGCAGGTCGCGAACGTGGACGATGTTTTCGACGGAGTTGTAGCCCAGTTCGTCGGTATTGCCGTACGCTGTTCCGCCACGCAGGCCACCGCCGGCCATCCACATGGAGAATCCCTTGATGTGGTGGTCTCGCCCGGGACCGCCTTTGCCCTGAAACATGGGTGTTCTTCCGAATTCGCCGCCCCAGATGACCAGAGTATCTTCCAGCATGCCTCGCTGTTTTAAATCCTGAATCAGAGCCCAGGTGGCACGATCGGTCAGACCGCAGCAGACATTCATGTAGCGAACCAGATCTCCATGATGATCCCAGCCGCGGTGGTACAGGTGAATAAAACGCACGCCTCGTTCGGCCAGTCGTCGAGCCAGCAGGCAGTTGGAGGCAAAGCTTCCATCGCCGGGAACCGCTCCATACATATCCAGGACATGCTGCGGTTCGTCGGACATGTCCATCAGGTCCGGCACGGACATCTGCATTCGAAAGGCCATTTCGTAAGCGGCCATGCGAGTTTCCAGTTCGGAACTGTGAAGGACCTGATTGCGATGTCGATTCAAAGCGTTAATGCTGGTAATCAGCATGCGCTGCTGATCTGTGCTGACTCCCGGAGGCGATTCCAGGTAGTGAACCGGTGAACCGGTCGAACTGAATTCAACTCCCTGAAAGCGACTTGGCAGAAATCCGGCTCCCCACTGACGCGATGCAATCGGCTGAGGATTTCGTCCGCCGACACTGGTCATCACAACAAAGCCCGGCAGATCCTGCGAATCGCTGCCCAGACCATAGGTTACCCATGATCCCATCGACGGTCGCCCGCTGATCGCGGTGCCGGTGTTCATGAAGGTGTGAGCCGGATCGTGGTTGATCTGTTCGGTGACCATAGAACGCAGCACGCACAGGTCATCGGCCATCTTCTGGTGCCACGGCAGAAAGTCGCTGATGGACAGGCCGCTCTGACCACATTTTCGAAAGCGGACCATCGGTCCCTGGCATCGCAGGGTCTGTCCCTGCAGCTGAGCAATCGGCTGACCGGCCGTGTAGGAATCCGGCATTGGCTGGCCATCCATTTTGGCCAGCACCGGTTTCTCATCGAATGTTTCCAGATGCGATGGCCCGCCCGCCATGCACAGAAAGATAACTCGCTTGACTCGCGGAGGAATGTTTGGGAAGCCGGCCTGCCCCTGATTCAATGCGCCTGCAGCCAATGGTTCGGCTGCACCTTCGGAAGCCAGTAGTCCGGTCAGCGCGGCGGCACCAAAACCGATGCCCGCATTGTTGACGAACGACCGCCGAGTCTGCTGATGCTGCCACCACTCAGAGGAATGTGATTGAGTCATCGTATGAATACTCATCTGCCGCCTGATGTCGTGTCCCGTTTGAGCCGCGCGGGACAAACCGCGAGTTCGCTGTCGAGCCCAGTATACCTTTGTGTCGACTCCGTCGCGAACAGAACTTCGATGGTTACAGGCACTGCAAAGACTGTGGACGTGACGTTTTTGCAGTTCAGAGCGGCAGTTGTCGACACAATTCCAGATCGCTGGCAATCTGGGCCATCAGTGATGACTGGTCGGGAAATGTCTGCAGTGGTCGAAGTTCTGTGAGTAAGTCGACCGCCAGTGTCTTTCCGTAGAGATCGCCATCGAAGTCGATCAAATGGCATTCCACCTTATGGCCGAGATCTGAAAATGTGGGGTTCGGACCAATGCTGACGGCCGTTCGATACGACGTGCCGTGCAGCCAGGCGAGCCCGCCATAAACTCCGGGTTGCGGCAGCAGGACCTCGATCTTTTCCAGATTGGCCGTGGGGAATCCAAGCGTTCGACCGCGGCCTGCACCGGTGGTGACCGTTCCCGAAATTCGATGTGGGTGACCCAACAGTCGAACGGCTCGACCAACGTGACCGTGTTCCAGCAATTGACGAATTCGAGTTGACGACACAATCTGATCGGCAGGTACCTGATCGACGGGCGATTGTCCTTCAGCGGCTGAAACGCCATGGGCCACATCGTTCAGACAGACCGCGTCAATGACGGTCAGCTCCAGTCCCGCGGCCGAACACAGTGTGGCCAGCAGGCCGGTATTTCCGGTTCGGTTGCGACCAAAGTGAAAGTCGGGACCTTCGACGAGCGCCGCAGCCTGCAGTCTCTGCAGAACAACTTTCTGAAAGAACGCCTGTGGCTCCATATTCAGCAAAGCCGCGTTGACGGGAAGCACAACCACATGGTCCGCACCATACTGCTGAAGCAGTTCGGTACGGCGTTCGATTGTGGTCAGACGCGGCAGTGCGGATTTTGGTCGCAGGACGGCAATGGGGTGCGGATCAAACGTGACAACAACCGAAGGCCGCGCGTGCTGTCCGGCGATCCGTGCCACGATGGAAAGCATGGACTGATGACCGCGGTGGACGCCGTCAAAATTGCCGATCGTGACGACTCCATTCGTCATCTCGTCAGTCACAATAAATTCCAAGCCGCACATTCCACTGCTGCAAAAGTCTGATGGATACTAAACAAAAATCCGTGACACTCACTGAAGAATTGAAACCGTCGACCCCTCGCCGACACTGCGGGTTGCGGTTGGCAACGAGCTGTAAAAAAATGGTGGCCGTTTGCAGTCATGTCCTGACTCCGAACAACCACCGTCGCAATCTCCACAACCACAATCATGATCGATCGGCGGAACGTCATCGGACAGACGACCTATTTGTTGCGGCCAATCAGATCAGGGATCTGTTTTGCCAGGCTTTCAAACGCTTCAGCCCCCAGTTTTTCTTTGAGGTAACTGACCAACATTCCGATGAAGCCAGCCACTTTGTCGATCCCAAGTCCGCTTTCGGCGAGAGTCTTGGTGACCTGAGCAGCCATGCTGTCGCTACCGCCCAGCAGACTTCCGGCCATCGACGTCAGCGATCCCAGCAGTCCACCACCGCCGGAAGACAGCCCCTGCGGTGCTGCATCGGCCTGACTGACCAGTCCCTGAGCCCCGGGTAGTTGGTCCATCAGGCTGGAGAACGAGGAGTCGTCCAGCTTTTCCCGGATGACCTTCAGAACGCCCGCCGTCGCGGCGCGGCCTTGTTCCTCTGAAATTCCCAGTTGACGGATGACCGATTGAATGAATTCGTCCATTGTTCTTTGGTACCTGCAATCTGCGGATTGGCAATTGTCTCCGGCCCGACTGACAGATCATCCGGAACCGCTCCATCGATGGTCGACTGTGTTTGACGTTCGACCGGGCGATGCCGCCGGGAATCCTGTCGAGCTTTGCGCCTCATTCCGTCTTCCCTCTGCCGCGCGGATCATAAGACGTGGGCCTGCTGACCACAACCAGCCTTTCATCAGATCGCTAAGGCTGCAGGTCCCAGACGGTCCGGTAGGCTCCCGATTCTTCGAACCATTGCAGCATTGATGCAAGAAACTCGTCGTTTCCAAGAGTCGCGCTGTCGCCGATGACAATCAGGCGGCGGCGCGCTCGGGTCAGCGCAACATTCATGCGGCGGGCATCTGACAGGAAACCCACTTCGCCGCTGGAATTCGATCGCACCGTACACATGACAACGGCTTCTTTTTCTCGGCCCTGAAAACCATCGACCGTGTCGATTTCCAGAGCGTCGAATTCGCAATGATCGCGCAGCCAGCGCACCTGAGCTGCGTAGGGAGCAATGACGGCGATGTCGGATGGATGAAGGCCGGAGGAAATCAGTTCGCGAACCTGACTCAGCACCAGCGTGCCTTCTTCCGGATTCAGACGACTCAAACCTTCCGGCTCCTGCTGCTCTTCCCAGCCGGCTCCGGCCGTATCGATGAAGGTGACCGGGTGAGAATGATCGGCGTCGGACTGAAACCGGGGCAGGTCGTGCAGGGTGTGGTGGCGAACGGATTCGTGTGCCTGCAGCGATGCATCGTAAAACTGTTGTGACGAAAACTGCATAATCTGCTCATGCATTCGATACTGCACGGTCAGCAGGCGAGTGACCTGTTCGCCATAGTGTTCGACCAGCCGCTGCATCAGACTGACAGCGTATCCTTCGCGTGCCGCTGGTACTGACAGAATGGTGGGCGGCAGCTGACAGTGATCGCCTGCCAAAACCAGTCGACCGGCGTATTTCAATGGAACCCAGCAACCGGGTTCGACGCTCTGACAGGCTTCATCAATCACCAGCAGATCAAACATCGGATCTGTCGAAGTTCCGCGTCCTTTGCGATCCGCTTTTTCGTCTTCCAGAATGCTGAAGTCAAAACTGACCGTCGCGCAAATCACGCTGGCAGTGGCAAGGATGTCGCGAATCGCCTGCCGTTCCAGCATGCGAGCATGCCGCTTTAGTTCACGAGCTTCCTGTCGCTGCTGATACTTCTGTCCCGGGGCGGGGCGGGCACGTGTGTACCGGTCTGCTCGGCGTTCCAGATCTTCCGCTTCGCGCAGCATGTCTGCGATCACGGCGTGCAGTTCATGTTCTTGGACCAGCACGTCCAGCGTGTGACGACGGACGCTGTCCAGAACTCGCGCGGGATGCCCCAGACGCACGACGGATTCTCCCGCCGCCGCCAGACGTTCCAGCAGATTGTCAACACCCGTGTTGCTGGGTGCGCAGGCCAGAACTCGCTGACCAGCGGCCACAGCCTGTCGAATCACTTCCACGACAGTCGTCGTTTTTCCGGTTCCGGGTGGGCCGTGAATGATGGCGATGTCATTGGCCGACGCGGCAAATTCAACGGCGGCCTGCTGTGACGCATTCAGCCCCGAAATGTCAGGGATCGAGACGTTGCTGCGAAACGAGGGCTCACGGTCAAGCAACAGGATGTCTCGCAGTTGAGCGTGACGTCGAGACGCTTCTTCGGCGCATTCAATGGCGGCAAGCTGACGTTTGCGAGTGACTTCATCGGGGGACAGATCCAGACGAAACCGATCACCTTCCGGCCAGTCATCCACGGCGATTTCGACGCTGTCCATCTGCCGGCCGCTGACGACTCCCGCCAGCGACGCTCCGGACGCATCACCGTTCGGTGACAGGATCACCGGACTTCCCACTCGAAACCGATGCCACGGCATCCGAACGTCGGATCGACGCTTCTGCAAAGTCAGCAGATATCGTCCGCCCAGACCGGTGGAGTGACCTCGAATGACCAGATCCAGCAGTGTTTCGCCGCTGCGTTCGGCATTGGTGGTCGACTGCAGTCGTCGACGCTGTTCCAGCCGATCCAGTTCGGCTTCGCCTTCCATCTTCAGCCAGCGGCGCAGGTTGTGGAAGTGCTGATCACGATGAAATGGAAGTGGTTCGGGCGACATCGCCGGAAGCATAGTGCGACAGATATTGGTAGACAATCTTCAGAGTCGGTGAATCCAGACACTCTGACGCTGAACCACCTGAAAACCGCATCGCTGATAAAAACCAATCGCCGGAGCATTGTCGCTTCCCACAAACGCAGACACCGTGAACCCCGAACGATGACCACCGACCCATGGCCGCCTTTCCTGCCGCACGGCTGACAGCAGCGATTGAGCAATTCCCTGCCGACGACATTCCTGAGCGACGCCCAGATATTCGAGTACCGCCGATCCGGGCGCAGCGGAACGATTGGGAGCACTTTCGAAATTGGCCACCAGAATTCCGGCCGGTTGATCGCTGCGGAATGCCAGATATATGGTGACTGTCGAATCCGTCAGGCCCCACGACCGGATCAGATGCGGAACCTTTGGCAGCGGAACTCGGGGCAGGTCCGTGGCGTGCTGCAGACAGTCGTTCAGCAGAGTTTCCACCTGTCGAATTTCCACCGCAATCGGGGAACTGATGGCGGCGTGTGATAGTGGCTCGGCGGAGGTTTCATCTGTTGGCAGAATCCCTTCGGCAGGATTCTGCCCCCCGGGATCGATCGCGCGTCGTACTTCCGGTGTCACTTCCGAAGGACTTGTCTTTGGACCGAACTCCGCGGCCTGGCCGACGGGAGTGAATTCGGCAACCTGCTGCTCCAACAGTGTGGAAGCCGCACAGGAAAACACCTGGTGCGGTTGTTGAGAATGAACGCCGACGGCAGAGTGTGTTGGCAGATTCACGGGCGCCGGGTTCTCGCTGGAATCTCTTTTGTCAGGGTGCAGCTTCCATTCGTTCAGTGTTCCGGCCAGTTCGAATCCAGCCGCGATCAAATCCGCCTTCAGTTCCTGATCATCCGTCAGCAGCATGCGAGCGTAGGAAAGGGCCTGCTCCCGAGCGATCTGAATGGCTTCGCCAAGCAAAGCAATTCGACAATCTGAGTTGTTCGGCTTTCGGTCAGCCGTGGACGCTGACTTCGATGTCCCGACCGCAGGGGAACTGTGGGTGACTGAATCTGCCTGCGGTGTTTCTCGAAAAGCCAGGGCCAGCGTGTTGTCAGGAAGTTCCAGGGCAAATAGTTCTGTTGAATCTCCGGAAATACTCAACACATGATTCGCCGAACTGACCGCCAGATCGCCTCTCCAGTCCCGCCGCCACGTCCCCATCGACAGCGGGACTCGATGGACAAACTGCCCGCTCGTCACCAGGGGAGACTGCTTCGGGCGTTCACGTTCGGAGGATGAACCAGGCATTCGTGCAGCCGAATCTGACCTGAGAACCGCTAACAAAACCTAAGAGATCCGCGACTCTTAGGTTCTGTTAGAGTCTTACAAAGTAAGATGCGCGCACGGTGCGCGCATCTTTGTTTAAGCGACCAACGGGAGCGTCTCGGCGCCTGG
>JAGQPY010000153.1:0-7286 GCA_020426485.1 Planctomycetaceae bacterium
AAGGGCGATTCGCTCAAGCATCACAACAAGAGCTGTTTCCGATCCCCAGTCAAACCATGAGTGTTCCAGAACCGTCCCATCGTCTGCCAGTCCATGGGAAATCCTCCCTTGAACGTCACGAAGGCGATCAAACTCGATCTTTCGAACTCCGTTCACGATGCCCGCCAGAACATCGGTGTCGTTCAGCATGGTGGCCGACAGCATCATGGAGAAGGCATACAGGCTGTGATCAATGGTACTGAATTCGGTCTCATGATGAATTCGATACTGGCCGTCGTACTTCCTGACGAAGTGCGGTAAGACTCCTCGGTTCGTGGGGATCGCATCGATCGTTCGATACACTTTTTTCAGTGTGTCCTTCGCAAACTCGGGCTCAACAATGCCAAGGTCTGCCGCGGCGGACGTCGCCAGGCAGAACAACCCGCTCCCCGGTACGGAATCGAAGTCGCCGACGGGCCAATTGGCTCGATCGCGAACAATCCCGGTCGGTTCGTCATAACAGCGTGCCAACTTTGCGTAGGACTTGAGAAACGTGGGAGTTTCAACAGGCAGCTCAGGGTATTGAAGAATCAACGCAATCTCGTCGATCGACACCGTGCCAAACTCGACGATCCAGTTCAGCAGTTTGACGCTGCGGAGTTTATCCGTCGGCAATTCAATTCGTTGTGATCGAAAGGGAACCGAGTCGACGTGAACATGCTGCATCCAAAGCAACGTTTCGTCGGGTGCCTTGAGTTCTAGCTTCAGGAGCCCCGTTCCGTTGGTGCGAATCATCAGCCCCACACATTTGGGTTGATACGGGTCGCGAATGAACGAAGGATAACACTTGCGAAAATCCAATGTTCGATCCGACTGACGGGCGAGTCCTTCCAGACTGTGCCACATGCCTGCCCAACCGAGACTGCGACTGGTGGTTACGATTCCCGATTCTTTCCATTTGATGTGACGTTCTGACGGCCCCATGCGACCGACATCCCCAAAGCAATCACTGAAGAACCGGAACGGATTCTCATCAACTTCCCTACCGTCTTTTTCGCTGGTGATCTCTTCGAATGAGACCGTGTAACTGTGGACCGGTTGCAGTTCTTCTCCAGGCATCAGAATGTCAGCCGGAGAATCTTCCGTCGAATCGTTTGTTGCTGCTCGCGTGGTCTGTTTGTCGTTTTTCGCAGCGGGTTCATCGCAGGCGACAAACAGAATCGGCAACAGCATTCCTATGAATGCTGAGGTTGTGTGCAGAATGAAATGCTTGACCATGATCAATCTTTCTTTAGGTCGTTTTCTGGCAGAAGGGATTCCCACAAACCAAACGAACAGGCTATCGGAACCAGTAGGAAACGGCATTGCCGACCACCACGACAAGTATCGTAATCAACACGATGCCGAGACAGCCGATGCCACACCCTTTGAGGACGGCTTCGCTGCGGGCGAGGGCTTTGGCTTGAGCGTCATCAATTTCCAGGGCTTTGCAGAGGGCTGATCGCAGGCGGACTGCTGTCTGAAGTTTTTCAGACAACGCGATTAACCCGGTTTCTTCCGCAATTCGAGCCTCCCGGCCCTGTTCGGACATGGCGGCCAGGCCGATTCCGATCGGACCCAGAAGACTTGCCCCGATGATCCCTTTGACCAGACCCGTTCCGACACCTTTCTCAGCCCTTGCGGCTTCGTGTGCTGCATTGACCTTCTTGCCGAGGTCTGAAATCAACTGGCTGAGTTTTTCGAGTCGCCATTCATCCGATCGCGTCTTCTTTCGACGTGGCTTTGCACCGTCCGCTCCGGGCAGAGCCAAGAGCGGATCAAGTTCATTGCGAACAGGTTTAATTTCCGCGTCCAGAAGCTGGTCCACGGCACAACACGGGCACGGGCGAAACATTGCCTCCGGCGAGGCGAATATCCCGTTGAACGCGGTCGAGCCCCAGGGGCGACAGTCTTTCAGTGTTCGACCGCAGTTCGTGCAGAGTCCGTCGAATTCACCGTCCCCCCACACAACCACCGACACGTTGCAGCGACACGATGCCTTTTTTCTGCCGTCTGAAGGTTTCTTTCGCAGATCGGATTCCGCACCACAGCAGGCACAGTGCCCGACTCGCAGCGACCTCTGGCAGTGTCGACACGCCTCGGCAGATCTTGAAATGGGTTGCCCACAGAACGGACACGGCGCCGGCCGCCCGATGAACTCGCCGCTCACCGCACGCTGAGCCGCCTCACGTTGCAGGTCAACCGCCTCCGCCGACCTGGTATCTTTGATAGCGGCGTTCAGCAGAGAGGAGAAGTCATCGCGATCAGCCGAACGCGGAACGTTTGGAATCCGAACGGTCTTTCCACAGCCTTTGCACTGGGATTTGCGTCCGGCGGATTCGTCACGAAACTGCATTCGCCGACCGCAGGAGCATGTCAGTCGGATTGTCATCGACACGTCACCTTTCATCGTTGCTTGCCGGGTGTGCCATTGAGAACGCTGTTCTGCGGCAACAAACCACGGATGCCAAACGTTTCGACGCTCACCAGACATGCTAACGAACGGTGTTTCGGGCGGCTCACGCAGATGTCGACACATGTCGAAGTTGCATGTGTCGATGTCATGACGGAACAAATGAAACTCAAACGCTGATTTTCAGCGGCGATCAGCGATACTGTTCATCAGGCAGAGAACCCAGACATTCCCCGAAGAAGCCGGGGTCTGGTGAGTGATTATCTGATCAGTGAAAGCTGTGAAGTCGGCTCCAGCGGGAATGCCCCACAATCGGGGGACAATTGAAAGTCTCACGACCGCCCTTTGGTGCCCGTCAATGGACATGATATGAAGAAAGTGTCGTCTTATGATTCCCGCATGGACTTGTTCAATCAGGCGAAGGAAGACAATCTTCGAGGATCAGTAGAAATGAAGATTGGGATCATTTCGGACATTCACGGCGATTGCGAATCGCTGCAGGCGGCTTTCAGCCTGCTGCGGAAAGCTGAAGTCAACCGAACGATCTGTGCCGGGGACCTTGTCGAACGTGGGGCCAACGATCACGGCGTCATCCGGTTCCTGCGCGAGCACGACATATCCTGTGTTCAGGGTAATCACGATGAGAACGCGGTTCGTCACGCGGAACTGCATTATTCGACTCAGGACAATGGATACGATGCCACGTTGCTCAGCAGCGACGCAGTCGAATTTCTCAATCAACTTCCGCTAAGCCGAACGTTCACATTTGGTGAGACGAGTATCCTGTTGGTCCACGGAACGCCCTCGGACAACGGTGCTCCCGTGTTTCAGGATTCCGGCTGCAACAGCCTCTCTAAGAAATTCAAGAAGGACCTGGCTCGAATGGAAGCCGACATCCTGGTTGTCGGCCACACGCATTTTCCCTTCGACATTCGTTACAAGGGTAAGCGAGTTCTGAATCCAGGTTCGGTCTGTAACCTCCAAAGCCGCGACAGTCACACCTGCGGCGTTTTGGATTTGTCCGAAAAATCATTCAGCGTTCTGGATCTGACCACGGGATGTTCCGTTGAAATCCTCAATCGAGAGTTCGAGTCAATATAGGTTATCAGAGAATCTTTGCTCATCGCGGTATGCAATGAACAACAAAAAATCCTGTAACAAGACTATGAAATTCCGTGGTTTTCTTGTCGATGCTCGCAACATCATTGGTGGTTTCCTGTTGTGGGGAGCACTCTTTGGGTTCATTGCTATTCTGCCTTTGGCCAGCAACGCCATAGATCCACAGATACATTTCTGTCGAAAGGGAGAACAAAGGAGTGTCCTTTTGCTCGATTCACGGGCAAGACAGACCTTTGATTCTCGCAAATCCATCCATTCTGTGAGCCTTGCGACAATTGAGTACGTGACGGCCGCCGCACGAATCACAATGAAGTACGTTCAACACCCAAGAGTCGGATGGATTTCCAAACCGGCGGTTGAATTCAACGTCACGATTTCCTCGGATGCGACGTACGAAGTGACGGCAAACTTCACAGATCCTGATTTTTCAAAAACTATCTGTTTGGCTGTCATTGACAGTACCGCCGATGATCGCATGCTTGAGAGCATGGATATGCGGCCCACGGTTTGACTCTTCATTAAGTACGGTTACTTCGCGAGGCCATGCATATTCTTGCTGTTGTGGTTTTCAGTCAAGTTCGACTTGTGGCGATGGAGCCGCGGAGCGACGTAATAATTGGTTGATGTCAACCTTCAACAGTCTGTTTTTCTTGTACTTCCGCTTTCATCGATCCATCGAAAAATGGTTCATGTGGAATGAAGTGAGCAACGTAGATTTCTGGCGGCGATTGCGACACACCTCAACAAGCGGAGCGAACGATGAAGCCCCGATACCTTCCCGTCATTAGGCTTTTCGTGAGCTCGACGTTCGGTGATCTCAAAGCCGAACGGGACGCGTTGCAGCGGGACGCCTTCCCCCGGCTTGAGGCGTTCTGTCGGCAGTATGGCTTTCAGTTCCAGGCGATTGACCTGCGCTGGGGCGTGCCCGGCGAGGCAGGGTTGAACCATTGCACGATGCGCATCTGCTTCGAAGAGCTGCGTCGCTCGCAGGACATCTCGCCCGAGCCGAATTTCTTGATCTTGCTCGGCAACCGTTACGGCTGGCGTCCATTGCCGGAGTCGATCTCCAAGACGGAGTTCGACCAGTTGCTCACCGTCGCCATGTTGGGGAACGTTCCGGGGATCGACGCGCAGTCGGCCGAGGACGTGCTGTGTGACTGGTACTACCACGACAAGAATTTCTGCCCGCCGGGAGCGTCGCAGGAGCCGCCACTGCAATACCTGCTGCAATCGCGCTCTCGCGATCTCCAAGACGGCAAGAACTACGGCCGCGATGCCGGTCAAAAAGATACCGCCGACTGGCTCGCCGTTCAGCGCGTGTTGTGGAATCTTGTTAACGTCGCCTTCCCGCCAGACCAATTGGCCGGTCGTTTTGTGCTCGACTGGGACCGGCACACGGTCGCCGTGGCCGCGGGCCGCTCGCCCGTGCCGCAGATTGTTCGCTTTCAGGGTTCCGCGACCGAACAGGAAATCTGGGCCGGTGCCTTGGCCGTCCCGAACCCCGGTCGGCATGTGCGGGCCTTCTTCCGTGAGATCAACAACCGAATGGGCTTTTCCGACACCGAGCTGAAGGACTTCTTCGACCTGACCGAAAGAGGTGAAGTCGACGGACAGGCGCAACAAGCCCAGGCCGCCCTTAAAAATGCGGTCGCGGAGAGGTTGGGCGACCACGCTGTCACCCTCATGCCGCATTCGGCGGTGAAACGCGAGAACGGCCTCGCAGTGATCGACGCCTCAGAGAAAGACCTCCTGCAGCTTTGCGACCAGGTCGTCGCGCAGTTCACCGAAATCATTCGCCAGCAGATCCAGGAGCACTGGGCGCTTTCCCAATTACCCGAACGGGTCGCATCGTCCGTCGACGGCGAGCACCGACCAATCGGCCCCGGCGAAGCCCGCCAGTTGGAACTGGAGCGCCAGAACCACGACCGCTTCGGCGAGGAGCGGACACAACAGTTTCTGGGCCGCGACGGGGAACTGAAGCAAATCGCCGCTTATCTCGCCGACGGCTCGAACCGCCGTCCATTGGTCGTCCACGGCCTGCCGGGCACCGGCAAGACGGCCATCCTCGCGGAAGCAGCCAAGCGGACCCCAAAAAACTTTAAGCCGATCGTCCGATTCCTCGGAGTGACGCCAGCTGCCTCCGACCTTCACGGTCTGCTCGTCTCCCTTTGCCGGGAACTGGAGGACCGCGTCCCGCCCGAGACTAGGGAACTCCCCGCCGATCCGGACAAGCTCCATACAGAACTACTCCGCCGCCTGGCGACCGCCACTGAGGGGCGGCCGATCGTGATCATCCTCGATGCGCTTGATCAGCTCAGTGCGACCGACGGTAGTCGGCGACTCGCCTGGCTCCCTTGGACACTGCCGGAGCACGTTCGGCTGCTCGTCTCCTGCGTCTCCGGCGTGACCGACGACGACCCACTCGGCGAGCCATACCGGGAACTGAAGCGCCGCGGCAATCGCAGCCCCGATTACCTTCAGCAAGCGATTGCGGTCGAGTCGCTGACTTCCGAGGACGCGCTCACGCTGATCGACCGGTGGCTGGAACATTGCCAGCCGCCGCGCCAACTGGCCGACGACCAGCGCACGGTCATCAACGATCGCATCCTGCCGGACGAAGCCATTGATCGCCGTCGTCCGCTCTACCTGCGGATTCTGTTCGAGGAATGCCGCCGCTGGCCCTCGTATCGGCCCGTGACCCCGGAGGAAATCGGTACCAACGCGGCAGCGCTGCTTAAGTCACTGCTGACCCGGCTGAATCGGCCCGAGGAACACGGCCCCACCGTCGCCCGCGCGCTGGGCTACCTCGTCTCCGCCCGCCGCGGCCTGAGCGAAAATGAAATCCTCGAAATCCTCTGGCAGGATAAGGAGTACCATCTGTATCTCCAGAAACTGAACCGCCGACATGGGCATACCTTCCCTCCAAACGCCACGCGGATTCCCATCGCCATCTGGGCACGGCTACGCCAAGAATTGGCTCCCTACCTGGCCGAGCAAGATGCCGGGGGCACCTCCGTGCTCACCTTCTACCACCGCGAATTCGGATTCGTGGTTCGGGAGCTTTTTGCCGCGCAGACGGACCGGAAGCGAAAGTTCCACATCCGGCTTGGAGATCATTTTTCCCTCCACATGCGTTCAATGACATTGTTTCGTGTGCTCGATGAGTTGCCATGGCAGTTACTAAACGCAAGGGAGTGGGACCGCCTTCGTTGCTTTCTAACAATGCCGGAGGCACTTGGAAGATTGTGGACGATCAATCCCCATGACGTAAAGCGATATTGGGCTGGAATTGAACAACATTCATCATATCGAATGCTGAAGGAATATCACTTCGATTTCAAGGCTCTATCGTCGATTCCGATCGGGCAAGCGGAAGCAACTGCCGCACTATTTGAACACGCGGGACACGTCACACAGGCATATAAAATATGGGACTGGCTGATCGAGTACTACAATAGCCATCATGATCACAGGCGATTAGCATGCTGCCTGCAAGATCAGGCACGCCTATTGACAAACCGCGGCGAACTGCGTCTGGCAATGAAGAAGCTGATGCAGGCAGAAGAGCTTTTGCGCCCACTTCGGAACCTTGTCGCCCTCCAAGCATGCCTTCGATCACGGGCTGTGGTCATGAGTAAATGTGGGCAAGTAAACGAGGCCATTGTATTGCTTCAGCAAACGGAACAAATCTGCCTCACGTGCGCCGACAAAAATGGCCTCAGTGTATCGTTGAATT
>JAGQPY010000153.1:7302-11388 GCA_020426485.1 Planctomycetaceae bacterium
AGCACTGCTCGAGCTCGAACGCGGCAACATTGAACGAGCGTTAAATCTGTTCAAGGAATCAGAGCACATTGAAAGACAGATCGGCAACTTCGAGTCCGTCGTAGTGTGCCTTGGGAATCAGGCTTTAATCGCGGCTAGGCTTGGTGACTTTCACAGAGCTTTAGATATCTACAAGGAGCAAGAAACCATTTATAGAGATTCAGGCAATCGACACGGCCTTCAAATATCGCTGGGAAATCAATCCGAAGTATATATCGAGTGGGGTGACTTCGAGCGAGCGTTCGCCTTACTCCGGGAAAAGGAAAGAATATGTCGCGAGTTAGTTTTAACGGAGAGCCTTGTGAAGTGTTTGGCAAATCAGGCTTCGCTCCTTTGTAGGGTTGCGCGAGCTGGCGATGCTGTTACCTTGGCAGACGAAGCGTACCTATTGGTAGAAAGGCATGGATTGGTGACACTGCGTAAGAGTATCAAGGAAGTCTTGGAGTTCAGCCGGACGCTGGCGGACGCGCGAGGCTCGGCGGCTTCATTTGTTCGTGACGAAACAGGTCAACAAAGGCTTACCATTGCTAAACCGCCTGAACTAAGGGACTTGTATTATATCGAACACCCCACCAAAGGGCTGTGGTCGATTGACGGCATCCTGGATGGCGAACGATGTCGAATAGTCTTACTGATGTTTTCGAGTCAAACCGCCTTGGAAGTAGCTCACTGTGCTCAGAAGATGATGGGGGAACAACTGAAGCTAAAGAAGATGGCGGACGGATGGAAGATGAGAGAGAAAGTGAGGAACACCATTATCGAAGGGGCGAGTATGGATATTCCCATGGCATGCCTGGAGGAGGGTGCGCCCCAATTCAAAGAAATGTTGGATTGCATTCAAACGTTCCTGAGATAGATCACGCAATGAAAGTCGGATGAGGCGGGGAAGATGTGAGCAAACGTCAGGGCCATCGAAAGTGTGTTGACGACCTTGCATGGATTTTTACGGTGCCCGTCTTTCAATGTCATCGGTGTGTCAGGAATGGTTTATTCATGGCACGGATCAATCGGTGAGAAGTCCTGTCGGAGCGTGAGATTCACGAGGTTTATTGAGTGAATCGCTGTGTGCGGAGAGGATTTCTCGGCGAGCAGCACGCACGTTCATGCTGTCGCACAATTGAGCCTGTTTCGCCCCTCAGACTATGCTCGTGGCACATCGAAATTGCCACGATGTGCAGCAACCGGAGAACAGCATGGCCGTGATCTGGCTCATTTTGGCTTAGGAACAACTTCAGGAATCGCTGGGACTGCAGAATACACTGGAAGATCTGCAAGAACCAATCAGGAGGCTGTCAGACCTTCAGCATCAGACATTCGCTGACGCGGAGTTCATCTTTGTGCGGGATTGGCTGTGCGGATTCAGTCGTTCAGACATGAAGCACGTGCTGAGAGTTGAATATCAACATAACGGCCGGCCGCGAGCGTGCATCGTGAAGATTAATTCTCCGGAGCGGCTGCAGCGTGAACTGCAGGGTTGGTTTTGCTGTCAGCGACCCAATGAAGGCCACGGTCCTCTGTTTCAGGGGTTGTCCGCGGGGCTGACCGTTGACGGACAGTTTCAGTCATTGGTCTATGAAGATGCTGCGAACACGCACCGCGCGGCGAAACTGATACCGCTGGAAGAGGCCGTGCTGAAGTCCTGCCGTTGGGGAACTCCGGTTGTGAATTCGATTGAAACTGTGTTGGAGAACATATTCACGGATGCCGCCTATCGTTTGTACCGGCGAGGTAAGACGTTCTCCTCAACTGCAGACATCGGCGATGAAATTCGAACGCGACTCGCGGAGGGGGTCCACTGCTGGACGACTCCCGGTACCAGACAGCACTCCGCCGCCGAAACGGCGACGGAATTGCTGCCGTCTCAGGTCGCCGAACTTCTTGATCCCGTTACATTTGCGGACCGGGTGCTGGCACATTCTGGAGTCATGCCGGATTTACGACGTGGGTGCGCTCACGGTGATCTGCACGGCCGGAACATTCTCGTCTCCGTCGGAGCAGATCACGTACAGTGGCCGCTCATATTCGACTACGACGCCATGGGAACAGACCTGCTTCAGGGATGGGATTTTGTGAAGCTGGAACTGGAACTCAAAGTGAGAACAATTCAGTGTGCGATTTTTGGAGATGAAACCGAGTTCATCGATCAATTGCTGAACTTTGAAGAATCACTCTGTGCGTTGACTGAAACTCTGAACAATCAACCGGATTGGAAGCCAGTGATCGACTCGGCCACTCCACGAGACCGACTGATGAAGATGGTTTTGGCGATTCGCAAACAGGCTAGGGACTGTCTGGATAGTCCGGCCCATGCAACACGCAACTGGCTTCACGAATACTATTTTCTGTTGGCTGTCTACGGCGTATATGCGGGAAAGTTCTCCACTCTGCAGCGCCGTGAACTGATCGCCATATATCTGTGTGCCGCGACGGCCGTGACTCATTTTGGCTGGGCGAAGGGGGGACGCAGTTACCTAATTGAAGCCGCCCGACAACAGGCCCGACAGGCTTTGCAGGCGAACAACGCAGATGTACGTTCGGTGATGAATCAAGGCATCAATCACAAAACCGCACTCAGCTTTGCTGAAGTGTTTTCTCGTTCCCGTGATCCGAAGTTCCTGCTGGCCGCACGGGAAATCCTGAAAGCGCTCGCTCTGGAATATCCTTACGTCGCGGCGATCCACCAGGAATTGGTTTTGGTCCACCTTCGAGCTTCATGAACTGACAAACGATGAACCGTACATGATGGTCGCAGACCGGATGTTGGACGAGATGGCAAGTAAGCCACGAATGCAGCACTACGAAACCTACTGCCGAGCGGGGCGACTCTACAAAGACCGAGGCGGCACACTAATGGACAACGAGGATCCGGCGATGCAGAGCCAGGCGATTCCGATGTATCAACAATCGCTCTCGCATTATCTCAGGGGGTACACGATTGGCGATCGCCACTACTATCCCGGAATCAATGCGGCGAGCCTCCATCTTCTGGTCGGTGAACCGCAGGAGTCCGTCGATCTGGCCGGGGAAATTCTCGGCGGCCTGACAACATCGTCCAGTGAAAACAAAGAAGACAACATCTGGATCACGGCAACCAAAGCTGAAGCCTGTCTGCTACTCGGGAGATTCGCCGACGCGCGGACGTATTATCTGCGGATCCTGGATTCACCAACGTGCCGGCTTCATCACCGAGCCAGCATGAAAACACAGGTGCGACGCATCTTTGCGAGTAATTCCGTGTACCGAACCGGATTTGTTGAGCATTTTCTGATGCCTCACTGAATTCGCAGACTCAATCCGCCTTCGCCTTCTTCATCACTGCAGCGGACTCATTTGCCACATTCCTGGCAGCGTTCATCAGTTCATCTTTCAGGGCAGTTTCTGCCGCAGAAAGAGTGACGTCGCGATGGATCAGGAAGTGACGGACAAGGAACTCACGGTTCAGCATTCGCACGTGAAACGCTTCCAGATCTTCAGTCGTCACCACAGCGACCGGCACAACCGCGACGCCCAGGTTCTGTCGTGCGAACTCTTTGGCGGCCATCCAGCCACCCGTTTCCGCAACAAAACTCAGACGTCTGGCTCGATCTGGAAAATGCCGTTCCATCTGACGACGGACGCCTGACTGACCATCCATCCCCAGCACCGGCCAGTGAGCCAGTTCTTCCAGCGGCACCGCGGTTTTCGGAGAATGTTTCTTCAGCGATCGGCCGGCGTCTGAATCTCGAACGGCCATCACGCAGACGGGCTGTTCGCTCAGCAATTCAATGTTCAGCCGGCACCGCGACCTGACAGCCAGTTCCGCAGTCGTGCGAATCTGCGGTACGTCGTGGCTGACGATCGCCATATCCAGACTGCCGTTCGCCACTCCGACAATCCGATCATGGCCTCGCATCTGTCGCACGTCGGTATCGCAGTCAGAGAAGAGCTTTTGAAATTTCGCGAGTGCGGCCGGCAGATAGAATCGTGCTGCGAAACCGCCCAGTCCAACCCGGATTGTTGCCGGAGCGACGGTCGTGGATCTCAGGAATTTCACCAGCTGATCATACT
>JAGQPY010000154.1 GCA_020426485.1 Planctomycetaceae bacterium
GCGCGACTCAGCAGAGTGTCGTGGGACCGTGGTTTTCAGACTTCGCGTAAGTCAGACTTCGCGTTAGATAGTCGCGTTTCACCGCAAGGCTGTGTTCGGAAATCAGCCGGTGGTCAGCGAAGCGCCACTACCGGAATGCGTTTTCGTTTAACCTGACCCAAAGGGGAGGTCACGCCTGCAGCGCCTTCGCTCCGGGTCGGGTTAAATGGTCTGTTCTCGAATGAAAATGCTTCACAGCGTTGCCTGAAACGGGTGCCGGAACCGTGGTTTCTGTCATTCCTTCAGGATGAGTTCGGTTCTTACTCTGTCACCGGCGATGCGGCTGTCGGCGACCACCGCCTAATCTCTGAGATCCTTTCAGGATGAATCGCGGAGACCTTCACCTGCGATGCCCGTGCACATGATTTCGCGGTGAGCCGAGTTTCTTTACGTTGGCACGCATGCCAGCGCCTGCCGCGTCCGTTCGAACGATGGAATGTCGGCCAAATCGACTTCCGCCATTCGCCGGACCAATGCCTGGCGGCCTTCACCTGCTATCATTCGTCCTGCCGTTTCCGTAACGTGGGCCGACCGCCCGACGCAGTTGAGTTGCAGGGCTGGCTCTCGCCAGCCGATTCGCCACCGCGGACATTCGGCAGGCGGCAGCCTGCTCTGCGGTGGCTTCCCTCGTCCGCCATGCGCCTCGCGCTGGCACCCTGCCGCAGCGGCGGTTTCATTTCATTTGTTTACAGTCTGAGATTCCTTTATGTCGAAACCATCACCTCATGTTTTTCGTGGCTGCATTCCTGCTCTGATGACACCGTGTCGATCAGACCGCACGCCCGACTTTGATGCTTTGGTGGCCAAGGGTCAGCAACTGATGCAGGCCGGGATGTCGGGAGTCGTGTACTGCGGTTCCATGGGCGACTGGCCACTGCTGACCAATGAACAGCGACAGGAGGGCGTGGAACGATTGACGAAGGCCGGAGTTCCCGTGGTGGTGGGAACGGGAGCCCTGAATCCCGCAACGGCGGTGGCTCACGCTCGACATGCTCAGTCGATTGGAGCCGCCGGGCTGATGGTGATTCCGCGAGTTCTGTCGCGAGGCACGTCGGCGGCAGCTCAGCGACATCACTTTGCCGGCATTCTGAGCGCAGCTCCGGACATTCCGGCGGTGATTTACAACAGTCCTTACTACGGCTTCGAAACGAAAGCGGACCTGTTCTTTGATCTGCGGCGTGAGTTTCCCAGTCTGGTTGGCTTTAAAGAATTCGGCGGCGCGGCAGCATTGAGCTACGCGGCCGAACATATCACTCACACGGACGCCGACGTCCTGCTGATGGCGGGAGTCGACACTCAGGTTTATCATGGCTTTCTGCACTGTGGAGCTGTTGGTGCGATCACGGGAATCGGCAACTGTCTGCCGCAGCAGGTTCTGTCTCTGATTTCGCTCTGTCAGGCCGCGGCGGCGGGAGATCCGGAAGCTCGCCGATTCGCTCGCGAACTGGATGAGGCACTGCTGGTGTTGTCAACCTTTGACGAAGGTCCGGATCTGGTACTGTTCTACAAGTACCTTCTGTTTCTGCAGGGCGAAAAAGAATACGAACTGCATTTCAATGCCACGGATGAACTCAGCCCCAGCCAGAAGGCCTTCGCCGAACAACAGCTGCAACTGTTTACCAGCTGGTGGTCCGGATGGTCCGGTCGGTCGTATCTGAAATCCAAAACGTCCTGAGGGCGGTGTGAACTCCTGCCGGATTCATTCCATGGACGGAAGCCATGCTGCAGAATGGTTTCAGTCGGCCATTGATATGGGCGCAATGCAGAGCGGGAGTTGCTTGATCCGGATGTGAACTGCTGAACAGAACGGAGAAATATTCAGCCATGGCAGTTGTGGAAAAGCTTGGTCAGTTTTATCTGGGTCGTGTTTACGACCTGGCTTCCGGTACGACGCTGGAGGAAGAAGTCCACTACGATGCTCGCGACCTGACGACCCATGCAGTCTGTGTGGGCATGACGGGCAGTGGCAAGACCGGGCTGTGTCTGTCGTTGCTGGAAGAAGCGGCCATCGACGGCATTCCGGCCATCTGCATCGATCCCAAGGGAGACATTGGCAATCTGATGCTGACATTTCCCGGACTGACACCGGAAGAATTCGCGCCGTGGATTGATCCGGCCGAAGCGGCTCGCAAGCAGCTGTCCGTCGACGAACTGGCGAAGCAAACTGCAGAACTGTGGCGCAACGGACTGGCAGAATGGGAGCAGGGGCCGGAACGAATTCAGCGGCTTCGAGATTCCGCGGAAGTTGCGATCTACACTCCCGCCAGTGACGCCGGGCGGCCTCTGACCGTGCTGCGTTCCTTCACTGCTCCACGTGGAGAAGCGCGGGATGATCGGGAGACGTTTCGAGACCGAATTCTGGCGGCGGTATCCGGGTTGCTGGCTTTGCTGCAGATCGATGCCGACCCGGTCAGCAGCCGTGAGCACATTCTGCTGTCCGGCATTCTGGAACAGGCATGGAACAACGGGCAGGACGTGCAGATCGGGGACCTGATTCGATCGATTCAGGATCCGCCGTTCGACAAGGTCGGGTTTCTGGATCTTGAATCGTTCTATCCGTCCAAAGACCGCTTCAAACTGGCCATGGCGCTGAACAATCTGGTGGCGTCACCAGGATTTGCGGGCTGGCTGGAAGGTGATTCGCTGGACATTCAGAAACTGCTGTACACCGACGCCGGAAAGCCACGACTGGCCATCATTTCCATCGCTCATCTGTCGGATCAGGAACGTATGTTCTTTGTGACGATCCTGCTGAACGAAGTGATCAGCTGGATGCGAAATCAGACCGGCACGTCCAGCCTGCGGGCTTTGCTGTATATGGACGAAGTGTTCGGTTACTTTCCGCCGACCGCCAATCCGCCATCCAAGCAACCGATGCTCACACTGCTGAAGCAGGCCCGCGCGTTCGGGCTGGGCTGTGTTCTGGCCACTCAGAATCCCGTTGACCTGGACTACAAAGGTCTTTCCAACGCGGGCACCTGGTTTCTGGGTCGACTTCAGACAGAACGCGACAAGCTGCGAGTCCTTGAGGGCCTTGAAGGGGCCGCAGCCACCTCCGGCGCGAAGTTCGATCGACAGCAGATGGAACAGATTCTGGCCGGACTCGGGAATCGCGTCTTCCTGATGAATAACGTTCACGAAGACCATCCGGTGTTGTTCAGGACGCGGTGGGCTTTGTCGTATCTGCGAGGCCCCATTTCACGACTTCAGATTCAGCAGCTGATGGATCCGCTGAAAGAACAGGACCGCCTGCCATCCACCGCCACAACCGTGGCATCATCCAGAACGATTGCCGGGATCGGCGATGTGCAGAATCAGCGACCGGTTCTTCCGCCCGGCATCACAGAATTCTTTGTGGCACCCGGTCGAGCATCCGACGGAATTCGTTATCGCCCGGCATTGATGGGCCAGGGACGAATTCACTTTGTGTCCTCGCGGCGGAATGTTGACGTCTGGGATGATATCACGCTGGTGCGTCCGGTCAGTGAGGAAGTCTCTTCATCCTTCTGGGGCGAAGCGGAGGAATGGGATGAAAGCGATATGCCGGAAATGGACGACCAGCCGGTGGCCGAAGCCGAATTCGCACCGCTGGATTCGCGGTTCAGCCAGAAGACCACTTTTGATCGTCTGGAAGATGAACTGAAGGACTGGCTGTACCGTCATCGACGCCTCACCGTGCGGACCTGTCCGGCTCTGGATCAGACATCGACTCCGGATGAATCAGAAGCCGACTTTCGCATTCGCCTGCGACATCAGGCTCGCGAAGAACGGGACGCTCAGGTGGAAAAACTGCGAGCGAAATACGCATCCAGACTTCGGACGCTGGAAGACCGGATTCGGCGAGCCGAACAGAAAGTCGAGCGTGAAAAATCGCAGCGTTCTCAAAAAGCCATGTCGACAGGAATCTCTGTACTGACCAGCATCGCCGGCGCTTTGTTCAGTCGACGACTGGGCAGCGCGACAAACTTTTCCCGAGCCGGAACGGCCATGCGATCCGCCACCAGTATGGCTCGCGAAGCCGAAGACGTAAAACACGCTCAGGAATCCCTGCACGCTCTGTACGAACGTCAGGACGCCATGAACGCCGAACTGCAGGACGAAGTTCAGCGCATTCAGGACGCTTTTGATCCGGAGCTGATGGAACTGAGCGACGATGTCATCGAACCACGCAAGTCCGACATCAACGTCGGCAAGGTGATTCTGGTGTGGCTGCCGTTCAGCACCGATCTTCGCGGCCGTCTGACGGCTGCATTCTGACGATCACATCAGCCGGCAAACGAGTCTCTGGTCAGCGCTGTTTCGCAGGAGCGTCGCGAACAGTCTGATCGAAATCTGCGGTTCGCCACAGTCGAACCTCGCCGTCGGCGTCACTGGCGACAATGGCACTTCCATTCGGAGAGACGTCCACGGAAAACATCTGACGGTCTCCAACGTACAATGTCGTCACCAGATCAAACGAATCGGTGTCCCAGATGCGAACAGTTCCGTCAAGACCGGTGGTCACCAGCCGACGCCCTTCGTCGAACCATCGCACGCAGTTCACCAGTCCCGAATGTGCTTTGAGTTCGTGGCGCAGCCGGCCGGTTGGATAGTCGTAAAACAGAACAAGCCCGGACAGCGTCCCGATCGCCACCAGGTGACCGTCCGGCGAAACCTTCATGCATTGCGGCGATTCCGAAATTGAGATCCATTCGGCAGCCGACTCACCCTGCCCGACCACCAAAGAAACAACCTAGCGAAAGTGAGAGAGGCCCAAAATGGTCTTCGATTGACCAATAAAAGCAATGTCTTCCAGCGCGACGTCGGGGCGTGAAGACTCTGCGAGAGGGCGGGAGAAATCCCGCGAAGAAAAGATGCTCAGCACACCACCTCGCCCGCCGATGGCAAGGTACTGACCGTCGCCCGACCACGCCACGGAAGAGCTGCCGCTGGGAGGCAGCCGAGTATTCTGAACGACTTCTTCCGGAGCCAGCGGATCGCCGATTCGCAGCTGCGGCATCATTCCACAGGCCGCGACATGTCCTGTAACGACGTCCACCGAAACACTCAGCACCGGCTGAGGCCGTCCTGACGACGCGATCCAGGAAGTGACCTCGCCGGTCGTTGTATCCCACACAGCGACGCCGCCATCACTTTCCCCGATCGCCACATGGATATTGTCGCGACAAAACGCAAGGCTTCGAACAACGTTGTTTCGTGTGGTGATCGTCGGATGATGCAGCGATTCCAATCGCAGAATTCTGGCCGTTCCGTCGCCACTGCCGACGACGATCTGTCCTGTTGAAGATGCCACATCCAGTGTTCCGAACGAGCGTCTCAGAACACTCAGACTGCTGAACGGAGGCAGTCCGGCACTGAGTTCGCAGATGATCAGTTCGCCACTCAAATCGGTTGTCAGCAGCACACGGCCTTCCGCCGATTCCATCGTCATGATTTCGCCGTAGGGGTTTCTCCGATCTCGAAGATTCTCTCCCTTGCCGGTCTGCAGATCGTACCGGATCAGAACCCCGTTGATGGCGGAAAGGATCAGGTCGTTTTCATCGTTGCCGAAGGTCAGCGAATTCAGCGGTTGCGGGCGTGGCGTGGAAAAGATGCGGGTACTCTCTTCCGAATCAATCACAACGCAGCTGGACAGGGCAACGGCACCGCGGGAATCCGGACTGAGTACAATTGCGGCAAGACGATCACTCTTCGGTGCCCATCGCAGTGAAGTGATTTTCGCATCGCCGACTTTGATCTTGTGAATGGGTGACCGTTCCTGAATCGCCCACAGGTGCAGCTCCCCGGACATGTCACCCACTGCCAGCGTTCGGCCGTCAGGTGCCACCTGAAGAGCTGTCACGCCGCGATCGTGATTCAGTTCAAAGACAACACGCGAATGTTCTCCCGGATTGTAGACGCGAACGAGTCCTTCATCGGTGCCGACAAACAGTCGGTTGTCCTGTGTCGAAAACGTGATCGCGGTAAACCCGTCCGTTCCGGCTTCGATTTCTCGAACCAGTTCCCCGGTCGCCGACTTCCAGACTCGCACACCGCCCTTAAAGCCCAGCGTGGCAAAGATGGAACCATCAGGAGCAATCGCAACATCATCGACTCGAACACCATGGCTGACAATTTGCTGAAAGCAGTCCGCCTGGCGTCGAAAATAGCCCCAGGCAAAGTCACGCAGGTCTTCTGACGATGAGCTGCGAATCAACGCTGTTGCCGTCCGATCCTGCGTCTGATCGGAAGGGCGTTCTGTGTTTGATGTTGTGTTCGATGATTTCGTTGAATTCGATGAAGCGGCGGCTGGTTCATAAAGAGCCAGCAGGTCGTTCAGTCGCTCGATGTCGCTGTTTTCCAGCGCCACCGAAGCCAGCGACATGTGAGCTCGATAAAGAGCCTGGCGAGTTTCCAGTTCTCGCTGTTTCGCTTTGATCGCGAAGTGACTGCTGGTGGTCAGTCCCAGAGACAGACTCAGAATCAACGCCGCCAGCAGACTGCTGACCTTCGGATTACGCCGACACCAGCGCCAGAATTTTTCAGGGCGGGAAACCGGGCGAGCCAGAATGGGTTCGTTGTTGCGAATTCGATCCAGTTCCTGAGCAAACTCCAGCGCGGTGGCGTAACGTTTGTCGCGCAGACGTTCCAGAGCTTTCAGGCAGACGGTTTCGACGTCGCGTGTCAGCGACGGCACCAGGACTCGCGGTGACGGCGGATCTTCGTTGATTTTCTGATGCAGAATCCCCTGAGCACTGCCTCGAAACGGTCGGTATTCCGTCAACAGTTCAAACAGCATGACGCCCATCGCGTACACGTCGGCCCGACGATCGGTGGTGGCATTCTGCCCCATCGCCTGTTCCGGAGCCATGTAAGCAATCGTGCCCACGATTTGTCCGTCAACCGACACCGTGGTGTCTGCACTCACGGCTTTGGCGATGCCAAAGTCCATCACATGCGGCTGACCGTCGGGGTCGACCATCACGTTGGTCAGTTTCAGATCGCGATGAATCACGCCCTGTTCGTGAGCCGCATGCGCCGCTCGGGCCACGATGCTCATCACCTGCAGCGCTCGATCCGGCTTCAGTCGTCCCTTCAGCAGTTCCGCCTGAAGCGTATCGCCTTCAATGAACTCGCTGGCAATATACGCCTGGCCATTGACTTCTCCGACTTCATACACCGCAACGATGGAGGGATGCCGCAGGCGAGCAGCCGTTTGAGCTTCATGCAGCAGACGAGGATCGCGATCCTCGCGACCGGGCAGCTTCAGAGCCACCTTTCGATGCAGATTGCAGTCTTCCGCCAGCCAGACTTCACCAAAGGCTCCGCGACCTAAAGGTTCAATCAGCCGAAAATGAGCCACCATGCGACCTTCGGCCGGTGGCTGATTGACGCGAACCGGCGCAATGACGGTGGTTTCGGGACGGTCTTGGTTTTTGTCCGGCGAAGGATTGACCGTTTCCAGCAGCGTGATGGGGTGCGAATCGACGCTGATATTCAGATCACTCTTCGTCTGATTCGGCGAAAAACGATGTCCACAACTGGAACACGACACAACAGCCGACGTTCTGTCCGCCGAAGGTAATCGCTGCGGCGGGTCGTCGAGTCGAGCACTGCAGGATGGACAAAGGAGTGTCATAATGACGAGACAAACTGGTTGAATTCCGACGGAGCTTTATCAGACAAAGTATGCTTAAATCGTGAACAGAATGCCATCACCGCCATTCAACATGCCAACATGCCAACCAACTCGTTCATCCGTATTACTGGTGAGCGACAGAACACCAGCGGAAGAATGAATCCTTGGTTCATTTTTGTAAATCGATGACAAAGGTTGTCGACTTGCCTCGACAGGCGTGAAATACTCGTGCCACCTTTCCGGCGTGGTGTCTGCGATTTTCAGCGGAAACACCTGGTCCATTTGCACGCTAATTGAGAGACTGTGATGGCAATTCGAAGTGGTCGATTCAGTTACGAAAACTCTACGACAGACGCGAGCTACATTCTTGTACGAACAAAGAATAAGAAAGGTAGCGGCACGATCTATCGGGTCTTCAATTCCAGTGGTTGTGATTTGACGGTCCGGTCGGGTTCGAATCAGACGGTTCTTCAACCGGATTGTTCGCTGGACGTCATGATCGTTGCCGGTGAGGATCTCACGGTGTCCTGGACGATTCCAAAGAAAGATGATGGCATGGGCAACATGGTGCCTGTGCCGACGAACATTCGTTGTTCCTATAACTATCTGGGCGACGAAAATTCGTCGGGACTGGAAGCGTTGGGAGACCTTCGCTCCGGCCGCTTCTCCGCCATTCCCACAAACGCCGGCAACAACAATGTGATCGTTGACTTGCGCGCCGGGACCACAGCATTTTATCGACTGATGAATTCCGGCCAGGCCGACGTCATTCTGGAAGTGACCGGCAGCGGAATGTCCAACATTGGTGATATCACGGTTGAACCGGGATTCTCCAAAGATGTCGCCATTGGACGAAATGGTCAGATCAAACTGAAAGATTCCGCGAAGCCTGTAGATGTTATCTATGACCTGCTGGGCGGAATAGAAGCCTGAAAAACTCCGAGACTTCAGCAACCGTTACCGACAGGAATTCCTGTCGCAGCATGAGATTTGCCGGGACAGCGCGATCAATGCCCGCGCGGACTTGTCCCCGCCTGACCAGTTGAGGTTGAAACTGTGACCGAAAAAGATCGCCGCATTCCTCGTCGTGAGTTCCTCCGTTACTCGGCTGCTTTGACGGCCGCAGGATCGGCAGCGTATGCGATTCATCAGACGACGGATTCGAAGGATGTTCAGCCGGAAGTCCTTGCGATGACCGTCAATGACCCATTCTTTAATCACTACTCTTACATCCCCGACTAACCCCCCCCCCGCTGCAGACTCTCACAGCCATCATTCCCCGGATGATGGCTGTGCTTTTTTGTGGACACCTTCCGAACGACGACCGTCGACGATGTGCGGTACGTCTTTTGTCATTGGAGCCCGTCTGTGTCGATCAGGAAAGTCCTGCTTGTCTCCGGATCTGCCCGGTTCTCTACGCGAGACGTCTGGGACGGCTATCGAATTGCGTTGCAGGAAAGTGGTATCGATGTCATTCCGTATCCGACCTTTTCCTTCCTGAAAGTGCTGAGTGCGGATTCGGTTTGTTCGGACATTCTGGGGAATGCTCTGGACGTGAAGAACGAAGTCGATTGCGTCGTCTTTGTTGACGGTCTGTACTTTCGAGGCGACCGCAGCCGGATTCCGTTGTCGATTCGTCGAGCCGGCATTCCAACGGTCTTGATCGGAACCGACGATCCTTATGAATCCATTGCCAACACAGACTCACTGTACACCTGGCGTTTCTCCAACGAAATCCAGTGCAGTGGTGATGGAGTCGACTACCTTCCAACAGCCACTTTGCCGTTGCCGCAGCTGCCTCCCGAAGAAAGCCCCGACTACGATTTGTGTTTCGTAGGCACGGTCTTCGAGGACCGCTATCCCCTGCTGAAAGAACTGTCGGACCACTGCGAATCCACCGGTCGGCGCATGCTGATTGCCGGCAAGCTGCTGGGCGATGACAATCCTTTTCAGGGGCGAACATTCACCGATGTCGTTCACGGCACCATCGAAACGGCTCAGAAGCTGGAATACTACACTCGATCCCGAGTCGTCCTGAATCTGTTTCGTACGTCCGGAAAACCTGCAGAAAGCCCGTCGCCGCGAGTTTTTGAAGTCACCGGACTGGGCCAGGCCGCATTGCTGACCGGTCCCGATCGTTCCGAAGTGCGTCGAATCTACGGGGACACGGTTTATCACTTCACCGATGCTGCTTCGGCCATTCAGTGCCTGGAAGAAGCACTCACCAACGAAGATCAGCGTCGAGCGAAAGTCCAGCAGGCTCGCGAAATCACCAACGCGGCTCATCTGTATCATCATCGAGCACAAACGATGCTGGCGGTGATTCAGAAGTCACAGCAGGCCGACGCATCGGAAACGTCGGGCGATGAAAAAACGGCGTGGATTATCGGCTGTGGCCGAACCGGTTCGACCTGGCTGGCAGAACTTTTGTCTGATCTGCCGCACATTCGCCGCTGGCATGAACCGTATTTTGGTCGCTTTCTGAAGCATCTTCAGGATCGTCCGGATGACCTTGATCGGCCATCGTCGTTCTTTTCCCGCCAGTACATTTCCGTCTGGATGAACGGCCTGCGAGAACTCTTTTTCCGCATGGTTCGCGAACGGTTTCCGCACTTCGGCAACCATGCACTGATTGTGAAGGAAGTCAATACGCCGGAAATCTATCCGTGGCTGAATCAGTTGTTTCCGGCGGGGCGAGTCATCCACCTGGTGCGAGACCCCTTCGACACGCTGGACTCCTATCTGGACCTGCAGCAGCCCGGCAGCTGGAATGCTCAATTCGCGACCGATGAACCACCGTTGTCCGAAACTTCCGTGCGCCGCACCGCCGAACATATCAAGGCCACCATGTCGGCTGCTCTGCGAACATGGGAGCAACTTCCGGCCGAACGTCGTCTCGAAGTCCGCTACGAAGACCTTTTGTCAGATCCCGTTCCGTCTCTGCAGCAGTGTGCTCGCCTGGTCGGCATTGAAGTCACCGCAGATCAGGCCCAGGCAGCCGTCGACAAGCACGACTTTCGCAAGTACCGTGAGTCCGGCCCCGGAAACTTTCGCCGCAAAGGCCAGGCAGGAGTCTGGCAAACTTCCGGTTACTTCACTCCGGAAGTCACCCAAATCGCCCAGGAAATCCTCGGCCCCCTGCGCACTCGACTTGGCTATTCCACAGCCGTTCAGCCGCAGTAATGTTTAGCTCGGCGCGAAGTTAGGTGCGGGAGCCTTTGTGAAAGGAATCATGACTCATGATTCGGCTTTCGCACAGGCGATTGCGATTCACCGCGAAGAGATTCTCATCGTTTAACCCGATGCCGCAGGCGGGGCCCGATCTGGTTGCGATGAACCTCGCCTGCGGCATCGGGATAAACAAACAGTTCTTCCGCCGGAAAGAACGGAAGCAGCAGCGCAATCTGTTTCGAACCTCAGCGTTTCTCCGACTCAGATCTCTTCACGGCGTCCGGCGGTGCGCCGGTCGGCGACCACCGGCTAATCTCCGGCATCCTTTCAGGATGAATCGCAGGAAACATCGAAGACCACGATGTCCTTCTGTTTTTTCCGGGCGGGATTGCAGCGGTCGTGATTTGAGGCGTACAGTATCAACTTCAACGTCACCTACGTCTGAAATGGCAGTCGGTAGTGGTCGAGGCTACGAGTCACTTGTTTCCGAATTCAGCCGGAGGCCTCTCAGGTTCTTGTGGCTGGCTCATTCCTTTTTCGGA
>JAGQPY010000155.1 GCA_020426485.1 Planctomycetaceae bacterium
CCGGACCGCGGTTGGCCATGATCACCAGGGTTGCTCGATCCACAGATTCTGAATCGGCCGCCCCGCCCACCTGACACGCCAACAATGTCAAGACTGCTGCACAACAGCGGCAGGATCTGGAGATGGCGAATCGACAAACATCGGCCGTTCGGCCCGGAATGAGGCGATTCAGGCAGGTGAATAAAAGCCTGATCTGATGTCGAATGCTTTTGGATTCGCCGTCGTTCATAAGGAATTCATTCCGCACTGGGTTGATTTACTGGGGGCAGACGCTTTCCTGACGTAGATCGTAGTACAACAACGTTTTTGGCTTCAGCCTCCGGGGGATAAGGGATCTGCCCAACGCCGCGAAGAGATTTGAGCTGGAACAACGCTGAAGCTCGAGACAGATCGTGCCGTTGTTTCTGTTTTTTCCGGCCGAAGAACTGATTTGTTTAATCCGATGCCGCAGGCGAGGCTCGCCCCGGCTGCGATCAACTTCGCCTGCGGCATCGGATTAAACGATGAGAATCTTTTCACGGCGTTGGGCTCTGTACCCGTTAAGTCGCCATGGAAGCAACGGCCGCGGACAAGAGGGGCGGCAAAATCGATCCCGTTGCCGTCAATTCTTTCGCGGTGTTCGATCCCGATGCGAAAAAAACGGGGCATATCGGGCCAAATCCGTTTATTGTATGGTCGCGAATTGATCGGAATGCTGGCACTTCTTTGCGAATCGGCCGAAAACTTCTTATTCTTGGCCCCTTCCCAAACCCTGCGATCATGCATCCGGCAACGTTTCTGACGGTTCACTTAAGAATCGCGGCAGGCGTGCCGGGGTTCAGTGCAGGACATTTTGACTCCCGAATTCTGCTGAACAGATGTCAACCTGCACGTTTTCAGGTCCGGCGGTCTGTGCGGTGGCGGACTTGTGGAGTTTGTTGACCCTCCCGGATATCTCAATCGTTCGTTTCGCCCGGAAATGAACATGGAAAAGCATATGCAGGACTTGAGAGTCACAAACAGGATTGATTTGTCTGTTCCATTTCGATGGCTGATGACATTGTTCGTCCTGGGCGGTACAGCAGTTGCGAATGCGGGTGAACCATTCGCCGAATTTGTGGAAGGACTCCGTCAGCGAAAATACTTCGACACGGCTCTGGATTACCTGGAGGAAGTGTCGAAGCTTTCGAACGTCCCGCAGGAGTTCCGTGACACTCTGGACCTGGAACGGGGCATCACCTATCGAGAACAGGGCTCCGCCTCGCGCATTCCGGAAGATCGAGAGCAGGCGCTGGCTCAGGCGGAAACCTATCTGAAGAAGTTCACCAGCGAACACAAGGCTCATCCCCGTGCGGCTTTTGCAAATTCGGAGCTGGGGCAGCTGTTGTTCGAACGGGCTCGCAGTCTGATCTGGGACGCGGAATCGCCGGGGAACATCGATCGAAAGAAGGAACTGCAGCAGCAGGCTCGTGGTTTGATTGATCAGGCGAAGGGCATCTACCAGCAGGCTCACGATCAGTACAAAGCTCAGTACGACGGGTTTCCGAAATTCATCGACCAGACGAAGGACGAAGAACTCTACGAGCAGCGTTTGAACGCGGAAGTGCAGTATCTTCGAGCATGGTTCAATCTGGTGCGTTGTACTTTTGAGCGTGGTCAGACGTTTGACCCGGGAACCAAAGAACGCAACGACACACTGGTGACGGCTTCCGAGCAGTTTGAAGAAATTCATGCCGCTCGCCGAACCAACCCCATCGGCCTGCAGGCTCGCCTGATGATGGGCAAGTGTTTTCAGGAACAGGACGACATCAACCGCGCGCTGGGCATTTATAACGAAATGCTGTCGCACAAGTCGGATCATCCCAGCGTGCAGTTTCTGCGTTCGATTGCGCTGCAGTATCGGTTAATCTGTCTGAACCACGAAAAGAAGAACGACTTTCAGCTGGTGCTGCAGGAAGCTGATGAATGGCTCAACGACAAAAGCAATCGATCGCGTGTGTACACGGAAACCGGTCTGGGGATTCTGTGGGAGAAAACAATCGCCGAAGAAAAGCTGGGCAAGGATCGAGCTTACGGCGATGACAAACAACGCAGCGCGATGCTGCGGCAGGCTCTGGCCGATGCCAAACAGGTGGGCCGTTTTCCCGGGCCTTATCGCGAACCCGCCGTCGCGATGGAACGGCGTCTGAATGCCGAACTGGGCGAAAAAGATGCGGTTCCCAAAGACTTCGACACGGCCTTCGAACGTGCTCGGGGAATGGTCAGCCAGTTGCAGGGGCTGAGCGAAGACCTGAAGAACGCCAAAACGCCCGAAGAAAAAACGAAGGCACAACAGGCCATCGATCTGCAGCTGAACGAGATCGGTCGACTGTTTGAACTGGCTCTGGAATTGCGAGACGAAGACACCAGTCCCAAAGCGATTGCTCAGGCCCGCTACCTGTTAAGCTACGTGTATCTACGACAGCGCAAGAGTTTTGAAGCCATCATTCTGGCTCGCTACTGTATGACTCAGGATCGGCTGAACGATCCGGACACGGCTTTGAGTGCGACGGAAATTGCCATCGAAGCGGCCGTGCAGGCTTTCAACGACGCCCCTCCCGGTGCTCAGGAATTTGAGCTGGATCTGTTGAAGCAGATCTGCGAACTGATTGTGGCTCAGTATCCGCAGTCGACTCGCGGCAATGAGGCTCGCATTCGCCTGGGGCAGGTTTTCCGCGACCTGAATGAACCGCTCAACGCTGCTCAGACTTATCTGTCGGTACCGGACGACTATTCGGAATACCCGTCGGCTCGCATTCAGGCCGGACAGTCTTACTGGCTGGCGTGGGTCACGACGATGGCCAAAATTGAATCGGGCGAACAGCCGGAACAGGACAGCGAAACCATTCAGAAGTGGAAATCTGACGGTTCGGCCTTGCTGGAAGAAGGCATTAAGCTCGCGCGAGCCAAACTGGGGGAGAATGTTCCGCCGACGGCAGAAATCGCAGCGGCTGAAGTTTCGTATGCCACCATTCTGAATATGGACGGCAGATTCGGGGACACGATTACCCGACTGACGGCCGGCGGGGCTAATTCCATCATCAAAGCCATCGAAGTTCCACAGGGCAAGCCTCGACCGGAAACCGGCATTCAAAGCGCGGCGTTTGCAGGACAGACCTATCGTTTGTTGCTGCGAGCTTACGTGGGAACTCAGAAAATTGATGACGCTCTGAAAACCATGACGTCTCTGGAAGCCGTCGGCGGTCAGGACACGGCTGCAGTTTATACTCAGCTGGGCCGCGAACTGCAGGAAGAGCTGGAACGGCTGAAGGCGTCCGGTGAAGACGAACGACTGGCTCAGGTGCGAACATCCTTCGAACAGTTCCTCGAAAAGGTTTACGCTCAGCGAGACAAGAGCGACTACAACTCGCTGCTGTGGATTGGCGAAACTTACTTTGGTCTTGGCCAGGGCAGTCAGGAAAATGTGGCGGCGTCTGCAACCTACTTCCAGAAAGCCAATCAGGCGTATCAGGAAATTCTGGACAGCAATCTGGCCGAAGGCCCAACGGTCATGGCGATTAAGCTGCGAATCATTCGTTGCCAGAGGGCTCAGGGGCTGTACGAACAGGCAGTTGCTCTGGCTCAATCGGTTCTGGCGGAAAACGATCTGTCACTGGATGTGCAGTTCGAAGCGGCCTACACGCTGTCGGACTGGGGCGCGGACAGTGCCGGTCAGCCGGAGAAACTTCTGGATGCCATGAACGGCCTGAAGGACGCCAACGGAAAGACCACGATCTGGGGCTGGTCGGGAATAACTCGGCGACTTCAGGCTCGTCAGGGTTCACCGGAATGGGAAGATCTGAAAAACCGTTTTCTGGAGGCTCGCTACGAGTACATCAACAGCCGCTATCGTTATGCCAAAACCGGCGCGCCGGAATCGGAAAAACAACTGCAGTCTGCGGTGGCCGAATGCATGAGCTTCACTCAGGTGTTCTGGGATATCGATGATGTGTGGTTTGCAAAGTTCGACAAGCTGTATCAGGACGTGCAGACCGATCTGGGGCAGGTACCCGTCGCGCTGGAGCGACCGAAGCCGCCGGAGATTCCGGAAGATGAACAGAGCGAAGCGGTGGCAGAAGATACTCCCGAATCAAATGAACAAATGGCGGTTGCTCCGCCGGCACCACCGGAAGATTCCGGACCGAATGTGCTGCTGGCAACTCTGGCACTGGCTTTGGCGGCCGGAGGTGCCTTCGGCTTCTATAAGCTGATGAGCAAACCGGGAGCGAAGCGACGTTCGCTGGCGCCGTCGAAAGTGGCTTCTTTCACACCGCCCGCAGGAGACGGCAGCAGCAGTGGTGGCGGAGGCGGTGGGTTTGATTTTGCCAATGTCGAGGTGGGCGGCGGAACAGCCGTCGCAGCGCCTCCGGAACGGAAGAAGGCGACGGCAGCGACTCCGGCAGCCCCCGTAAAGAAAAAGGTGGCTCGCCCTGCGGCTGCTCCCGCCGCGGAAGGAGCTTCCGCTTCCAAAACCGCTGGTGCCGCGACCGATGCCGAAAAACTGGCAGCGGCTAAAGCGAAGGCTCTGGCCGCAAAGAAAAAAGCGGCCGCTCAGGCTGCGGCCGCCGGGCAGGCAGCTCCCACCGCTGGCGCGCCGGCGGCAAAGAAGCGAGTCCTGACGCCGGAAGAAATGGCCAAATACAAGGCCGCCAAGCTGGCTCAGGCCAAGGCGGCTGCGAAGGCCGCTGCGGCAGGGTCAGCAGCCGGAGCGGAAGGAGCCGTGAAGAAGAAGGCGTTGCCAACGGATCCCGAAGCTCTGGCCAAACTGAAGGCCGCCAAGCTGGCAGCAGCCAAGGCCAAAGCGGCGGCAGCCAGGAAAGCCGCCAAACCTCAGCCACCGCCCGCGGAATCGTGACGTCAGAACATTCGTCCCACGTTCGGTTTCTGCTCGCTTGATAAACCCAGATGCCTGATTCCATCGAATTGATTTGGAACGATCTTCAATGAAAAACAACTGCACCTTTTTTCCGACCGGCGGTTCATGCTCGTCGCGATTCGCATTGCACCGGAAGTCGATCATTTCGACGCACGGCGAACGTCCTGTGTGTTCGACTCACCCAACCGCTGCGGCGAACGGCCGTCGATTCTGGTTTTGTACACTGGCGTTGATGACGGCCGTGTCGTGTTTCAGCCAGGCCATCTTCGCGGTCGACATCGTGACTCGACGCAGCGACAACGTGGCTTTGCGGGGTGAGTTTTCGAAGATGGATAACAACGAAGTTGTCATCAAGAGAACCAACGGGGAAGAAATCTCGGTGTCTGTGGCCAATCTCAAAGCCGTACAGTTCGATGGCGAACCCGGCAGTCTGAATCAGGCTCGCAGCAACGAACGCAGCGGAGCATTGGATAATGCTCTGGAAAAACTGAAGGAAGTTCAGGCTTCCTATTCGGGGTCGGACAAGCGGCTGACATCGGAAATTCAGTTTCTGATGGCTCGCGTCATTGGACGACAGGCTCTGACCGATTCTTCCAAAGCGGCGGAAGCCAAAGAAGCCCTGGAAAAGTTTCGAGCAACCAACAAGACGAACTTCCGTTATCTGGAAGCGACTTTGCTGCAGGCGTCGATTCATGGGCTGCTGAAGGAAACCGATGCCGCCAAACAACTGTTGACGGAAGTTCAGGGTTCGTCCGTGAAGGGGTTTCAGCTGCAGGCAGGCGTAGATCTTGGAAAGCTGCTGCTGGCCTCCGGCGATGCGTCGGGAGCACTTTCGGCGTTTGACGCGGTCGTGCAGCAAAGCCAGGGCGACGAAGCCTCTTCCGGAGCGATGTACGACGGCATGCTGGGGCGAGCGCTTTGTCTGCAGCAGCAGAACCAGGTCGACGATGCTTTGAAAACACTGGATGAAGTCATCAGCAAGGCTTCAGAAACGGAATCCACCACACTGGCGGAAGCATGGGTTCGCAAGGGCGATTGCCTGCGTCAGAAAAACGAACCCAAAGCGGCTCTGATGGCGTATCTGCACGTGGATGTGCTTTACCCCGGCGAACCAGCACAACATGCGGAGGCACTGATGCGACTGTCGCAGTTGTGGGGGCCCAGCGGTCATGCGGATCGAGCGGCTGAAGCGATGGCTCGCCTGACCGAACGCTATCCCAACAGCCAGTGGGCGAAGCAGCCGGGCAGTGGTGGTTGATTTCTGTGGCGTGACGACCGTTGATCGGGACCACCACACTTTTCGGCACGTTTTGACATGGAATGGTCGCCGCCAAAGGCCGGTTGTTCTGTACCTGTTGAACCGTCCGGGGCGAAAAAAAGCTGAGACATTGACGACTGACGGGGTAAATTAGATGACGCCGCCAGGCCAACCAGCTACATTCCTGCCAGTTCACACTCGATGATTTCGCGGACGGGAACCTTGGGTTTCGGAACAGTCCGCATTCCACAGAGTCCATTTTCACGTCGAATGCCGCCCCGTGCCTGCCAGTGATGGCCAGCCTGGTGCAGGTCAGCGGCTGATCTGATTCGGAGACAGTTTGAGATGCTGAGTCTTGTAGAACGAGTATCCCGACAGCGTTCCCTGAAGAACTGGGGACTACTGCTGCTCACCGCCCTTCTCACTCTGATTCCCGTGCTGGGACAGTCAGTTCAGGTGATGGGCCAGGATGAACCGGCCGCCGAATCAGCTCCGGCCGATGCCGGAGGCGGAGCTGCTCCCGCTGCCGAACCCGCACAGGTTCAAAGCCGCAACTTCCTGACCTGGATGATCGATGCTCTGGGGTGGTTCTGGTTGCTGATCTTTGCAGCACTGTCCTTTGTCATGGTCGCGCTGATCATGATGAACCTGCTTCAGGTTCGCCGTGAAGTCCTGTTGCCCAACGACTTCGTCGAAGAATTCGAACAGAAGCTGAACGGCAAGGACTTTCAGGGAGCCTACGAGTTCGCTCGCAACGACGAATCTTTCGTTGCACGAGTCCTGGCCTCCGGCATGGGGCGTCTCAGCCGTGGTTATCCGGAAGCTGTCGAAGGCATGCAGGAAGCCGGTGAAGACGAAAACATGGCTCTGGAACATCGCCTTAGCTATCTGGCTCTGATCGGCACCATTGCTCCCATGCTGGGACTGATGGGAACTGTACAGGGGATGATCGCTTCGTTCGACAAGATTGCATCGTCCGCCGTATCACCCAAACCCAGCGAACTGGCCGAAGGGATTTCAACCGCTCTGTTCACCACCCTGATCGGTCTGGGCATCGCTCTGCCGGCCATGATTTTCTACACCATCCTGCGAAACCGCATTCAGCGACTGGTGCTGGAAATCGGCATGGTCAGCGAAGGTCTCATGAGCCGATTTGCAGCTGTGGGCAAGACCAAGGCGTAGGTGGGACGTTAGCTCTGCTGGAGGCAGGATGAACTGTCGGCCAATGAACACGTTCCTCCTGACAACCTGTTGCATCCCGGCCGTCAGGACGACCGGCAACATTCGTTGATCCGGTGCTGGCTGAACAGCCCATCCCGTCAATGACATTGAAAACTCGGGCGGGACGTCTTCTGCAGAACGGCTTTTCTGTTTTGGAAACACAGTCATGAAAATCAAGTCATCCGGAAACAGCGTCCCCGAAGTGGACATGACGCCGATGATTGACATCGTGTTTCAGCTGATCGCCTTCTTCATGGTGATTTCCAACTTCGAACAGCAGCAGGCTGACGAACGCGTGACCCTGCCTCGCGACCAGCTGGCCAAGCCGCCCGAAGTGAAACGTGAAAATGCATTCACGATTAACTTTGGTTTCGAAAAAGATAAGCAGGGCGAAATCATCGACCCAACGCCTTACATCTTTTTCGGGGACGAACGTCTGACGGTCGAACAAAGTGCCACGCGACTGAAGGAAGAAGCTCAGTTCTATCGAACCATTGGAACGCCGCTGGAAGATGTCACCGTGGAAATCCGTGCTGACGCCGGTGTGCAGTCAGGACTGGTTCAAAAGCTGATTCAGTTGTGTCAGGAGCAGGGCATCGAGTTCCAGCGTTTTGCTTTGAAGGCCACTCAGAAAGTCGACCCCTGACGGCAGTTTCTCGCATTGATCCTTTGCCATCATCGGAAGGCATTCCCGCTGGTCACTCAACGGATGAGTCAACGGAAACAAGTTTGTCGTAGTCAGAAATCCAACCATGAAGATTCGACATAAAGCCAGTAGCGGCGACAAGATGGAAACGCCCATGTCGGCCATGATCGACGTGGTGTTTCAGTTGCTGATCTTCTTCATGCTGACACTGAAGATCATTGAACCCGAAGGCAACTTCGATATCAACATGCCTCTGGGCGCGCCCGCTCAGTCATCGATGAGCGACGCTGATCTGCCGCCATTCAAGGTACGCATGGAAGCCGATCCGGCCACGGGCGAAATGTCTCAGCTGTACTACAACGGCCAGCCGATGGGCACCGGGACCAACGCCTTCCTGCGACTGAATTCGGAAATTCTGAAGTCTGTCAATTCTCTGAAAGCCGCCGGTCCTGGTGCTCTGGATAAGCAGGAAGTCGAAATCGATCCGGACTTCGGCCTGAAATACAAGAACATCATCGCCGCCATCAGTGCCTGTTCCGGCAAGATGGTCGATGGCAAAATGGTGCGGTACATCAGCAAAATCAAGTTCGCTCCCATTCGCGAACAGAACTGATCGGTCGGCCACCGCGTTTCATCGATCACAGACCGCCCTCGCCTTGCCGGCGGAACGCTTTTCTGTTCCACCTTTGCAACCCTCGAAGCGTCTCCGTGGCATCTGAATTCCCTGCCGTTCCGCCACGGTGATGCATCAATTGTGCCCGTGTTTTGGGTGCTCGGTTGAGATCCTGTGTCCACTTTAGGATGATGAGCAGCCGGAAACGTTGCGAAGTCACTGCCATCGTCGTGATTCAGCACCGGCTCCACCGCCTGCCTTCAGTTTCACACCGCACTCGGGAGCATTCGAAATGACACAGCGCGCAGATTCCTCCGTTAGTCGTCGACGTTTTGTGAAAGCCGCCTGCACGGCTTCGGCTCTGGCTTCGTTTGGACTTCGTCCGTTGGCTTCCAGTCTCTACGCAGCCCCTTCGGGAACCAGCGCTGCGGAAACTGCTGTGGCAGAATTCTATCAATCTCTGTCGGACGTTCAGAAAAAGAAGATCTGCTTCGGCTTCGATCACCAATTACGCAGTCGCATCAATGCCAACTGGCACGTCACGGAACCGGAAATCGGCAACGACTTCTATTCCGACAGGCAGCGAACCATCCTGGATCAGGTGCTGAAAGGTCTGACCAGCGAAGATGGCTACACGCTGATTCGTAAGCAGATGGACGACGACGATGGTGGCTTCGAAGCGTACAGTGTTGCCGTGTTCGGCGAACCTGGAAAAGGACCGTTCGAACTGGAGTTCACAGGTCGCCATCTGACTCTGCGAGCCGACGGCAACAGCGTCGACAAAGCCGCATTCGGTGGTCCGATTGTCTACGGACACGGGGCCGAAGAAACGTCTGAAAACCTGTTCTACTATCAGACTCAGCAGGCCAACGAAGTCTTCAAAGCTCTGGACACCGATCAAAGAACCAAAGCTCTGGTCACGTCGGCTCCACCCAAAGAAGCGGCCGTTGAAATTCAGGGTGATGCCGGTCAGTTCCCCGGGATTTCCATCTCCGATCTGAAACAGGACCAACAGGCTCTGGTCGAAAAAACGCTCAGCGTGCTGCTCGCACCGTACCGTCAGGAAGACCGCGACGAAGTCATGCAGATCGTTCGCGACAGTGGCGGCATCGAAAAACTGAACATGGCTTTCTACCAGAAGAACGACCTGAACAATGATCATGTGTGGGACATCTGGCGAGTCGAAGGCCCCTCCTTCGTCTGGCACTTCCGTGGCGCACCCCACGTTCATGCCTACATCAATATCGCTCAACGAAAAGTCTGACAAGGGCTTCGCCCCTGACCTGATGGCGTGGAACGGCGATTGGGGGTGGCTGACCACAATCGCCGAACCGCTCCCGTTGGTCGCTGGGGTGAACAGCAGGGCTTCGCTTAGAGCCGTGTAGAGATTCTGATCGTTTAATCCGATGCCGCAGGCGAGGTTGACCGCAGCAGGAACGGGCTTCGCCTGCGGCATCGGGTTAAACAAATCATTTTCCCACCCCGGAAGTTCAAATCTCTTCACGGCGTTGATCGCTGTCCCTGGCAGGATTATTTGGTTGGGCGATTCACTCAGCGGTGGTGGAACCGTGAGCTGTTCCGACGGCCTGCTTCAGCGTGGACAGGTATTCGACCAGGTCACGGATTTCGCTTCGGGACAGGTTTTTGGCGATGTCGGCGGGCATACCGCTTTGCCCTTTGGCGCGTTCGTCGATGTCTGATTTGGCAACGGAAACGATTGCCCCCTGAGGCGTGACCAGCCTGACAACGTCGTCTGTTTCTTCGCGAATGATGCCGCTGTGAATCCGACCGTCCAGATCAACGATGATGGTCGTTTCGAAGTTCTTCGCGATCTTCGCGTTGGGATCAACAATGGACTCCAGCAGATAACTGCGATCCTTATCTTTGGCGATGGCGGAAAGATCCGGGCCAATGTCTGCACCGTTTCCATTGACCTTGTGACAGCGTCGACAGGATGCAGCCGCTCGCCCGAAGAAGATCTCCGATCCTTTCGCGGCATTTCCGCCGTCCAGACATTCACTGTATTCGGCCAGCTTTGTTCCGGCGGCCTGTTGTTGTTCACGATAGGCGGCCACCATCGCAGCGAGTTCTGAATTGTTGGTCGCTTCAGCGGCATTCAGCAGATCCAGCACCACAGCGTTGGGCAGCCTTTCAGCCTTCAGCAGGTCAAAGGCATGCCTGAGTTCTTTAATCTTGAGTTCGGACTTTAGTTGTCCGAGAAGTTGCAAAGCCACCTGCCGAGCACCGGTCGTTCCGGAGTTCACGATCTCCGCCAACACCGGCAACGCTGCCTGCGGATCGCGGTCTGACTGGAGTCGCAAAGCGGCGATGCGAACCTGTTCTGAAGAATCCCGCTGACCTTTCCGCAGCAGATCGCGGACATCCGGCAGCAGTTCGGACAATGCCTGAAAGGCGACGACTCGTTCGTCTTCCGCAGCATCAGCGTTTTCCAGAATGGTTTGCAGAGTCGGCACGATGTCACGAATGCCCAGATCGGCCGCCAGCGCAATGGCTTCTTCGCGAAGTTGCTTCGAACCGGCCAGCATTCCGGCCAGGTAAGGCTGCACAGCTTCCGCCAGCCCCGCCACTTCACGATTGGGCAAAGGTCGCCAGCGACCAGTGACGGTGTCTGTTTGCTGTGGAGTGTTCCATGTGCGAAGCAGCTTTGTAGCCAGCAGACGAACGTCGGATTGAGCGTTCTCGTTTGAGCCCGTGGATGCCACAAGTTG
>JAGQPY010000156.1 GCA_020426485.1 Planctomycetaceae bacterium
GGCGGTCAGTAAGATCCCATCCGAGTGAGACACGACACTCAGATGGCGGTGATCGGGAACAGTGAACAAAACCAAGACTGGCTCCCGCAACGGGGCAGAAACTCTGTGAGACACGCAATCATCGGGAAGGGTGCCTGTCCCGATTTCGTCAGGCCCCCTTCGTTTCGAGATCGTTTTCGGACAGAACTTCCGTTGCGACATCGGCCACGAAGTTATCGACGTCCTCCACTTTTTCGCGGTCGGGTGTCGCCGCACCAGCGTTCATTCCCACACCGGGATTGCGAAACAGGTAGGGGAACATGGCCCAGGCTGCCGCTCGATAGGTGGGGTAGATCGGAAATTCCTCATTCGACATCTGATGGTACTCATTCATCTTTTTTAACAGCAGATGATGAGCGACCTTGGGATGACGATGGTGAGGACCGTGGACAAAGATGTCGAAATTCATCCACGTACACAGGCGAGTGAACCAGTTGTTGGCCACAACGGTTCTGGTCCCTTTCAACGGGTCATAACTGGTCATTCCCAGATGCTCAGTCAGCTTGCGACCGGTCTGCATGACTCCGGCCAGCCAGTGAGGCAGAAACCAGACGGTCAGGAAGTAAAACCACCAGTTGTTGACCGCAATCACGGTCAATGCCGCCGACCAGAAGACGACAATCGCGGCATATTCCCAATAGGCCGCGCGACGGACGGCCGGATTTTTGATGGGAGAATCCGGGTGGAAGAAGGTTCGACCGTAGACGATGGGACTGGAAAACATTCCGAACACCAGATCAAACCACACAAATGCTCGACGAAACCAGAGCGGACTGGACGGGTCGCTGTACGGCCAGAGTTCGAAGTCCGTCGGCTTGTTCAGGTACGCGTGGTGCCGAATGTGGCTTTCGCGGTACACCGAATACGGAGTGAAAACCAGAGTTCCCAGAATCCGTCCTACGATCAGACTTAGCCGAGCCGAATCGCTGAGCGTCTGGTGGGCGGTTTCGTGAAAGCAGCTGGTGTAACAGAAGAACACGAAGGTTGTGAACGCCAGCCAGCACAGATAAACCGGCAGAGTGTTCACCGGCCACGGAAACGCCAGCGAATACAGGCCCAGAATACCAAGCGGGAACAGGACATACAGCGGGACCGTGACTTCGTCTTCCAGATCCTGCCGTTCTTCGGGTGTGAATTGCGTAATCGACATATGACCATCTGCTGAGAATCGGGTTTTGAGAACCGCCTGAAAACTCCTGCCGACGCCTGTTCCGGATTTTCACCAAACTATCACATGGAATCCAGTTGTCCGAAGAAAGATCCTGGCAAGTTCCCGGGATCACACGCGCCTCGGCAGATCGTTTTCACGATCAGGAAAAATGCAACGGCTTTTTCGCCGTTGCGAGTGTGTCATAACCGCACCATCCGCACAGCTTTCTGTTTTGCCGACGATTGTTGATCATGAACGGAATCAGTAGGGTGCACGTTGCTGCCGGACAGATATTCCGGCAACCGTGATTCTTCAACTGAATGTGATTGGCAAATCCTTGCCGGCTCAGCGAATCAGGACAATGCCATCAGATTGGGACAAACCGTGATGCGTCGACTGGATATCTGCTTATTTCTGATGACCGTACTGGTGACCCCGGTCGCTGCAAATGAACGCCCCAACATCATCTACATTCTGGCCGACGACGCCGGATATGGAGACTTTGGATGTTACGGCGGTACCCACATTGCCACGCCAAACATCGATCGCATGGCCGGCGAAGGAATCCGGTTCACCAGACACTATGCCGGTTGCACCGTCTGTGCGCCGTCGAGATGTGTTCTGATGACGGGACAACATACCGGGCATTGCCGGATTCGCGGAAACAGTCCGGGGCTGCTGCAACCGGAGGATGTCACCATTGCAGAAGTCCTCAAAACGGCAGGTTACGAAACAGCCTGCATCGGGAAATGGGGCGTTGGTGCTCCGCTGCCGCTTTCCGATCCCAACGATCACGGGTTCGATCACTTCTTCGGTTACGTCAGCATGTGGCACGCTCACAATTTCTATCCGGAGTTTCTGATTCGCAACGGTCACCAACAGGCTCTGCGAAACATCTGCCAGCCACAGTGGCGCGGGCAGGATGGTCGAGGAGTCGCAGAAAAACGCGTCGACTATGCACCGGATCTGCTGACCGATGAAGCGGTGAAATACATTCGCGACCATCGCGAAAAACCGTTCTTCCTGTACTTCGCACTGAATGTTCCTCACGCCAACAACGAAGGCGGCAAACACAGTGATCGACCGGAAAAGGGCCTTGAAGTTCCGGACTTCGGTCCGTTCGACAAGGAAGACTGGCCTGCTCCGGAAAAAGGCTTTGCGGCCATGATCCGCAACATCGATCGCGACGTCGGGCGCATTCTGACGGAACTTCGCGAAACGGGGTTGGAAGAACGAACGCTGGTGATGTTCAGCAGCGACAACGGGCCGCATCAGGAAGGCGGTCACACAATGGAGTTCTTCAACAGCAACGGTGATCTGCGCGGCATGAAGCGTGATCTGTACGAAGGTGGCATTCGAGTTCCCATGATTGCTCGCTGGCCGGGCACAATTCCATCAGGACGAGTCACCAGCCTGATCAGCGGCTTTCAGGACATCCTGCCCACGGTGGCCGAATTGTGTACGGCTGACAAACCCAGCCATCTGGACGGTGTGTCGCTGGTGCCCGAACTGCTGGGAAAACCGGGACAGCAACAGCATGAGTTCCTGTACTGGGAATTCAGTGAGCAGCAGGGCAAGCGAGCCGTTCTGCAGGGAGACTGGAAACTGGTGCAGCTGAAAGTCAGTACACAGAAGCCATCCGGTTTTGAACTGTACAACGTCGCCGATGATGTTTCCGAAGCCAACAACGTCGCCGCCGCGCATCCCGAAATCGTTAAGCGACTGTCCGCGCTGCTCGAAGGTGCTCACGTTCCCAGCAGGCAATATCCGCTGTTTGCCGGGGAATCGGAATAACGGCCCCTGACAGAATCGGGGCCGGCTCCTTATTCAATTGGTGTTTCACAGGATTTCTGCCCCGTTGCGGGACCCGGTCTCGCCGTTTGAATGCTCGAATGTCAACGATTGCGCGCACGGAGGATAATGTGGTTTCGGAAAAACAAAGCGAGGTGAATCCGGCGTTGACCGCGAACGTCGTGATTCGGGCGTCGGCGGGAACGGGAAAGACGTTTCAACTGACGAACCGTTATCTGCGGCAGTTATTCAGCGGCGCGCCGCCGGAAGAGATTCTGGCAACCACGTTTACTCGTAAAGCGGCCGGGGAGATTCTGGAACGCAACATGCTGCGTCTGGCCGAAGCCGCGCTGGACGATGCGAAGTGTCGGGAACTGGCGACGTTTCTGGAAAAGCCCGAACTGACTCGCGATGACTGCCTGAAGCTGTTGCAGAACCTGACGCGCGGACTGCATCGCATTCGCATCTGCACCCTGGACAGTTTCTTCAGCCAGGTCGCTTCCAGTTTTGGCTTTGAAATGGGACTGCCGCCGGACTGGTCCATCGTGGATGAAATCGATGATGTACAGCTGAAGAATAAAGCTGTGCAGGCAGTGCTGAAAAACGAAAAGACAGACGCCACCGTGCAGTTGATGCATCTGCTGACCAAGGGCGAAACGACTCGGACGGTAGGTGAACTGATTCGGCAGCTGGTGGATTCGCTGTATTCCATCTTTCTGCAGACCACGGCCGATGCATGGAAGTCATTTCCTCGAACTCGTCCGCTGTCCAAAGACAAACTGAAACAGGCGATCGAATGCCTGAAGTCAGTAGAACTGCCACAGCACAAAAGCATTGCAGACGCTCGCACTTCAGACCTGGCCAACGCGGCGGCTCACGACTGGGATGCGTTCGTCTCCAATGGCATCGCAAAAGTCGTCGCCGCCGGACAAACGACATACTATCGCAAAGATCTGGGGCAGGCCGCTGTGGAAGTTTACAGCGATCTGATCCGTCACGCGCGAGCTGTTCTGGTCGACCTTGTCGCTCGTCAGACAGAAGCGACGTACGATCTGCTCAGCCGCTTTGATCTTCGCTACAGCCAGTTGAAAGATGATGCTCGACTGCTGCAGTTTGACGATGTGACTCGACTGCTGGCCGATGTGGCTCAGGACAATGACATCGATCGGTTGTCGTACCGCATGGATGGACGGATTTCGCATATTCTGCTGGACGAGTTTCAGGATACGTCGCTGCCTCAGTGGCAGGTCATTCGTCCGTTTGCCAAAGAGACGACTCGCAGAAAGAAAGGGCGTTCGTTCTTTTGTGTGGGTGACGTCAAGCAGGCGATTTACGGCTGGCGAGGCGGCGTGGCGGAAATCTTTGATGCCATCGAAACCGAACTGAAAGGCCTGACTCGCACAGAACTGAACCGCAGTTTCCGCTCCGCTCCGGCAATCATGGACGTCACAAATTCCATCTTCAACGGCCTGCGAGCCCTGAACGACGCTGAAGCGGCAGACGATTTCGATGCCGTCCATCAATGGTGCCGAAACTTTCAGGATCATTCGACAGCACGGGAAAATCTTCCCGGGTACGCTCGCCTTGTGACAGCCCCTGCGGCTCACAATCCGGATGATTCGTCCAGTGATCAGTTCGATCTGATCATGCGGCGAGCGGCCGGGATGGTGGCCGAAATGGTTCGGCGGTCTCCGCATCTGACGATTGGCGTGCTGGCTCGACGAAATAAAGTTGTCAGCCGCATGATCTTTGAACTGCGGCAACTGGGAATTGCAGCCAGTGAAGAAGGCGGCAACCCTTTGACCGACAGTGCGGCTGTGCAGCTGATCATGTCACTGCTGAAGCTGGCGGATCATCCCGGAAACACGGTGGCTCGATTTCACGTGGCTCAGTCGCCGCTGGGGCGAGCACTCGGCTTCACGGAATTCGGCAGTCATCGTCAGGCAGAACGTCTGGCTCGATCAATTCGAGACCGACTGCAGTCGGAAGGTTACGGTCCGTTGCTGCGAGAGTGGGCCGACGTTCTGATGCCATCCTGCGCGGCTCGGGGACGTCGTCGACTGTCGCAGTTGGTGGAACTGGGTTACGTCTGGCAGAACCATTCGACTCTGCGAACCACCGACTTCCTGCGGTTTGTGGAACTGAAAAAGGTGCCCGATCCGACGGCCGACAAAGTTCGAGTCATGACGGTGCATCAAAGCAAGGGACTGGAATTCGATATCGTGGTGCTGCCGGACCTTGACCAGAAACTGGTCGGTCAGCCGGACGTGTTTGTGGTGGATCGGCCTTCTCCCACGGAACCCATTCATCGAGTCTGTCGGTATCGCAACGCCAAAATTCAGGAACTGTTGCCCGACGACTTTCAACGGATGTTCCGGCGAGAGCGACAGACGGAAATCTCGGAAGCCATGTGCGTCCTGTATGTGGCCGTCACGCGGGCTCGACATGCCCTGCACATGCTGATTGCTCCGGCCAAACCCAGCGAAAAGAAGGTTCCCAAAACCATCGCCGGTCTGCTGCGAATGGCTTTGGCGGACGGCGTTCCGGCGGAACCCAACCGAGTCCTGTACGAATGCGGCGATCCCGACTGGCAGGATCAGCTGTCAACGGAACCGGCAGTCGTCACCGACACCGTCGCAAAGGGGCCAGACACTGTTAAACCAATAGACCCCGTCAAATCAGGAATCGCATTCGCTCCGATGACCGCAGGACGGCAGCGTGGGTTGAGTCGCAAAGCGCCGTCCAAGCATCAGCAGCATCGGAAGGTGCGGCTTTCCAGTGTGATTGGCCATGAAAATCTTCCGGCCATGGAACGTGGCACGTTGATTCATGCCTGGTTCGAACAGATCGAATGGATTGACGGAAATGGTGTTCCCGACGACGACGTTCTGCTGCAGAAGGCGGCGGAAGTCGGGGCGGGTTCGCTGGACGTCGACAAGCTGCTGAAGCAATTCCGCAAGATGCTGAAGTCGCCGCAGATTTCTGCCGGACTGACATCGACAAGCTACCGCCCGCCCAAAGATCTGACACTGCCACCCGCTTTGCAGCAGCAACTTCAAAACGCTTCGCCGGAACAGATTCGGTTGGAAGTCCGCAACGAACATCCCTTTGCTGTGCGCGAAGGTGGGGAAATTGTATCGGGGTTTATCGATCGTCTGGTGCTGATTTACCTGAACAATCAGCTGATTGCGGGCGACATTGTGGACTTCAAAACGGATACTTTCGCCGTGGACGATCCTGCTTCGCTGCAGCAGAAAGTGGACTACTATCAGGACCAACTGGACGCGTATCGTCGAGTTGTCAGTTTGCTGTATCGCCTGCCTCCGGAACATATTTCGGCGCGGCTGTTTATGGTGGGTGCCGGAAAGATTGCTGATGTCTGAATTTCGTTTTCTGCACGCGGCGGATATCCATCTGGACAGTCCGCTGAAAGGACTGGAACGCTATGAAGGCGCGCCGGTCGAAAAGATTCGCGATGCCGTTCGTCATGCGCTCAGCAATCTGGTGCAGCTGGCGATTGATCAGCAGGTGGCCTTTGTGCTGATCGCGGGCGACCTGTACGACGGCGACTGGAAAGATCACAACACGGGGCTGCACTTCCTGAAACAGCTGTCTCGACTGCACGATGCCGGAATTTCGGTTTACGTGATCAGCGGCAATCACGATGCCGAAAGTCGCATGTCACAATCCCTGCGCTGGCCACAGAATCCGGATGGAACTCCCGTCTTGTTGGATCATAAAAAACCACAGACGGTCCGACTTCCTGAGCGGGACGTGGCGATTCATGGGCGAGGTTTCAGCAACGCCAAAGAAACCGCCAATCTTGTGCTGGAATATCCGGCTGCGGTCAGTGGCTGCTTCAATATCGGCATGCTGCACACCGCGTTGAACGGTGCGGACGGCCACGAACGATATGCTCCGTGTACAACCGACGATCTGCATGCGTTGAAGTACCAGTACTGGGCTTTGGGGCACGTTCATGTGCGCGAGATCCGTTACCTGCCCAATCAGACTCCTGTTGTGTATCCGGGAAATCTGCAGGGGCGCCACATTCGCGAAACGGGTGCCAAAGGCTGCGACCTGGTGACGGTGGATTCGCTGGGCAATGTCACCAATGAATTCCAGCCGCTGGACGTCTTTCGTTGGGCCGAATGCATCGTGGATGTCAGTTCGGTGGAGTCTCTGGGTGATCTGCCGGATCTGGTGACTTGTCAGCTGCAGACAATGGCCGACGAAGCCGAAGGCCGTCCGCTGGGCGTTCGCGTTCGGCTGCAGGGATCGACCGACATTCATGACGACCTTGCCGGAGATCCCGAACACTGGACTCAGGAAATTCGCGGGTGTGCGTTCGCCGTCAGCGGGACGGAAGTCTGGGTGGAAAAGGTGCGATTCGAGACTCACCCACTGCGTGACCCGAGCATTGACGACTTCGAAAGCGGGCCGATGGCGGAACTGTTGAGCTGCATGGAAGAAATTCAGGACGACGAAGGACTGTTGAAAGAACTCAGCGGTGAACTGGAAGCGTTGAGTCGAAAGCTGCCGGCGGATCTGTCGCGCGGTGAACACGCTGTGATTCCCACGGACGCGGATGCTCTGAAAGCGGTTCTGAAAGAAGTGCAGCCCATTCTGACACATCGCCTGCAGCAGAAAGGAGGCACCACGTGAGACTTCGACGACTGGACCTGCTGAAATACGGTGCGTTCACCGACCAGACTCTCACCTTCAACGGCGATCGCTTTGGACTGCACATCGTGTACGGTCCCAACGAAGCCGGAAAAAGCACGACACTGCGAGCCATCCGGCATTTGCTGTTTGGGATTCCCGGGGAGAAGTCGTGTCCGGATGCGTTTCTGCACAGTCACAGCCAGTTGCGGCTGGGCGCCGAAATTGAAGATCAGCACGGCCAGGCTATTGAATTTGTCCGACGACCGGGAGGAAAGAATTCTCTGCGGACGGCCAACGATCAGTCGCCGCTGGAGGCGACTGCTCTGGAATCACTGCTGCAGCATCTGGACGAAGATCGTTTCTGCAGTCAGTTCGGAATCAGTTACGACGAACTGAAACAGGGCGGCCAGTCGATTCTGAGCGGTGGCGGAGATCTGGGAACATCGTTATTTGCGGCGGGTTCAGGTGTTGCAGATCTGGTCAGGGTTCTGAATGCACTGCAGAGCGAATGCGACGAACTGTTTCGGCCGTCTGCCAGCAAGCCCAGAATCAATGCCGCGTTGAAACGTCTGCAGGAACTGGAAAAGGAAACTCGCCGAGCCCAGCTGTCGGCCAGCGACTGGAAGCAGCACGTTGACAATCTGGAGGCCGCTCGCAGTCGAAGAACGGATATCGGACAGAAGCTGGCAGCGGCTCAGACGGAAGCCGACCGACTTCATCGACTGGATCAGGCACTGCCACGAGTCGCAAAATGGAAGGACCTGCAGCAGCGATTGGATCGGTTGCCGACCGGGAATCTGCTGCGAGAAGACTTTGCCGAACAGCGTCGGACTTTGGAAGAACAACTCCGCACAGCCACGATCACAGAACAGAACGCTGCTGAGGAAATTGCGGTCATCGAAAGAGAACTGCAGACTCTGCCGGCATCGAATTCGATTCTGGAGTCTGCATCGGAAATTGATCAACTGCATTCGGAGCTGGGGCATTATCAGCAGCTGCTGAAAGAAGTGCCGACGCTGGAATCTGAAAAGCGTCAGGCGGAACAGAACGCCGAAAGCATTCTTCGCGATCTGGGCCACACCGGCGAACTGCAGGAAGCTCAGAAACTGCGGCTCAGCACTCCGGCTCGCCGAACGGTACGCGAACTGATTGCCCGGCACGATGGACTGAACACCACGTCCACCAATGCGTGCCGGCAGCGCGACCGCATATCGAAGCAACTCCAGGAGGAACAGTCGGTACTGGATAAGCTTCCGCCACTGCCGGAGGCACGTTCTCTGCAGGATTGCGTCAATCGCATCCGGCGGCTGGGAGATGTGGAGCAACTGGCGGCTCAAATGGAGCATGCCGTCCGGCAGAAAACACGCGAAGCGGAAAAACAGTTGCAGCGGCTTCCGCGGTGGTCGGGTTCGCTGGAAGCACTGGAAAAACTTTCTGTCCCTGCCGCAGATGTCGTGCAGTCCTTCGATGACGACTTTCGCAACTCTGCTGCTCGGCGCGAAGCGGCGGAAGAGAAACTGCGCGAAGTCGAAGCGGAGCTGACTCGCGTTGAATCGCGTCTTCAGGAAATGGCTCTGCAGCAGGATGTGCCCACCGAAGACGACCTGCAACAACAACGTCAGCGCCGTGATGCTGCGTGGCAGAAGCTGCGTCAGCAGCTGCAGCATCCAAAGAAAAGTGAGACCGGTGTTCAGGAAAAGAGTGCTCCGTCACCGAACAATGACGCTTTGAACGTCTACGAACGCGAAGTTCTGCGGGCGGATGAACTGGCCGATCGGCTGCGGCGAGAAGCTCAGCAAGTGGCGGAAAAATCGCGGTGGATGGCCAGCCGAACAGAACTGGAAAAAGTCGTTCCCACAGAACGCCAGCGCGTTGAAGAAGCGGCGGAACAGCATCGTCAGCTGGAAGACAAATGGCATGAACTGTGGGCACAAAGCGGTCTGCAGCCCGGCACGCCGCGAGAAATGTTGTCATGGCTGCGTCAATATGAAGAACTGCTGAAGGTCGCAGCAGAAGTTCACAGCGATCACGACGAAGGCGAACGCCGTCGCCGTGAAATTAATGTTTGCCGAACGGAGCTGACGGCAGCACTGCAGTCAACAGAGCGTGACCTGCCGAACAACAGTCTGACTCTGGAATTGATGCTGCAGACCGCCGATCGAACTCTGGACGAGATTCGAGAGGCGTCCGAAGAACGTCAACGGCGAAGCTCCCAATGTGCCGAACTGCGCAGGCAGTTGATGCAGGCGGAAGCGGACGTGAAGGAATCGGAGGATGCTCTGCAGAAGTGGGAACGTCAGTGGAAGGAGTCGGTGGAATCACTGGTCCGCAACGAAGATCTGTCACCGGCCGCGGCCGAATCCGTTCTGGATGCGCTGGACAGTCTGACCGATGCCGCCGACAAGGCTGCTCAATTGAAGCAGCAGCTTGAAGATCGAGCTACTCGCACTGCTCAGTTTGAAGCAGACGTTGGTGCTCTGGTGGAGCGAATTGGTCTTGAATCCGAAAACGCTTCGACGGCTCAGCTGGTTGCTCGTCTGCACGGCCGGTTAAACAAAGTCCGCACGGATGATGTTCGAAGACAACAATTGCTGAAAGACCTGAACAAACAGCGGCAACGACAGAGGGAGTCACAACAGCAGATTGAGACAGCTCGACAGTCATTGCAGGCGATGTGTCAGGAGGCTGGTGTGGGCAGTGTTGCGGAACTGCCGGAGGCGGAGCGGCAGTCCGACGAACGACGCGATCTTCAAGGTCAGCTGAATCAGCTTCGCGAACAGCTGCAGGAACTGGCGAAGGGCGCGGAACTGTCGGATTTCATTCAGCAGGCTGAGCACGAAGATGTCGCCGGCCTGCAGTTGCGAATGGAAGAACAGAAACAGGTCCTGGCAGACCTGGCTGAGGAGCAGAAGCAGCTGTCCGAGCAGATCGGCAGTCTTCAGAATGAACTGAGCCGCATGGATGGCAGTTCGGCGGCGGCCGATCTTCGCCTGCAGCAGGAAGAAGCCAGCGCGGAAGTGCGAAGTTCTTCAGAACAGTACATCCGGTTAAAGCTGGCTCACGCGGTTCTGAAGCGAGCCATTGACCGATATCGCGAACGCCATCAGGGACCGGTTTTGCAGCGAGCCAGCCGGTTGTTTTCGCAGTTGACGCTGGGAGCGTTCTCCGGTTTGCAGACCGACATGGATGAAAAGGGCCAGCCGATTCTGGTGGGAGTTCGTCCGGCGGATGGTCGACAGATCGACGTGTCGGGAATGAGCGAAGGAACATGCGATCAGTTGTATCTGTCCCTGCGTCTGGCCAGTCTGGAACTCTGGTTTGACGAACATCCCCCGGTTCCGTTCATTGTGGACGACATTCTGATTCAGTTTGACGACGATCGTACGGTCGCCGCTTTGCACGCGCTGGCTGCTCTGGCCGAACGAACTCAGGTCATCGTGTTTACTCACCACCAGCATCTGCTGGATCTGGCGGAAACGCACCTCATGACATCCGGCCAGCTGTTTACTCAACGACTGACAACACCGTCCCCGATCGACCGTCTTTAGCAGGACAGCGCCACCTTGGAGTGCGGAGACTTGTCGCGGCCTTGGATTTTGCTGACAAACGATCGCCGAAAAGCGTCTG